>NZ_DYZD01000123.1 GCF_020741345.1 Nocardiopsis listeri
CCGTTCGGGCGGAGTTTCGTGGTCGCGCTCAAGGGCAGGAGCCGCACAGGAGGTACCCCCCGTGGAGACCCAAACCATTGTCATCATCGCGATAGTTGTCGTGGTCGCGGTCGTCCTCGCCGGAGGAATCGCGTTCGCCGCGCGGTCCTCGATCCTTCCGGCCCGGCGCACCGCCCGGCTCAAACAGCGCTTCGGCACCGAGTACGACCACACCGTCGAGGTCCACGGTGACACCGCCGTCGCCGAACAGGACCTCGCCGAACGGCTCGACCGCCGTGAGGGCGTCGATCTCCGCGAACCCACCGACGAGGAACGCAGGGCCCACGCCGACACATGGGCCTCCGTACAGCAGGGGTTCGTGGACGACCCGGTCCGCGCCGTGCACGACGCCCGCGGCCTGGTCGAGACCATCATGCGGGACATGGGCTACCCCGACGTCCCGACCGTCACCACCGACGACGACGGGTTCGAACGCCTGGCCAAGGCCCTGTCCGTGGACCACCCGACCGCCGTCGCCGACTTCCGCCACGCCCACGCGGCCGGCCACCTCGCCGAGGCCGACCGGGAACAGACCGAGAGTCTGCGCGAAGCGCTCGTGGCCTACCGCGGTCTCACCGACTCACTGCTCGGCAGGCTCCCACCACGTGAAGAACCCGCGCCCGCGGGCGAGTCGCCCGTCGAGAACGCCACGGAGGAGGGCCGGTGAGCGGTTCGGATCTCTTTGAAGGGTCCGGGCGCGGAGCCCGTTGGACCCTGCGCGCACACCACACGAGGATTCCACGCCCGGGTCAGGAGGCACCAGCGATGGAGAAACCGAAGGAACCGGCCGACACCCCGAAGGACTCCACTTCCGCCGACGAGGGCCCGTGGATCCCCGCACCGGAGCACGTCGACCCCTCGACCACCGAGGTCGAGGCCCAGGTGAAGGACCCGGAGCCCCTGCCCAAACGCGAGCCCAAGAGCGGCGCGACACGGCGTAAGCGTGTCCCGGCGGCACAGAAGCGTCCTTCACCCGGCACCGAAACCACGTCCACACCGCGTTCCACGCCGGAGAGGCCCCCGTCCCCGGGCCGGCCCTCGAACCGGGACGGGAAACCCTGGCGACTCCGCCCCCGAGGGTTGGCGAGCTCCGGAATCCAGGACCGTTGGAAGGAGGTGCAGATCGGCTTCGTGGACGATCCGCGCTCCTCCGTGGTCGAGGCGGACGCTCTGGCGGCCGAGGTCGCCGAAGCCGTGGTCGCGGCCCTGGAGGAACGTCGCACGGCACTGCGCGCCGCCTGGGACGAAGCCGAGGGCGTCGACACCGAGGCCCTGCGGTTGGCCCTGCGCGACTACCGCTCCTTCGTCCGACACCTCGCCGGCGACGAGGCCTGAAATCCCCTGCCCGGCAGGGCCTCGACCTTCGGTCGCCGGCCCGCCGGGCGGTACCATCTGTGGCGGATTCTCCCCCGTCCACGTGCCCCCGCCCCTCCGGAGAACGCCGTGTGACGGGCTCGCCCCAGACACGGAAACGGACGGCATGGACGCTGACGAGACCCAGGTCATGAGCAGGACCGCCGAGTTCACCACCTCACACGGTTGGGAAACCGCGGTCCGAGGGCGCGTGGCCGCCGCCGTCGACCGGTTCACCGGGCCTCTCACCGAGCTCGCCGAACGCGACGCCAACGACGGTGACACCAGGCTGTTGGTCGCCGACTTCTTCGACGTCGGACTGAACTTCAGCAAGTACCGGGACATGACCACCGAGTACCGCACCGGTGGTGACTCCATCGACTACGCGATCATGCTGGAGGGTTCGCTCTTCGCCCCGGTCGAGGTGCGGCGGATCGGCCAGGACCTGGACCTGCGCAACATCCGCGTGTCACGACGGTTGGCCGCCGACGAGGGCGCCGAGTGGATCTACCTGACCAACGGGCGGGTGTGGCGCGTCTACCACCTGCGCCCCGACGGTGACGGACACCGGCCGATCCCGGTCGTCGACATCGACCTACTGGACCAGGACGCCTACGACCGCAACGTCGACGGTCTGTTCCACATGACCCGCTACGCGGTGGAGCACGGTCGGTTGGACGCGCTGCGCCGTTGGCGCGAGGCCGCCGACGCGGGTCCGGTGGCGCGGACACTGCTCAGCGACGAGGTGGTCGCGGCCGTGCGCGGTCGGCTGCGGGAGAAAGCCGAACACCCCGGGCACCTCGGTGAGGAAGAGGAGATCCGCCGTGTCCTCACCGAGGAGGTCATCCCGCGAGGACTGATCGGCTGACCTGGTCGGATCCTGGTCATGACGTGCCCTTGGAGGAAGGCCTCCGGTCACTCCAGGGGGACGTTCATGACACGGTCGTCACCGTCGGAGGGCGAACCCCAGGCGTCCAGGTTGCTGCTGGTCAACCACAACGCGTCGCCGTCGGGGTGGGCCAGTACGGTGCGCAGTCGGCCGAACTCGTCGACGAGGTGGGCCTCCGGTTCACCGATCTCGCCCCCACCCGTCAGTGGGATCTCCCAGAGTCGCGCGCCGCGCAGGGAGGCCACCCACAGGGAGTCGCCCGCGATGGCCGCGCCGCTCGGTGAGGCCTCGGCCGGTTCCCAGGTGAGCAGGGGGTCCGTGAACTCGTCTCCCCCGCCGGGCCCCTCGACGATCGGCCAACCGTAGTTGTCGCCCGGCTCGATCAGGTTGACCTCGTCCAGGGCGTCCTGGCCGAACTCGGTGGCGTACAGGTTCTCCTCGTCGTCCCAGGCCAGACCCTGCACGTTGCGGTGACCGTAGCTGTGGACGTGGTTGTCGAAGGGGTTGCCCGGGGCCGGCTCACCGGCGGTCGTCATCCGCAGGATCTTGCCGCCGAGCGAGTCCGTGTCCTGGGCGTTGTCGGTCTCCTGGGCGTCACCGGTGGCCACGTACAGGTGGCCGTCGGGACCGAAGGCGATCCGGCCGCCGTTGTGGGTGTCCGCGGCGGGGATGCCGTCCAGGATCACCTCGGCCTCGCCCAGATTCCCGGACTCCTCGTCGTAGGGGGCCCGGGCCACGCGGTTGTCCGAGGAGGTCGTGTAGTACACGTAGGCGTAGGGCTCGTCGGGGAACTCCGGATCGATCGCGAGCCCCAGGAGCCCGCCCTCGCCGCCGTGCGCCACCCCGTCGATGGTTCCGGCCTCGCTCACGTCGCCGTCCGGGGTCAGGTGGGCCACGACCGCGGAGTCCCGCTGGGCCACGAGCGCCGAACCGTCGGGGAGGAAGTCGATACCCCAGGGAACGTCCAGGTCCGTGGCCAGGTCCCGGGGTTCACCGAGGTCGCGGGCTCCGGCCCCGTTCGAGCCCGTCGCCTCGCCCTCCTGGTCGCTCATGTTCCGGGCATCCCCGTTGGAACAGGAGGTGACGAGCAGGACGGTGCTCAGGAGGGCGATGGTGTTGGTCGTCGTTCTTCGGGATCCGATGGGCGTGGATATGCGATCCATGTCGCAACCCTGCCCACTGAGTGCGCGGGTACGCTCACCGATCGTCGGACCGCTCGATGTTCTCGTATCCCTGGGCGATCTCCTCCAGAAGACGCTCGACGTCGGTGAGCAGCGCGCTGTACACCGGCCAACGCTCGTCGTCCCACTCCCGACGTCCACGTTCACGCATCCCGTCCAACCTGCTCAGGACGTCGTCGACCATCTCCGACAGGTCGTCGGAGACGACACTGCGCGCGGGTTCCTCCTTCTCGTGTACGGCACGGAAGATCTCCGAGGCCCGTTCCAACAACGGGGCGAGCTCCCTCAGGAAGGCGTCGTCGGGCGCGGTGAACCGGGAGCCCGAACGTGTGGTGGTGCGGAGCGTGCGGATCAGGGACTGCACGTGCTGTGAGGATCGGCTCATGGCCTGGATCCAGTCTCGATAGATGTCCAACTGTTCCGTCGATGTCCTCTCACGCACCAGGAACCGCCGTGGGTTGAACCGCAACCGGTCCTCCTGGCGGTGGATCGACTCCAGGGCGTTGTCGACCGTCCCGTCGAGCCCGTCCGCCGCCTGACCCCAGTGGTCCATGTCCAGACCGTCCTTGCCCCGTCGCAGCCCCTCGGCGATCTCACCGGTCAGGGAACGCAGACTGTCGGAGAAGTCCAGGACGGCGTTCTCTGCGTCACGGAAGCGGACCGCCGGAGCCAGGACGAGGTTGGTCAACAGGGCACAGCCGGCGCCCACGCACACCATCAGCAGGAGGGACCCCAGGTCCGGGACCTTGGTGGCGGTGCCACCGGCCAGGGCGAAGGCCGCCACCACGGAGACCTGCGTTCCCTGTTCACCGAAGAACCTCGCCTGCCCGATGATGAGGGCCACCAGGACGACCAGCGCGAACACCCATACGGTGGGGCCGAGGGTGAGTCCGCTGCCCCCGGCCATCAGGGCGCCGGCGAACACCGCCGCCACGTAGCGACCGGACTGGAGCACCGACCCGTACACGCTGGGTCGGACGACCAGGAGCGCGGTGAAGGGGGCGA
Organism: Nocardiopsis listeri; assembly: GCF_020741345.1. Lineage (GTDB taxonomy): Bacteria > Actinomycetota > Actinomycetes > Streptosporangiales > Streptosporangiaceae > Nocardiopsis > Nocardiopsis listeri_A. Next base: position 4,468 of record NZ_DYZD01000123.1, read on the forward strand.
AACCGATCTGGGTGGATCCTCCCAGCAGTCGGCCCACCACGTAGGCGAGGGTCGCCGCGATCGCGCACTTGAGGATGAGGACGGCGGTCTCACGCTCGAAACCCCGTCTGCGGTAGGCCCGGTCGATCCCGCGCTTCAGTCGATCCCAACGACCCTGAGCCATTTCGCTCCCCCCATGGTCACCGCCCGTACGGTGGCCACTATTACCCGAGGGAGGGTGGGAGCGAACCCCTGTCAAGGGCGATTCAGGGACGGGCCCGGGGGATCGGGTCGGTGTCGGACCATGACGAGGACCCCACAGGACCAGCCGAGCAACGGTAGCCGTTCCCACCCCGCCCGGGTCTCCAGGTCCTTGATGAGGGCTTCCACCGCCAGGCAGTGGTCCTCGGGCAGGGAGGTCTGCCGTGGCTGCCGGGCCAGGTCGTCCACCACGTAGAAACCACCCGGGTCCACCAGGGACAGGGCCTCGTCCAGGTGGGTGAACTTCCCCGGGCGAGTGTTGGCGAAGACCATGTCGTACCCGGGGCCGTCGTCGGTGGCGCGGTCTCCCAGCCACTCACCGCCGTCGGCCTCGAAGATGGTCACACGAGGGTCCAGGGTGTGGTGTCGGCGGGCCACGCCCAAGCGCTCGGGATCGTTGTCGAGGGTGTCCAACCGGGCGTGTTCGTCCATTCCGGCGAGCAGCCACGCGGTACCCGCGCCCGTCCCGGTGCCGAGTTCGAGGAGGCGACCACCGGGTTTGGAGGCCGCCAGGGCCCGCAGGAGCTGTCCGACCGCTTCTTCACAGGAGATGCTGAAACCGAGGCTTTCGGCGTCGGTCTCGATGGCGTCCAGGGTGAGTGGACGTTGCTGCGTCGCTGTCACAGGACACTCCCTGATCGGTGCGGCCGGGACCCCAGGCTAAGCCCGGGTGCCGCGTCGATCCAGGAGGTGGGAGAGGTGACCGCCGGAATGGTTCCGTCCTCACCACTCCGGCGGCCGGGACCGCTCTTCTCCACCTGGGAGGGGGCGCCGGAGGACTGGGCGCCGGGTGGAGCGAGGGTCGGGGCCTGATGCCCGAACGCCATTCTGTCTTTTTCGGGACCACCGGACCACCGATCAGTCGGCAATCCCTCACGCGTTCTCGTAGATCCCGTTCAACCGGTCCATGTCCACGATGACGACGTTGCGGTAGCCGGACACCAGCAGTCCCTCGGACCGGAAGCGGCGGATGGCGTTGCCGACCGCGTCGGTGCGCGCGCCGATGAGCTTGCCGAGGTCGGTGTGGGAGAGGCGGACCCCCAGGTCGACCCCGTTCGGGGTCGGGGTTCCATGGCGGTCGGCCAGTTCGATGAGCACCCGGGCCAGGCGCGCCTCCACTTCGTAACCGACGAACTCGGCACGGTGGCGGTCGGCCCACTCCAACCGTTCGGCCATCATCGTGATCAGCGCGCGCCAGGCCTCGGGATGTTCCTCCAGGAAGGCCTCGAACACCGGGTGGGGGAAGGTCCGGACCGACAGCGGGGAACACGAGGTGACCGTGGCGATCGGAGGGGTGCCGCGGAACATGCTGAGTTCGCCGACGAGGTCTCCGCGCACCCGGATGCCGAGCATCGCCTCCGTACCGTTACGCATGACCGAGGTGACCTTCACGCAGGCCGCGTCCCCGTTCCGTCCTTCCGAGGGCGGTCCGAGGAGCATGATCTGCTCGTCCTCGTCACCTTGGGAGATGAGGACCTGGTTGGCCGGCAGGTGGCGGGCCGGCGCCAGTGACAGGAGCCGTTCGGCGGCGAAGACCCCGATCCTGGACATGAAGGTGCCCATCGGCCAATCGGTCATGCGTCCTCCCCCTCGCTCCCCCTTCATCATGCCCAGGAGACCACCCGATCGCGCGAATCAGCACGGAAACCGAGAAGATTCGTGACCTTCGTCGCGAGAGGGGTGTGGGGCGGTGAGCCTCCGTCCAGGCCCACCGCCCCACGTCTCTCCCGGGCCCCTCGGTCCCCGGTCACCTAGTTCCGCTGACGATATTTCTGGGCTTGAAGGGCGATCTCACCCTCGAAGTCGGCCCGTTGCCTGACCTTGTCGGCTCGTATGCGCTGTTCGCTCTCGTTGCGGTCGGCCTGCTGACGGACCTCCAGCCTCCCGATGTCCCGCTCCGTCTCCACCTGAAGTTCCTTACGCCGCACACGAATGGCCTGGTCGTGGCGCTCCCGATGGAGATCGATCTGTTCGGTGTACAACTCGTCGTATTTGCTATGGCCTCCGAACAGCTTCGTGAGAACCGGGAACAGGTCCACCGCGGCCAGCAGCATCCGCAGGAGGACGACACCGAGCATCACGTAGATGCTGCCCTTGGACAGGGTCCCCAGGGCCTCCATCTCCTCGATGACCCCGTGCTCCCCCTCTTGGGCGGCCCGATCCGCCACCTTCTCCTCGATCAGTTCGGCTCGCCCGGTGGCGAAGTCGGCGGTGGAACTCCCCGCCGCCGACGTGAGGGTCTCCACCTCGGCGTTCAGTTCCAGCAGGTCCGCCTGATGGTCGTCGAGCCGGCTGTTCTCCGCGAACTCGTCGGCCTCAGAACGCAACCGTTGACAGTTGACGCCCTCACCGGACCGACCGGTGAGCCCGTCACCGGAGGAGCCGTTGCACTCCATCCGAGCGAGTTCCTGTTTCTCCTCCAGCTGTTCCTGGAGCGTGTCCACACGCTCCTGCACCCGGCCGCGCTCGTCGGTGGTCGCGGTCAGCGCCGTCTGATCCGCGGTGAGCGTGCTGCCTCCGACGGTCAGCAGGAACTCCTCCGTACAGTCGGGGTCCGTACTCTGTTCCCCGGAAACGGGATTGCAGCGCTCCAACGCGGACCGGAACCAGGCCGACTCCTGTTCCCGATCGACCTTGACCTGTTGTTCGATGGAGGGACGGAAAACGTAGAGCAGCAGTGGTTCGGCGACGACCAGGCTCACCAGCAGGGCGAGCAGGATCCGGCCGGTGAAACCTCGAAGGCGGCCGCCCTTCTTCACTCCGTGCATGGTCGAGAGCATCCAGCAGTCGAAGACCAGGATGAGCCCCGCCCAGAACAGGGACGCCAGGATCAGGAACGGCCACGGCGTGGGAGTGAACCTCTGGAGGGCGACGAAAACCGCGATTCCGGCCATGGAGGATGTCGCCAGTACCACCAGACCTTGAAGGGTGTAGCGAGGGCGTTCCTCCGGGATGAGGGAAAGGAGCTCCTCGTCCACTCCGGTCAGGCGGCGCAACAGGAGACCGAAGCGTTCTCGAAAGGTGCGCTCCGCAGGCTCGTGTCGGTCACCACCGTTCCGCGTCGGGCCCCGATCCCGTTCCGTGAGGCGAGTGAGCGTACTAGCCGTCATGGTCGTCCTCGCTCAGTCCCTGGGCGTAACGGCGATTACCCCGATCCGCGGGTGCCGCCCTCCCGGCCTCCGACCCGGTGCTCGCGGGAGGCTCCGTCTCGTCCCCGTCGGTCGCCTCGGCACCGGAGCCCGCCTCCAGTTCACCGTCGACGGCTCGCTGTGCTCCGAGCTTCCTCCCCCTGCCGTCCGCCGGCGCCTCATGGAAGGGCAGGAGATCGGGGTGGACGAACCCCACCGCCTCGGCCGTGGTCATGGAACCGTCGACGTACTGCTCCTTGAACGCGGCTTGGGCCAGCCCGGCACGGATCCGAAGTTTCTCCCGATCGTCCTCGCGATCCCATGACTCGCGACGCAGCGCATCGTCCCTGCGCTGTTCCTCACGGCGCAGTGCGTCGGCGCGCTCCCGTTCCTCCCGAAGCATCCTCTCCTCCCTCTCAGCGGTCTCCTTCTCCGCTTCGTGGGCGAGAGCACGTTCTCGTTCGACGGTGATGCGGTGGGCGACCTCGGTGGAATCGATACTTCCTTCAGCCAGTGCCAACATCACCGCGTTGATGGTGTCCTTTTGGACGGCCTCGCTGAGGCCGGCCATGATCCTGTGCGTGTGCTCGGTGACCTTCTCCTTCATGAGGTGGTCGTGGTCGGTACGTGCGACCTCCACCTCCTGTTCGTGACGGGTGGTACGCCAGGTCCCGCGCACCTGGCGCAGACTGTGCGGTGTGAGCACCTCGGTTCCGACGTACTCGATCCGCATCCCCCGTACCTCGGGCGGGGACAAGTCGATGAAGGCCTTGACGTGGCTCCACACCAGCTCACGGACCTCGTTGATGTCCTCCAACCTCAGGTGCTGTGCGACCTGCGGCAACTTGTCATAGCGCCGCATGTATCCGCTCAGGAAACGGTGTGCGTCCCCCCTGCCCTGGGTGACCACCGTGACCGCGTCCAGAACCGTGCAGGAGAAGGTCGTTCGGACCTCGAAGTCATCGTCCTCCATGGACGGGATCGTCAGAGTGACGACGACGGTGACGTCGTGGCTGACGTCGATGAGACTCACGTGGTCGGCTTCGACCACACGGTTGTCGTCGAGGGGTATACCTCCGTTGTCGACGTGGAAGGCGCCACCGCTGCGATAGACGAGGGTCTGGTGGGCGGCGGCCTGGGGCACTTCCGCCGGATCCCGGCGACGACCACCCAGCCCTAGAAATCCTTGGCGGCCTGGTCGCTTGAGGACCCGTTGTTCCACGACGGGGTATCCGGGCGACTTCATGTGGTTGTCACCTTCTCGGTCAAGGGGGAAACAAAAGCGTCTTGCGTACCGGCGGAGGCTCCATCCGCGCCGAAGATCCCACTGAGGACATCGAGGACGGCGTCGGTGAAGGAGTCCGTGTCCTCTCGCCGTCGCGCGATGCTGGCGACACTGGCCAGGAAACCGGGATACTCCTCCTCCGGGATCCGTCGGGACAGCTCGACGAGCAGGTTGCGGGCGTTCCTCTGGGCATCGTTTCCGTTGCGCTGGAGCGCGCGAAGCGCAGCCAGCAACGAGTCGATCGCAGGACGGCGTGTCCGACGGTCACGAATGGTCTCCGCCCACAGGGCGGCCACCTCGGAGATCTGATCGGGAGCGAGCATGATGTGGCGGGCCACCGCCGGTTCCGCGTCGGTCTCCTCGTCGTTTCGCGCCCCCATGGCCTCGGGGTTCGGGGGATCTCCGTGGCCGGCGCCGTGGTCATCCGTTCGCTTCGACCCTCGTTGCTCGTTCCTGCCGGGGTCCGCGTCCCCCGGCAGGTCCTGCGGCGTGTCATCGGATTCGGCCGTGTCCGGCGCGAGAGATTCGCTCGTCGGAACCGTGAGCAGGGAGAACGCTGCGAGCAGCAGAGGTTCCCGCTCCTTGCGACGAGGGCTGAAACGATGCGCGTGGGCCATCTCATCGCCGACGAAACGCACCAGGGACCGGCCGCCGGCCCCCCGGTCGAGGAGACTGCCGAAGAGCGCTCCCACCGCGAAGGCGGCTTCGACCCGCTGACTCTCCTCGGGGTCCAGGACCAACCCCAACAACCGATTGGCCGCCTCGATCGGGTAACTGACGCCCAGTTCGCCGCTCCACACCTGGATCGCGGTCTCCCTCTGGTGCTCGCTCCCCTGAAACAGCCAGCGGTCGACGGTGCGCAGGACCGTGGGCGTGAGTCCGTGGGCCGACTCCATGCACATGAACCACAGCGCGAACACACAGGCCTCACGTCCAGGAACGTCCGACTGCCGTGACCACCGGTCCAGGTAAAGGTCGTGCACCTCGTCGAAGGCGAAAACCGCCAGGGCCGCCAAACCCTTTGCGAGGTGCACTCGCCTGACGCGGTGACCGATCGCGGACCCGATCCAGTCCTGGACGGCGTCCCAGAAGGTCACGTCGTAGCGTTCCCACACCTGCCGCAGAACCTCGGGGCCGTCCCCGGCCTCCGTGAAGCACGGAAACCGGCGGACCATCCAACCGTCATCCCGGTATTCGACACGGAAGAGGTGATGTTCCGCGTTACTACGACGCCTCCGATGCATGGGGAGCCGATCGGGGCGTGCGACTCCGTCCTTCTCCGGCTCGTCCTCCTCGTGGGAAAAGGCCCTCTTCAGGCGAGCGTTCAGGCGATGGGCAAGGATTTCGTAGTCCCGTTCCCGGATGTCGGGGAGCAGGCTCAGCGCCGTGGCCTCGGCGATCTCGAGCGAATCGGGATCGGACTCGAACCACTCCTCGACACGGTCGTGGGAAGAGGAGCGAAGAACCCTCTCGACTGCCTCACCCGGAGGATCACCCTTCGCCATCCCCTGAGCGACGGCGACCAGATCGGCGACCGGGCCGTCCCCGGGCAGCAGATTCACCACCGTTTCCACGGCCTCGGCGAAATCGTCGGGGGACCCCGTCCCCAACCGCTCACACTCCTGATCCAGGTGTCGGCGGACCACCTCGCCGACGGAAGGACGCGTCCAGGTGAAGACGGGCGCGGCGGAGCCGAGGAACGAACCCGGGTCACAGGTCAGGATCAGATGTGCTCTCGAGTCCTGAACGTGCCGGATGAGGATCGACCACAAGTACTGGCGCTCGGCCGGGGAGGATCGGCGATCCGCTCCGAACCAGTCCAAGACGATGTAACCCCTGCCGGGCCTGAGCTCGTGCCCGGACAGCGAATCCAACGTCTGGCTGGGCGAGAGCACGGTGATCTTGTCGCACTCGACCAGTGACAGCAGACGGATGGCGCCTGTTCGCTTACCGGATCCGGGCCCACCGGCGAGGACGAGGACCTGCTGCTCCTCCAGGAGCTCGAAAGCCTCACCGAATCGCTCAGGGGCGGCGAATGTGTCTGTGACGGCCTGGACCTCGTGGCCTCTGAGGGGCCCGGTGACCGAGGTCCGCCCTCCGTTCGGAGTTCGTTCCTCCGTGTCGGCGGTGCCGAAGACACCGTTCTGGGCGTTGACCATGCCGTAGAAGACATTGGTGACCCGGCTGCGCTCCAGCCTCTCTTCAGAGCGGTCGGACGCGGTTTCCGTGTGCGCGTCGAAGGACGGTACCTCGTACGGCCCCGGAGACGGTGGATCCGGTTGGTGTGGTGAGTCTTCGGCCGGCTTCTCCGGACCGTGGTCTCTCTTGGATTCCGTGGACGCGTCGACGTCCTGTCCCTGTGCGTCGTCGGGGTGGTGGCTCACTCACGCCTCCTAGTAGCGCACACCGAAGGTGGCGTTCGAAGCGTCGACGTCGCCGTGTACGACATTGGTGACCGCGGAGGACTCACGATGTCCCCGTCCGGGAGCAGAACGTTCCGGTGCGGCGGGGACCGGGGCCGTAGTACGCGTGGCGCCGTCACCGCGGTCGTCGGCGTGGACCTGTCCGGAGACCGGGCGCTGACCGGGAACGTGCACCCACACCGGTTCCTCGTACTCCTTGTTGCGAACGGTGGTGAGCACGAAGTCCTCGGGGCGCAGGCGCGTGTGTCCTTGGGACACCACGTCCTGATGGACCGGAGCGGTGACCGCCACGACGAGGTCGGCACCGGAGCCCTCAAGAACGGCACGCAGGGCGTCGCTGTCCACGACCCGGGCGGCGGTGACGATACCGTTTCCGGAGTAACCGGACGCGGAGTGGACGGCGGAACCGTGATGAACGACCATGCGAAGCCGTAGGCGCCCGGCCTCCGTCCGATTGTGATTGTGGCGGCGTAGGGCGTACTCGACCTCGGGCACGTACCGGTCCAGAAGATGGGTCTCTTGCGCGGTGGCCGGGAGAACCGCCATCTCACCGTCGCCTCCAGGGGCGATGTGCCACTCCTTGCGGTCGAGACCGCTGTTCACGGCGGCGATGCCCAGGAGAGCGGGAATGGCCTCCTGGAACTGATGTTGGGTCAGCTCGTCGGAGCCGCCGTATCCCTTGGCATCGCAGGTGACGATGACACGCCGTCCGAACTCGGGGGTCTGGGGCATTTCCTCACTACTTCCGACATGGAATTGGGATGCTGACAGTGTGGACCGCGACGCATGCCCGAATCCCTGATCAGTCAGAGATTCGCATACGCTTCCGCGTGAGGAGCCGCACAGGGCGGAACACGGAGCAGTCCGGGATCAGCCAGAGCGGGGAGAGGTGCAATACGCAGGTAATTACTTTCCAGAGAAGGAGGAAACGTGGAAACCCGCGGGGAAGACGGTATCGAATCAGCCCTGGCCGTGGTGACGTTTTACCAGAACAACGTCGCTCAGGCCGACACGAAGATCGGCTTCCTGTGCGTGGCTCAGGTCGGCTTCGCGATGGCTCTGGTGAACGGAAAACCCCCCGCCACACCGGACTTCCTACCCACCCTGATACCGCTCCTGGCCTGCTCGTTCGCCTTTCTCGCCTCCGGGTATCACCTGTTCAGGGCACTGCGCCCCAGAATGCGATTCTGGGACGAAGGAAGGATGATAGGAGGTTTCCTGACACCTCGACCGAAAAACCCACTGACCTCCGACGAGGTGTGGCGAATGGCGGAAGTACTCTCCGGAATCGTCAGCGCCAAGAACTGGCACATCCAGCGCTGTATCCCGTGGCTGGCATTCCTGCTCTCGCTGATCGTGGCGAATGGATTGTCAGGCATAATACTCGGTTGACCAGGATCAAGCGCTCTCATACACCGCGCGCAGTTTGTCCATCTCCACGATGATGACACGACGATACCCTGGCAACAGAACCCCTTCCCTGTAGAACCGACGCAGGGCGTTGCCAACGGCGTCCGTGCGCGCACCGATGAGTTTGCCCAGGTCCGTCTGTGTCAGACGCACCCCCAGGTCCACCCCTTCGGGGACGGTACGGCCGTGTCGCCCCGCCAGTTCCACCAGGACCCGAGCGAGTCGGACGTCCACCTCGTAGCCGACGAACTCGGCACGGTACCTGTCAGAGGTGGCGAGCCGATCCCCCATGACGGCTCCGACCGCCTCCCACGCGTCCCGGTGCCGTGAGAGGAAGTCACGGAAGGTCCTATGGGTGTAGGCGCGGACGGCCATCGGCGTACATGCGACCACCGTGGCGCTCGCCCCGCTCCCACGGAACATGCCCATCTCCCCGACGATGTCGCCATGGACCCGGATCCCGAGCATCACCTCGGTGCCGTTGCGCAGCACAGAGGTGACCTTCACACACGCGAACTCTCCGGGCTCCATCGGGCACAGCAGCAGGATCTGTTCACTGTTCTGGCCCTGTCCGATCAGTACCTCGCCCGTCGACACACGGCGGGGCGGGACGAGTCCGAGTAGACGTGCGGCGGTGTCGGGCTCCACCCTGTCCAGGAATGTATGGGCCGGCCAGCGGTTCGGTGTCATCACGGTCCTCCGGCAACCCATGATGCCCGTTCGGTCTCCGCGAGGAAGGTGTGTCCGCTGATTCCGTGGCCTCCTTCACCGAAAGAGCACGCCGGGGCCCGGGGTTCCGGGCCCCGGACCGTCATCGTCGGGCCGGTTCGCGCTCCCGCGGTTTCCGGGTCAGGGCGACCACGGCGACCGACACCACCGCGACGAGCACGAGAGTGCCGCCACCCGAAGGAGATTTCACGAGTGACGTCCGGCGTGGTGAGTAGGACGCCGGGCAGGCCGAGGGACCGCACCGGCGAGGACGCTGATGCGGCGATCGGAAACCACAAGGGTCTGGCCGCCGCCAGAGGGCGGTCTGCTCTTCCGTGAGCGGCATGGACACGAGTCAACCGCTTTCGAGGCCGTCTCGCCAAGGGATTTTCCGGTGGGGGTCCGAAGCCGGCACGGCGGAGGCACGGAAAGGGCCGGCACACGGTCGTCGTAGGCTTCCCCACGACCCCCAGCAGACGAGGTTCGTATGTGTTTCCTCCGGCGGCTACGGCGATCCCGGCACGAGCCGGGAACTTCCGTGTCACCCGAATCCCCCGCCCCCGAGTCGTTGACGGGCGAACTTCCCGCGCACTACGACCACGTGGTGCGTATCGGGGTGGAGGTCGAACCTCGGGACGAGTCGGCCTTCCTCGCGACGGTGGGTGGGCGCCCCTGGCAGACACAACACCTGGGCGAGGGCCGGTACGACGTGCGTGTCGCGGTCTCCGGTGTGGCACTGGGCGCCACGCGGGCGGCCCTGGCGGAGTTCCAACACGCGCTGTCCAAGTCCGGGACGAAGGTCCTGGTGACCTTCGCGGCCCGACCACTGCACACTCCGTCTTCGTCACGCCGGTACCTGGTGCTCCCCCGGGACCGGATGCCCCGGTGGGAATGGGCGGCGGCCCCCGTCCGTGTCCTGAGGTCGTGGCGTTCCCGGGGGACCATCCAGGCGTCCTCGCTCGCCGAGGCGAGGTCGATGCTGGACGACTTCGTGAACCGCAACCCCGAGGCCGGACCACCCGATGGACTCATGGTTGTAGGCCCACCGGACCCGCCCGGCGCCACGTCCCCCGCGGGGGACGGAAGGGGTTCGGCGGTGAGGGACCCACTGGACGACCGGCGTTTCCTCCCGATCGTGACGCTCATGATCTTGGCCGTGGGAGGAGTGGTGCTCTTCGGACTGTACGTCTCCACGTGGCGACCGGAGGGGAACCTGTTCCCGGTCGTCATCGCCTCACTGCTCGCCCTGCCCTGTGGGTTCGGGGTGTGGCAGATGTTCCGCCACATCCCGGAAGGTCGGATCAACACCTGGCTCCCCTTGGGGCTGACCGCCCTGGTCCCGCCCCTCACCATCGCCCTGAGCACCGCCAACCAGGACGCCTACCTGGAGGCGTTCGGGATCTCTCCCGGGGACGTGGTGACCAGTGGTCCGGGCCGGCTCTTCGCCTTGGCCGGCTTTCTGCCGGTGCTGGTCGTCCTCCTCGTCTCGCTGGGGGCTTTCGGTCTCCTCCGCTACTTCCACATCGGTACCCCGGGAGCATCGTTCTTTCCACGGCTGATGGTGGTCCTCTCGGTCTGTCTGTACGGACTCGCCACCTTGTACGTACTCCTCACCACCATGAAGGGGCCTTTGGAGCAGGGCTCCCAGGTCGGTTCCGACCACGTCGCGCACTACCGCTCGGAGGGTGGCGCACCACGTGGCCACGTGGGGATCACCCCGTCCGTCGTGTGCGTGGAACCGGGTGATGATCCGATCCAACGGATCGGACCGCCGCCGACCACGGACCGACCTGTGCTGTACTTCGACGGAGCGAACGACGTCGACCTCTTGTGGGACCGCGAGCACGGCCTCACCAAGGTGCCCCGCTTCTCGGCGAGTCTGACCCCCGTGCCCGATCTGAACTCCGCCTGCCCCGAACCGGAGTCCACGGATCGGGGGTCCGCCGGTTGAGGAGGCTCCCCGCCCATCTTCACGTTCTCCCGGTCGGGGGGTCTTCGACGTGCTAGAACTCTGGTGGCGGTCACCACGGCACCGCCGAACCGACCACTCTGACCCGGGAACGAGTCGGGTCGCGCCGCCATCCCCCGGGCGGCGCGATCCCGCTCTCAGGTCCGGATCGGCTCAGGGCACGCGGTGGAGGCCGCCGAGCGCGGCCTCCGCTCCTCCCTATCGGTCGAGGTGTTCGTCGACCCAGGCGTCCAGGGGCCGGTCCTGGATGGCGGCGGCCATCAGCTCTGGGAACACGTCCGGGGTGCAGGCGAAGGCCGGGACACCCAGTTCGGCCAGGGCGGCGGCGTTGTGGCGGTCGTAGAACGGCGCGCCCTCGTCGGACAGGGCCAGCAGCACCACGACCTGGACGCCGGCGGCCTTCATCGCCGCGACCCGCTTGAGCATCTCCGCGCGGACGCCCCCTTCGTAGAGGTCGCTGATGAGCACGAAGATCGAGTCGGTGGGGCGGTCGATCAGCCCCTGGCTGTAGGCGATGGCCTTGTTGATGTTGGTGCCGCCGCCGAGCTGGGTTCCGAACAGGACCTCGACGGGGTCGGTGAGCTGTTCGGTGAGGTCCACGACGGTGGTGTCGAACACGACCAGAGACGTCTTCAGGGTGCTCATGGACGCCAGCACGGCACCGAAGACGCCGGCGTAGACGACGGAGGACGCCATCGAACCGCTCTGGTCGACGGCCAGCACGACGTCCTTCTGCACGCCCTGGCCACGACGCCCGTGGCCGATGAGGGTCTGCGGGATCACCGTGTTGTGCTCGGGCAGGTAGTGCGCGAGGTTACGGCGGATGGTGGCGTTCCAGTCGATGTCGGCCACGCGCCGGGGACGGTGGGTCTTGGTGGAACGGTCGATCGCGCCCTTGATCTCGGAGCGGGTCTTCTGCGCGACCCGTTTCTCCAGGTCCTCGACGACCTTGCGCACGATCTCGCGGGCGGTCTCACGCGCCTCCGCGGGCATCACCCTGTTGAGGGAGAGCAGCGTCCCGACCAGGTGCACGTCGGGTTCCACCGTCTCCATCATCTCCGGCTCCAACAGCATCTGCTGCAGCCCGAGCCGTTCCATGGCGTCGGCCTGCATCACCCGGACGACGGAGGAGGGGAAGTACTCGCGGATGTCGCCCAGCCAGCGGGCCACTCGTGGCGCGGAACCGCTGAGGTCGGCGCCACGACCACCGGATCCGCCTGCACCAACGCCGGAGGAACGGCCGGAGCGGTTGTACAGGGCGGCCAGGGCGGAGTCCATCGCCTGATCGTCGCCGGACAGGGTCGCGCAGTCGGACTCCTGCCCCAGCACCAGCCGCCAGCGGCGGGCCCGTTCGGTGGTCTGGGCCTCGGTCTTGGCGTTCACGCACCGCTCCTTTCGAGTAGTCCCAGTACCGCGGCCACGGCGGGCGCCGCCCGATTCACGTCGATCGGCCGCCGTTCACGGCTGTCGGTGACCCCACCGCCGTCGATCCTGGTCACCGCCGAACCGATCTCCTGACGTTCGGCGGCGTCGAAGGCACCGAAGGTGCGACGGAGAAGGGGCAGGATCGCGGTGAAACGCTCCTCGGGCAGGGCCAGCAGCCAGGTGTCGATCATGCCGAGCAGTTCTTCGTCGTGGACCAGGATCAGCCCGCTGCCCTGGAGGAATCCCTCCAACCAGGCGACCGCGTGGGCGGGTTCGGTACCCGGGGACATCACCAGGCCGAGCCTGCGGCGAAGCTCGGAGGCGTCGACCCGCCCGGTGTCGGACAGGATCCGGTTCACCCGACCGGCGATCCGGCCGGGCACGTTGTCCCGAACTGCGAGGTCGGCGAGGGTGTCCAGCCAGGCCGTCAAGTCGTCGTCGAGCAGGGTGGCGGCGTTGTGGGTGCGGTCCAGGGCCTTGACGAAACGGGCCGCGGCGTCGTCGTCGAGCCCGCGCACGGCCGGGACCAACCCGGCCCGGACCCGGGCCAGGATCTGCTGGGCGACCGTGCGCAGATGGCCGCTGTCGGTTCCGCGCACGTCGCCGTACCGGGTGGAACGGGCCAGCGGCGGCAGTGCGGACATCAGGTGGGTGATGTCGCTGTCGGTGGCGGCCTTGTCGGTGAGCAGGGCCAGCACCTCCGGCAGGGCCTCGCCCAGTTCGGCGAACAGACACTGTTCGGTCAGAGCGGTGAGGGTGGGCAGTTCGGCGTCGGCCGCGATCTCCACCACGCGGGCGGTGGCCGCGGACGCCACGGTGGTCCCGTACGGGGCCGCCTCGATCAGCGCCACGTCCATCTCGGGTTCCCAGCGCAGTCGCCAGCTCTCCCGGAACGTGCCGCGTTGACCACCGTCGGGCGTGCGCGGCACACCCCATTCGACGCCCAAGAGCCTGAGCCGGTGCAGCAGCACACTGCGTTCGCGCAGGCCCTCCTTGCGCAGGTCCAGATCGAGGTCGCGGTCGAACGCCTCGGCCTTGAGGCGGAGCCGTTTCTGCGCGGCGATGAGGTCACGCTGCAACGGCACCATGGGGGTCTCCGGTGGCACGGAACCGAGCCGTTCACCGATCGCCATCCGCCCGTGCACCAGGGCGGCGCGCGTCTGCTCACCTTCGCAGAGGACGGCGGTGGTCGCCTCGGCGACCTCGTCGAGTCCGGCGAGCGGTCGTCCGCGCAGGACGGCCAGGCTCTCGGCCAGCCGGACCCCCTCGATCACGTGCGAGGAGGACACCTGCTGCCCTTCCTCCCGCAGGAGTCGGGCGGCCGCGGTGAGCCACCGGTGCACCGGACGGTCCGTGGCGGTGAACAGGTGGTGGTACCAGCCCGGGGAGGTCACCCCGGCTCCGTAGCCACTGGCTGTGGCGAGCCGCCCATGGGTCCAGGGCACCCAGGTGGCGGTGGTCTTCACCTTGGGCAGCCCCTTGAGCAGGGCGGTGTCGCCCTTGATCGGGTAGTCGCCCAGATCGCGCAGGGCCGGTGCGTGCCAGGCTCCACAGACCACCGCGATCCGCTCGTACCCCTGTTCGAGGGCACCGCGCAGGGTCTGGCGCATATACGCCTCCCGGCGCGCGTTCCGCCCCGTCTCGGGCCCGGACTCGGCACGCACGGCGGCCATGGCGTCGGCGATCGCGGGAAAGGGCGAGGGCTCGCCCTCGGCGCGCTGCTCCACGACGTCGTCCCACCAGCGTTCGGCGTCGTCGTAGCCGGCGGCCTCGGCGAGTACCCCCAACGGGTCCAGTCGCACCCGTGGTTCCTCCGCCCGTTCCGGAGCCTCGGCCGGTTCGGGGTTCTCCGCCTGTTCCGGGGACGGGGCGGATTCCTCGCCCGCGGTCTTCTCCCGCTGTTCTTCGCCCGCCTCGGCGCGGGCGATGCGTTCGGCGATGGTGTGGGCCGCGGGCAGGTCGCAGAACCGCACCGGCACGTCGTTGTCGTGGGCATGGCGCAGGGCGGCCCACTCCGGGGAGAAGCTCGCGAACGGCCAGAACCCCCAGCCCTCGCGCGATCGGACCGAACCGGCCTTGGGGGTGTCGGCCAAATGCACCAACAGCGCCACGGGTGGTTCGAGCCCACCGACCAGGGAGGTGATGGAGTCGGCCTCGGGCGGCCCTTCGATCAGCACCAGGTCGGGCTTGAGCTCGTCCAGGGCGGCCCGCACGGCCCGGGCCGAACCCGGGCCGTGGTGGCGGACACCCAGGACACTCACCTTGGAGGTGTCCACTCGGGGTCGTCCCATCAGGCGCCCACCTCGCGGCAGGCCTGGTAGAAGTCGTTCCAGCCCTCGCGCTCGCGGGCGACGGTCTCCAGGTACTCGCGCCACACGACCCCGTCGGCGACACGGTCCTGCACGACGGCCCCCTGGATACCGGCGGCCACGTCGGAGGGCCGCAGCTCCCCGTCGCCGAAGTGCGCGGCCAGGGCGATGCCGCTGGTGATCACCGAGATCGCCTCGGCGGTGCTGAGGGTGCCGCTGGGCGACTTGACCTTGGTGGTGTTGTCCTCGGTGACACCCGAACGCAGTTCCCGGAAGACCGTCACCACGCGCTGGATCTCGGTGAGGCCGGCGGGCACATCCGGCAGTTCGAGCGCGCGGCCGAGCTGCTCCACCCGCTGGGTGACGATGCGGACCTCGTCCTCTGCGCTGTCCGGGACGGGCAGCACCACGGTGTTGAACCGGCGGCGCAGCGCGCTGGACAGGTCGTTGACGCCCCGGTCGCGGTCGTTGGCGGTGGCGATGATGTTGAAACCGCGCTGGGCCTGGACCTCGATGCCGAGCTCGGCCACGGGCAGGGCCTTCTCCGAAAGAACGGTGATGAGGCCGTCCTGCACGTCGGAGGGCATGCGGGTGAGTTCCTCGATGCGGCCGATCGACCCGCGGGCCATCGCGTTCATGATGGGGCTGGGCACGAGCGCCGCCTCGGAGGGCCCCTCGGCGAGCAGACGGGCGTAGTTCCACCCGTATCGGACGGCCTCCTCCGAGGTGCCGGCGGTGCCCTGGACGAGCAGGGTGGAGTCACCGGCGATCGCGGCGGCCAGGTGCTCGGACAACCAGGTCTTGGCGGTACCGGGCACACCGATGAGGAGCAGGGCACGGTCGGTGGCCAGGGTCGCCACCGCGATCTCGACGACCCGACGGGAGCCGATGTACTTCGGGGTGATCTCGGTGCCGTCGTCGAGGGTGGTGCCCAACAGGTACCGCGTGACGGCCCACGGGGACAGTCGCCAGCCCGGGGGGCGCTGACGGTCGTCGACCTTGGCCAGAGCCTCGAGCTCCGAGGCGTAGGTCTGCTCGGCGTGGGGGCGCAGCGCGCTCGCGGAATCGGTGCTGAGTGCGGTGGTGGTCACGAAAGCTCCTTGTGCATGTCGAGGCGGAATCGGAGGGTGTCGCGGAGGCGGAGGTGGTCGTGCGCCTCCTCCTCGTTGGGCGAGGTCTCCGGAAGCAGGTCCAGGTGTTGGGGTGGCATGTACTCGGCGGCGATCACACGGAGTCGCCGCTGGGCGTGTGTGTCCGTGGGGCTGCGGCGATCGGTCGATCGGCTCAGGACGTCGACGACGTCCGCCGCCAGTTCCCGGGTCCACGGGGTGGCGAGGGCCGTCAGGACCTGGCACAGGGTGTTCCTGCCCTTGGCCCGACCGATGACCGCGCGGATCCGTTCGCACCGTTCGTCCACCGGCAGCGGAGCGAGCAGCTGTCGGAGCCGCTGTCGTTGTAGATCATGGACCGACCCACCGACCATTCGGGCCGATCCGACGGTCGGGTGGTCGAGCACCGCTCGTGCCCAGGTGGCGTCCCCTCGCAGGCCCACCGCGTCGATGATCGCCTCCCGCAGAAGGTCGTCCTTGGCGACCCGGGTGAGGACCCCGTCCGGGGTGGTGTCGAGGAGTTCGGTCCACACGTCCAGCGGCGTGTGCGTGATGAGGACCTGGTGGCGCTCTCGGTGCTCGTCGTGGGGTCGTGGGTCCTTGACGCGCGACTTCGCCTCGGCGGCCACCAGGGCGAGGTCCCGCAGGAGTTCCGGGTCGTCGGGGTCGACGTTCTCCAGGTGTACGGGGTTCGGGGCGTCCGGGACCACGCGCAGCCGGCTGCGCAGATATCCGCGCAGCCGATGGGCGTGCGCGCCATCGGTGAGCCCCATCAGCAGGGACAACGCACGTCCTCGAACACCGGCGTTGCCGTCGTCCAGGGCCTGGTCGAGCAGGGGTTCGTCCTCGGGCTCCAGTGTGGGCTCGAGGGCCTCCAGGAGGTCGCGCCGCACCTCGCCACGGCTCTCGTTCGGCCAGGTTCGCAGGAGCAGGTCACGGCCTGCGGCGGGGTCCTGGGCGCGGAGGGCGGACAGCGCACGGCGGCGTCGCTCCGGGGTGCCCCGATCCCAGTCGGCTCGGTCGAAGGTGTCTTCGGGCATCGGTTCCGCGGTGATGAAGGACCAAGGTTTGTTGAAGCCGGCCAGCCAGACACCGCGCGTTCCCACGGCGGCGGCCACGGCGGGCCGCAGACCGCGGTCGCGGGCCGCGCGATCGAGCAGGACGGGGATCCGGGAAGGGGGCACGCACCGACCGGAGTGGACGAGCAGGTCGAGCCACTCGGCCAGAAGCTCGGGACGGTCGGCGAGGATGACTTCGAGGCGGTGGGCCGCGGCCGCGCCGATCTCGGGGAGGGGATCGGACGGGTCCGGGTCGACGGGAGTGGCGGTGTGCGCGGTGTACCCCGCCCTGGCGCGGACCGTCTCGACCACGGCGAGGTCGAGCAGCGCGGCGGCGTTCTCGGAACGTTCGGGCGGTCCGGACGAGGCGGGCACGGTGCGTCGTGCCGTTCCGACCAGAGCGGTGGAGACCAGCCGTCCCCAGTCCGTACCGGTGTTCGCATGGCCGTCGGAGGCGTTGGCCTCGTGGTCGGGGGTCGAGGGTTCCTGGTTCACAGGGCGATGGCCCTTCCTTCGTCGTCCCACAACGTCATGGGGGCCAGTCCGGCCTTGGGCGACCATTCGGCGGCCACGGTGGTGGGCCGTCCCCCGCTCGCGGCGAGGAACTCCCAGAGGGTTCCGGTCTCCAACGGGAGCGCGGCACCGTTCCGGTCGGCCATGTACCAGCCGTTGCCCGCACGGGCCGCAACGGCTTGGTCCAGTACCACGGGCCATTCCTCCAGCCACGGGTCGTCGGCCAGGGCGGCCGCGTGCGAGTCCAGGGCCTGGTCGATGCCGCCGCCCGCCGGTGGGGTGCAGGCCCGTTCGGTCATCCGGTCGGTCCGTACCGCCCGTCGTCCGTCCGGGTGGAAGGCGAGTTCGCCCTCGACCTCGGTACCGGAGCGGAAGGGCGACTCCGGGGTTCGGCCCGTTCGCGCGTAGCTCAGGACCAGGGCCACACGTCCGCTGCCGGCCCCGTGCAGCCAGGTGCGACGGCTGCGCATGCCGTCGGGGGTGAGTCCGTCGTTGTGGCCCAAGACCCGCCAGGTGTCGCGGACCCGCTCACCGGAGGTGAGGACCTCCTCGGAACGGGTGCTGATGCCCACCCGCGCGCGCAGCACCGCGCGGGTGCGTTCGTCCACCTGTTCCCTGGCGAGGTAGCCGTCGACCAGCAGGTGGAGCATGCCCAGACGTTCCAGGAGTCGATCCGGCCAGTGGTCGCCACCGCCCCGTTGTGGCAGTTGGGCGACCAAGGACGCCGCTCCGGAGGCCTTGGCGTCCACCAGGCGTTTGGCCATACGGTCCCAGTGGTCGTAGCCCAGGCGCGGCACCTCGGCCAGACCGGCGTCGACCTGGTCGTGCAACCAGACCCGTAGCTCTTCCAGACCTACGGCGACCGCGTCCTCCCTGGCCTTGAGGGTGGCGGCGGCCTTTTGCGGATCGACGGGCGCGGAGACGGAGCCGCCGGTGGCGCGCGCGGCCCGGGCCTGCCGCCCGGAGAGCCACTTGGCGACCCACTCGGGCCGTTCCTCGGCCGGTTCCACCGAGCCCTGGCTCCACAGGGCCAGCAGCGCGAGGACGTGCTTGCAGGGGATCTTTCGGCTGGGACAACTGCACTTGTAGGCAGGGCCCTTGTCCCCGTCCAGGTGCGCAGCGGCCAGGTACGGCTTGGACCCGCTGCCCTTGCACTCACCCCAGACCGCTGAGGTCGCTCCGCCCTCGGCGGCGATCACGCCGCTCGCGGGCCAGGACCCGACCTTGGCCACCTTGAGAGCGGCCTTGTGGGATGAGGCGTCCGGTGCCAACGCCCAGACTTCGTCGGTACTCCATCGATCGCTCACACAGGAAACATTAGTGAGCACCAGTGACATTCCAGGGGGTTCGGGACAACTTCGGTCCGCCCCCGATGGCCGTCTCCCGGAGCGTCCCCCGCCCCTCCTCGAAAGAAGGGACGAGCGGGACGAAATCACTGGAAACGCCGAGGCGAATACCTATTGCCCTTTCTGTCACCGAAAGCCACAAAGGAATACGACGCTGTTGTGAGGACGCCGAAGCCGAACCTAGAATGCGACGACCGCGGTGGCCCATCCCCGACCACCGGTCCCCCGTTTTCCCGTATCTCTCCCCTCCCCATCACCACGGCAGTGTCACGACTTCTCGAAGGGAGGGAAGGGGGACCGTGAACCCTCATTCCCGGTCGCCCGTACACCCTGATGACCACGACCCGACCCGATGGAGAACGCGGGATATCCGCCCTCGCCCAAGGACATTCGGCCGAAGCCACACCTTTGTACGGAACGACTCCGCCCGGTGGACGCGACGACCTGTGGCGCAGGCTCCGCGAACGGCACGGACCCATCGCGCCGGTGGAGCTGGAACCGGGGGCCAAGGCCTGGATCCTGCTCGACTACCACGAGAACCTCACCGTGCTCCAGCAACCGCACCTGTTCTCCCGGGACACCCGTCGCTGGCGGGAGGTGATCGAGGGCCGGGTCGACCTCGCCCGTACCCTGCCCATGATGTCCTGGCTGCCCAGCGCGCTCTTCGCCGACGGTGAGGAGCACCACCGCCTGCGCGCTCCGATCATGGACGGCGTCGGCGGGATCGACATGTCCTCCATGGCCGGGACCGTGCGCGGCATCGCGGACGAGCTGGTCGACTCCTTCGTCATCCGCGGCGAGGCCGACCTGATCGAGGAGTTCGCCGCCATCCTGCCGGTCCTGGTCATCAACCGGCTCTTCGGTCTGGCCGACGGTTACGGACACATGCTCGGGGACCTGACCACGACCGTGTTCGGTGAGGACGCGGCCCGCGCCGAGGAGGCGGTCGAGCGCATGCAGCAGTACTTCGCCGGGCTGGTCGCCCGCAAGACCGAGCATCCGGGTCCCGACCTCGTCACCCGGATGCTCGAGCACCGGTCGGGGCTCAGCCCGAGCGAGGTCGCCTACACGGCCGCCCTCATCATCAGCGCCGGCCACATGCCCACCACCCACCTCATCGGCAACACCATGCGCACGCTGCTCACCGACGAGCGCATCCATGAGGCCCACACCGACGCGCGTCTGTCCACCCACGATCTCCTGGACCACGTCATGTGGACGGACACGCCCTTCCAGGTCCTGGCCGGGCGGATCGCCCTGCAGGACATGCGGATCGGCAGCGCGCGCATTCGCTCCGGTGACGCCCTCTTCATCGGCATCGACGCCGCGCACCGCGACCCGAACGTGCGGGTCGGCCACCCCGACCCCGACACCGGGTTGGCCAGCGGGCGCCGCGCCCATCTGGTGTTCGGGGCCGGACCGCACAGTTGCCCCGCCCGCTCGCTGGGACGGTTGGTGGCCTCCACCGGGGTGAACGTGCTGCAGGAACGGCTCGGTGGTCTGCGACTGGCCGTGCCACCGGAGGAGCTGTGCGTGGTGAACTCCCCGTTCCTGCGCGGGCTGCGTCGGCTGCCGGTCTCCTTCACCCCCGGACGACCGAGTGAACCGCCTGCCGTCCAGACCCGCCGGATGGAACAGGTGGCGGCCCCGGTGGAGGAGGAGGAACCCCCGGAGGACCTGCTCGGTCGCCTGCTGCGCTGGTGGCGCGGGCTGTGATCACGCGGCCGGGCCCGCGCAGGCGGAGCTCTTTGCTCAGACGCCGACGGGCGCCCGCGTCATGTCCCGGATCGGCCCGGCCAGTTCGTTCTCGAAGAATCCGAAGAAGCCTTCGGGGTCGGGCCCCGCGTTGATGAGGGCCAAGTGGTCGAACCCGGCCGACACGAAGGAACGGACCACCTCCAGGTGACGTTGCGGATCCGGGCCGTACCCGAACACGTCCGCCATGGCCTCCCTGCTGATCAGGGCGGTCGCCGCCTCGAAGTTCACCGGATTGGGCAGCTCGGACTGGACCTTCCAACCGGTGAGCCCGAAGCGGAACAGCTCACGGGCCGATTCCAGCGCGGTGCCGTCGTCGGCGGCCCATGCCAAGGGGACCTCCCCGAAGCAGGGGCCGTCGCCGCCCTGACCTCGGTAGGTCTCGGTGAGCGCCACTCCGGGTTCGGTCGCGAAGAGTCCGTCCCCGTACCGGGCGGCCAGACGTGCCGACCTCTCCCCCGACGCGGCCACGATCACCCGTGGTGACCGTTCGGGCAGGTCGAACACCCGGGCGTCCTCCAGCACCAGGTGTTCACCCTTGTAGGAGTGGTAGCCGCCGGACCACAACAGCCGCATGATCTCGATGGACTCGCGCAGCATCTCGTGGCGGGTGGTGACGTCGGGCCACCCCTTGCCCACCACGTGTTCGTTGAGACGCTCCCCCGCTCCGACCCCCAGTGTGAAACGCTCATCGGAGAGCACCGCGGTGGTCGCGGCCGCCTGCGCGACGATCGCCGGATGGACCCTGATGAACGGGCAGGTCACACCGGTGACGATCTCGATCCGTTCGGTCCGCTCGGCGATCGCGGCCAGCATGGACCACACGAACCCGGAGTGTCCGTGGCTGAACAACCACGGGTGGAAGTGATCGCTGATCTCGACGAAGTCGAATCCGGCGCGTTCGGCGCGCACCGCCTGTTCGACGATTTCCCGAGGCCCGTATCCCTCGGCGAAGAGCTTGTAGCCGACTCGCATGAGAACCCCCTCGTCCAGTGCCCTGACCGGGTCGGTCGCGACGGAAACACCGCCGACCGGAAAAACACCCCTCCGTCCCGGGACCGCGCTCCTCACTCCATGTGTGGCCGGACCGCCGGTCGGGCAGGGCGGCCCATGGGAGGGGAGGACACCATGAACCACGAACAACCGCCCGCTCAGAGCCAGCCGTACCCGGGCCGGACCGAACCCATGGATCCCCGGCCACGTGACGAGATGCGCGGATACGAGGGTCGCGGTCTCCTACGTGACCGCCGTGCCCTGATCACGGGGGGCGACTCCGGCATCGGGCGCGCCGTGACGGTGGCCTTCGCCAAGGAGGGCGCCGACTCCGTCTTCGGTTACCTCAGCGAGGACGCCGAGGCCCAGAACACCGCCGACCTGGTACAGGCGGAGGGTCGTAGGGCCGTGGGGGTCCGAGGTGACCTGGCCGACGAGTCGCACTGCGGCCACCTGGTGCACCGGGCCGTCGAGGAGCTCGGTGGGATCGACATCCTGGTGGAGCACGCCGCCACCCAGACCCCGGTCGAGAATTTCACCGACCTGACCACCGAGCAGCTGCGTCGGACCTTCGACGTCAACGTGATGGGG
>NZ_DYZD01000124.1 GCF_020741345.1 Nocardiopsis listeri
CGAGTCCATGTTCCTCACCTGCTCCGTGTGGCGCACCTATGCCGAGAACGTGGCCGAGAGCTTGACGCGCGGCATGCGTGTGATCGTGCAGGGCCGTCTGAAGCAGCGCTCCTTCGAGACCCGCGAGGGCGAGAAGCGCACCGTCTTCGAGATCGACGTCGAAGAGGTCGGCCCGGCTCTGCGTAGCGCCACCGCGAAGGTGACGAAGACGCAGCGCCAGGGTGGCGGCGGCTTCGGCGGTGGCGGTGGCGGCGGTTTCGGTGGCGGCCAGCCTCAGGGCGGCGGCTACGGGAACCAGGGCGGCGGCTTCGGTGGCCCGCAGGGCGGCCGCAGCGGTCCTCCCGCCGACGACCCGTGGGCGACCAACGGCGGCGGTGGTGGCGGCTTCGGCGGTGGCGGCGGCGGAGGATTCTCCGACGAGCCCCCGTTCTAGTCCGGCCCCACGGCCCCACGTAACACCCGACACGGCACCCGAAACGGCGCCGCGTCACCCTTTCCATGTCCCAGCCCATCCCCGGGTGGACCCCGGGGCTCTTGCGAAGGAGCACCACGATGGCTAAGCCCCCAGCACGCAAGCCCAAGAAGAAGGTTTGCCTGTTCTGCCACGAGAAGCAGTCCTACATCGACTACAAGGACACCACGCTTCTCCGTAAGTTCATCTCCGAGCGCGGCAAGATCCGTGCCCGTCGGGTGACCGGCAACTGCACCCAGCACCAGCGCGACGTCGCGACCGCGATCAAGAACGCGCGCGAGGTGGCCCTGCTGCCCTACACCAGCACCGCTCGCTAGCGGCGATATCCGAGGGAGGTTTTTGTCGTGAAGCTGATTTTGACCCACGAGGTCAACGGTCTCGGAGCCCCCGGCGATGTCGTCGAGGTGAAGAACGGTTACGGACGCAACTACCTGCTGCCCCGGGGTGTCGCCATTCGGTGGACCCGTGGTGGGCAGAAGCAGATCGACCTGATCCAGCGTGCCCGCAAGGCGCGTGACATCCGCACCCTGGACGAGGCCCAGCAGGTCGCCGGCCAGGTCAGCGCTCTGACCGTGCGCCTGAAGCAGCGCGCCGGCCAGGGGGGTCGTCTCTTCGGTTCGGTCACGCCCGCGGACATCGTCGAGGCCGTCAAGGCCGCCGGTGGCCCCGAGTTGGACAAGCGCCGCGTCGAGATCAAGAACCCGATCAAGTCGGTCGGTGCCCACAAGGTCCAGGTCCGCCTGCACCCTGAGGTCTCCGCCCCGATCAAGCTGGACATCGTCGGCGCCTAGTCGTCGACCGTCTCCGGTCCTCGAACCCCGTTCCTCCTCCGAGGGGCGGGGTTCTTGCTGTCCCTCGAACACGCCCGGGCGGCGAGAACCTCCCTTTGATTACTCTTTGTAACTTATCGTGTTCTCCGTGTCGCGACGTGTCCCGCGACGCTCCGCACGGAGAGGACAGCATACCGATGTCCGTTGAGAGACGACCCGAGATCGACCATCCGCTCGCGGTGGGCCGCAGGACGATGCTGCGGGGAACGGTCCTGGCCGCCGGGGGAGTACTCCTCGGTGGTGCACTGGGGGTTTCCGCCGTGGGCCAGGCTTCGGCCTCCGCGATGCCCAAGGTGTACACCAGGTCGAACTGGAAGGCCCGATCGCCGAAGGAATCGGTGGAGACCCTGGGCAAGGGGCCGACGCACATCGTCGTCCACCACACCGCGACCGGCAACGTGTCCGACACGTCCACCAGTCATGCCGCCGCCCTGTCCCGGTCGATCCAGAGCTACCACATGGACAGCAACGGCTGGATCGACACCGGTCAGCAGCTCACCATCAGCCGGGGCGGCCACATCATGGAGGGGCGCGACAAGACCCTCCAGGCCATCGGCGACGGCAAGCACGTCCTGGGCGCGCACACCGCAGACCACAACTCGCACACCATCGGGATCGAGAACGAGGGCACCTATTCCTCGGCGACCCCGCCGAAGGCGCTGATGTCCTCGTTGGTGGACACCTGCACCTGGCTGTGTCTGGTGTACCGGCTGGATCCGCAGGACGCGATCGTGGGCCACCGCGACTACAACTCCACCAACTGCCCGGGTGACAAGCTCTACTCGATGCTCCCCAAGCTCCGTGACGACGTGGGGAGCCGCATGCGGGAACAGCTCAGTCACCTGAGCCGATACGCCGGCGAGGAACTCAGCGTCGAACAGCTGCCGAGCTTCCCCGGCGCGCCGGAGGCCGAGCGGACCGCCACCTTCTACCACGGCCCCACGATCGGGGACCTCGACACGTCCTTCTGACTCCGGCCCGCCTCGTCGCCCGCCACCGCCCCGCACGGGCGGCGGCGGTCTTCTGTTTCCAGGGGTCGGTGGTTCCTCAGGGGCGCGTCGCGCCGGTGACCAACCAGGCGGTGCCCCGAGCGCGAAGTCCGAGGGTGATGGCCCGGGCCAGGATCCACACGGCGAAGGCGATCCACAGGCCGACCAGTCCCCGGGTCTGGGAGGTGGCCAGGTGCGGAAGAACCAGGGCGAACGGTAGGAAGGCCAGCATCGTCCACAGGGAGGCCCACGCCAGGTAGCGCTGGTCCCCGGCGCCCATCAACACCCCGTCCAGGACCATCGTCACTCCGCTGAGCGGCTGCATCAGCGCCACGACCACCAGAGAGGCCATGATCAACCCGGCCACCCGGGGGTCCGCGGTGAACGGCAGATGCGCCCACGGCAGCACCAGGAACACCAGGACCATGAACACCAGACCCGACAGCACCCCCCATTCGATCATGCGCCGGGTGGCGTCCTTCGTACCTCGAACGTCCCCCGCCCCCAGGTAGCGGCCGACGATCGACTGTCCCGCGATGGCGATGGCGTCCATGGCGAAGACCAGCAGCGCCCAGATGTTGTAGCTCACCTGGTGCGCGGCGATCGACTCGTCGCCCAGGCGGGCGGCCACCGCCGTGGTCACCAGCGCCACCACACGCATGGACACACTGCGCAGGAAGAGCGCGAACCCGGCCGAGGCCGAGGCCTTCAGTCCCGCCACGCTCGGCATCAGGGACACACCCTCGCGTCGGGCGGCGCGGACCATGGTGGCCACGTACCAGAACGCGCCCGCCCCCTGGGCGAGCACGGTCGACCACGCGGAACCGGCGATGCCCCAGTCCAGGACCAGGACGAAGGTGGCGCACAGGGCGGCGTTGCCGATGTAGGAGGCGACCGCCACCACCAGCGGGGTGCGGGCGTCCTGTAGCCCGCGCAGTACCCCGGTGCCCGCCATGATGATCAGCAGGAACGGGGTGCTCAGCAGGCTGATGCGCAGGTAGGTGATCGCGTACGGGGCCACCTCGGGGGAGGCGCCGAGAAGGTCGATCATCCACGGCCCGAGCGGCCAACCGATGCCGATCGCGGCGACGCCCAGCAGGATCGCGAGCCAGAGCCCGTCCACACCGTCGCGCATGCCGCCGGGGATGTCTCCCGCGCCGAACTTGCGGGAGACGGCGGCGGTCGTTCCGTAGGCGAGGAAGATGCACACCGCGGCCAGGGTCAGCAGTACCTGTCCGGCGACACCGAGACCCCCGAGCGCCTGGGTGCCGAGTGAACCGACGATGGCGGCGTCGGTGAGCAGGAAGAGCGGTTCGGCGATGAGAGCGAAGAACGTGGGGATGGCGAGGGCGAAGATCTCGCGGTCGTGGCGGTGCCGGAAGGGGGCCGCCGAGAGGAGTGTGGCCATGGCAGAGCCACAGTACCGGACAGGCGTTCGACGGGTGGGGTGAGGTTGTCCACAGGTTGTCGAAAGCCTGTGGATAACCTGTGGAAAGCCTCCTCGTGAGACATCTTGCACGTCCTGGTCAGGAAGTGCGTTTTCGCAGTTCAAATGGGTTATAGGCGACTGGTGGCATAGTTATCCACAGGTGATGTGCATAACCTCTGTGCACAATGCCCCACGGTGCTGGGGATGTGATGGTAAAGGGGTGTCCACAGGCCTGCCTGGCGGTGCCTCCCGTCACCCGGATGGGGCATGCTGGAAGGGTCGGCCCGGACCCGGGCCGGCGCACGCGTCCGGTGTGGGGGAGTAGTCCGTGAGTGTCGCCGAGCAGCCACCTGAAGAAGGCGGATACGAGCGCACCCCACCGCATGACATCCAGGCCGAACAGAGTGTGCTGGGCGGGATGCTCCTGTCCAAGGACGCCATCAGCCAGGTCGTCGAGATCATCCGATCCGCGGACTTCTACCGGCCCGCGCACCAGATCATCTACGAGAGCGTCGTCGATCTGTTCTCCCGTGGTGAGCCGGTCGACGCCATCTCGGTCAACGCCGAACTGACCAAGCGCGGCGAGGCCACACGCGTCGGCGGCGCCCCCTATCTGCACACCCTCACCGAAGCGATCCCCACCGCGGCCAACGCCGGCTATTACGCCAAGATCGTCTCCGATCGCGCGGTCCTGCGCCGCCTGGTCGAAGTGGGAACCCGAATCGCGCAGATCGGTTACTCCGGCGATGGCGAGGTCGACGACCTGGTCGACCACGCCCAGGCGGAGATCTACAAGGTCGCCGAGAAACGCACCGGCGAGGACTACGTCGTCCTCGGCGACATCATGCCGGGTGCCCTGGACGAGATCGAGGCCATCGGCGCCAACGACGGCAGCATGACCGGTGTCCCCACCGGCTTCGCCGACTTCGACGCCCTCACCAACGGTCTCCACCCCGGACAAATGGTCATCATCGCGGCCCGTCCGGCCGTTGGAAAAAGCACCCTGGCCTTGGACTTCGCGCGTGCCGCGTCCATCAAGCACGAGATGACGTCCGTCTTCTTCAGCCTGGAGATGGGGCGCAACGAGATCGTCATGCGTCTGCTCTCCGCCGAGGCGCGGGTGCCGCTGCACACCATGCGTTCGGGTCTGATGACCGACGATGACTGGGCCCGGCTGGCCAGACGCATGGGCGAGGTGGCCAGTGCACCGCTGTTCATCGACGACTCCCCGAACATGTCGATGATGGAGATCCGGGCCAAGTGTCGTCGGCTCAAGCAACAGCACGACCTCAAGCTCGTGATCGTCGACTACCTCCAGCTGATGAGCTCACCCGGTCGAGTGGAGAGCCGTCAGCAGGAGGTCTCCGAGATGTCGCGTTCACTCAAGCTCCTCGCCAAGGAGCTTGAGGTGCCGGTGGTGGCGCTCTCGCAGCTCAACCGTGGTCCCGAGCAGCGGACCGACAAACGCCCGCAGGTGTCCGACCTTCGCGAGTCGGGATCGATCGAGCAGGACGCGGACATGGTCATCCTGCTGTACCGCGAGGACGTGCACGACAAGGAGTCGCCGCGCGCCGGTGAGGCGGACATCATCGTGGCCAAGCACCGTAACGGGCCCACCGCCGACGTGACCGTGGCCTTCCAGGGCCACTACAGCCGCTTCGTCGACATGGCTCCGGGGTAGTCACGGCGGTCGACGAGTACGGGGTGTGACCGCTTTGGTCGCACCCCGTTGTATCGGTCAATCCATAAGTCGACTTATGTGCTGGCCAAAATGTCGACAAAGCGATTCGTCGACTTGTCGTCGTGGATCTCGCCGGCTTCCAGACGCAGATGTCGGCCGGTGAAGCGCTCGCGCATGCGCCGGTCGTGGGTAACGACCACCAGCGCTCCGGTGTAGTGGGACAGTGCCTCCTCCAGTTCCTCCACCAGGCCGGGGGAGAGGTGGTTGGTCGGTTCGTCCAGCAACAGCAGGTCGTGGGCGCCCGACGCCAGGCGGGCCACCTCGATCCGACGGCGCTGCCCCACCGAGAGCGAATCGGCCGGACGGTCCAGTTCGCCGGGTCGGAACAATCCGAGCGAGGCGAGTTCGTCCCGGTACTCCTCGACGGCCCAGGGCCTGCCCTCCGCGTACGCCTCCAGGAGTGTCCGCCCCGGGCGGGGGAGCGGATCGTCCTGACGCAACAGACCCACCCGACCGGGTACGGACACCAGACCCGTGTCGGGTTCGAGCTCTTCGGCCAGGACCTTGAGGAGTGTGCTCTTTCCCGCCCCGTTCGGTCCGGTCACCAGCACGCGCTCGCCTCGGCCGATCCGCAGGAAGGGGACGTGCAGGCGACTTCCCACACGAACACCGTCGAGAGTGGTGACGGGCGTGTTCCCCTCGGTGCCGTCGGTGTTGAACTCGGCGGCCATCCGAAGCGGCACCGGTGGTGGAGCCACCGGGTTCTCCACGAGTCGTTGCCCTCGCTCCTTCGCGTTGCGGATCCGACCCATGGTGCCGTGCGCGGCGCCGCGCATCCGGAAGGCCCCGTGTCCGAACGCGGCCTTCTCCATCTTGCGGGGGATGGCGTCCAGCCGTTGGGCGTTGTTGACCACGAGCCTGCGTTGCCTGTCCAGTTCCTGTTTCCACTCCTCGTACTCACGGATCCAACGGGACCTGGCCGCGGCACGGGCCGCGAGGTAGCCGTCGTAGCCGTTGCCGTGGCGGTGCATCCGCCGGGTGTCGGCGTCCACCTCCAGGACGGTGTCGGTCACCCCGCGGAGGAAGGCCCGGTCGTGGGTGACCGCGACGACGGTCCCACGGTGCCGTCGAAGGCGCGCCTCCAGCCACGCGACCGCGCGATCGTCGAGGTCGTTGGTGGGTTCGTCCAGGAGGAGGAGTTCCGGGTCGGCTGCCAGGGTCGCGGCCAGCGCCAACCGTGAACGTTCCCCGCCGGAAAGGGTTCGTAGTGGGCGGTTCCGGTCAAGGTCGGGCAGGCCGAGCCGGTACAGGCCGGTGTCCACGCGGGTGTCGGCGTCGTGGCCGCCCCGTGCCTCGAACTCGGTGAGTAGCTCCGAGTACGCGTTCATCTCCTCTTCGCCGGCGGCACCGAGCGAGGCCTCGGCGGAGCGGATGCGTCCCTCCAGTTCCCGCAGTTCCCGAAGAGCAGTGTCGATCACCTCGCCCACGGTGCCGACGGGTGCGACCCCGGAAACCGGTTCCAGGGTCTGGGGCAGATAACCGATGCCGCCGGGGGTCCGGACGGTGAGATCACCGTTGTCCGGGTGAGTCCGACCGGCGAGCAGCCGCAGCAACGTGCTCTTGCCCGAGCCGTTGTCACCGATGACGCCGACGCGTTCGCCGGGTGCGATGGTGAGGCTGACGTGGTCGAAGACGGTGTGGTCTCCGTACCTCTTGGTGATCTCGTTCAGGGCGATCTGGGATAGCCGGCGGTGACGTGGTCCGAGCATGGGGACCTCCTGTCGCGTGTGTGGGCCGAGGTTGCGTGCCGCGACAGGGAAGGGGTGGGTTTCGGTCATTGGTGCGCATATACGCTGCCGGCCGAAAGCCGATGGTCGCCGGTGGTGACGGCCTTCCTGATCGCGGTGTGGGGACGCCGACGGAGCCGCGCGCACCGTGCGGACGGTGGGCGCTTGGTGCTCGGAACGTGGCGGTCCGGCGCGAGGAAGGTTCTAAAGCAGCATATGTGAGACGATACGTCTCGTCTCAATCGGCGTCAAGGTCGCTCTCGTGAGACCGGAGTCACTCTTGGTGTTCTTCTGGGGGCAGGTATTCGGTTGCCCGTATCTAGATTTATGGTCTTGCCGATTTATCGACAAAGCGATGAACCGATCCTCTTCGGCCGCGCGTACGAAGAGCCACCCGCGTCGTGCGGGTGGCTCTTCGGGGTGTGTGTCCGGGCGGCGGTCAGAGCCAGTGCGCCTCGGGGCGGGTGCGTCCGCTCTCATCGGTGATCAGGACCCAGTGCATGATGGGGTGCTCCGAAGTTGTCGCGTCGGCGTCCTCTCGCGGTCGAGGGACCTGCGTGGGCTGAGGAGCCAGGCCGGCCATGCGGCGGCTCTCGGCAGCGGATCGATTGCGCCGACGGGTGGTCAACGAGCGAGACGGGCGCGGCGCGGGATCGGTCCAGCGTGCCATGGAGCCCTCCTCGTTTCCTGTTGGGATAGCTCATGTTAACCCTTTGTTCACCTAGGAGTCAATTCGGTGGGGGTGTCGTGCCTGACCACGTGGGGATTTCGCGTTCGAATCGCCCTCAAGGTGAACGGAAGGTGAACAACTAGGTAACCCGGGTCGTGCAGAGGGGGCGGCCGGGGTCCGGACACGAAGAAGCACCCGCCACCTGGGCGGGTGCTT
The DNA here is from genome assembly GCF_020741345.1 of Nocardiopsis listeri. Classification (GTDB taxonomy): domain Bacteria; phylum Actinomycetota; class Actinomycetes; order Streptosporangiales; family Streptosporangiaceae; genus Nocardiopsis; species Nocardiopsis listeri_A. The sequence continues at coordinate 8,075 of NZ_DYZD01000124.1, forward strand.
CGAAGCGTCGTACGCGGGTGCCGGTCACTCCTTGAAGATCAGTCCCACGACCTCGAGGTAGAGCTGCTCGGGGTAGGGAATGAAGTCGATCTTGCTGAGCGCCTGGTCCTGACCCGCGGACTCCATGACGAAGGTCCCGTAACCGAGGAACCGGCCGAGCAGGGTGCGTTCGAACCGCATGTCCGTGACCTTGCCCAACGGCATCATGTTCACCTGTCGGGTGATCAGCCCCGTGGTCAGGAGCAGTCGGGCCGACGTGATGACGAAGTAGTCCACCGACCACTCCGCGACCCGCCAGACGAACCACACCAGGACCAGCAGCCACAACCACCAGATGACGGCGAGTACGACGCCGCTACCGATCGTCTGGCTCAGGATCCCCGCGAGGATCAACGCGGCCAGCACGATCGCCACCGGTCCGATGAGGACCGCGGGGTGACGTCGAATGGTCACCACGTCCTGCTCGTGTGGCAGGAGATAGCGGTTGACCGATGCCGGTGCCGCGTTACTGGAGGCGACGAGCTTCATGGCACCCGCTTCCTCGCGCCTACGGCAGCAGTGCGTTGACGAAGCGGGACATCGATTCCGCGCCGCCCATCAGGCCGCCCAGGGCGCTCTGGATCACCCCGGCCGCACTTTCCGGTTGCGTGAGTAGATAAAACAACACGAAACCGATGAGCGCGTATCCGCCCCATTTCTTCAACTTCGCCACGACTGACTCCCCTTGGAATCCACCTGACCCACCAACCCAGCAGTGATTGTTGCATCGTCCATCATGCCCGTAAAGCCTTAAGCGCACCCTCGGCGTGGCGGTATGTCGGCCGTTCGCCACTTGCGGACTGTGTCCGGTTCCGGTGAGGTTGTTGCCCCTGTGAAGGACGGTCCGAAATTCTTTTTGTCCAAGAGCAGGTCAGAAGGGGTGAAGGTCGCCGACGAACGTGTTCCGGGGTGGAAGTTCCGCGGAGCTCCGCAGGTCCGGATCCCGGGGAGGGGGTCACCGGTGCCGGTTCGGCGACGGTTCCCGGTCTTCCGTAGTTCTGTGTAATGCAGGGCCGAAACGGCCCACACGGGTGGTCAGCGTCGTTCGGCGAAGGCCAGGGCCAGAACCTGTAGGTGCTGCCGGGCGATTCGTTCGACGAGTTCCGGAGTGGCCCGCCCTGTCACGTCCTGGGCTCCGTGGCGTGCCGCGTCCACGCACCGGGAAACGATGGAGGAGTGGTGAACCTGGGAGAACTCCGTGGAAAGTCGACTGACGACGGGACTGAAGTGGGGGTCGCTGGCGGCCTGGGTGGACGAGGGGGAGGGGTTCTCGGGCATCTCACTCCTTCTGGGCTGCGGGCGGAACTGCACGGGGGGTGTGCGCACGGGGGCTGTGCGTAGCCACCGAGGGGTCGCCGGACGACCGCCTCGAATGTGGGGCGGTGTTCTGGGTATCGGTGGCCTGGTCCCTGGGGCGGGGCGGTTTCGGTCTGGTGGATCCACCCCGTTACGGGTGGTCAGGAACCATGATCACCCTAATCTGTTACGTTCCAATCTCGAAATGAATTCGGCTAAAGCAGCGCCGTGTCTCCGGGATGGTCGATCAAGCGGGCTCGACCAGGGGTGACGTCGGGCGGGGACACGGCCGTGAGGGATCAATGCCCGATTTTCGGACGTTCATTCACCTTCGGCTGGAAAGAGCCGAAAAAGCGCCCGATCGGTGATCCGATCGGGCGCTCGGGGCGTGGGGTGCGACGAAGCCGCGTTCCGGCCTCAGGAACAGCCGTAGAGGCGGTCGCCGGCGTCGCCGAGTCCCGGCAGGATGAATCCCTGCTCGTTCAGGCGCTCGTCGACGGCCGCGGTCACCACGCGCAGGATGGCTCCGTGGTCCCGCGGAAGGCTCTCCTCCAAGTGCTGCTCCACGGCGGTCAGGCCCTCGGGGGCGGCCAGCAGGCAGATCGCGGTGATGTGATCGGCGCCGCGCTCGACGAGCAGTTTCAGGGCGGCGGCCAGGGTGCCACCGGTGGCCAGCATCGGGTCGAGCACGTAGCACTGACGACCGGACAGGTCCTGGGGGAGACGGTCGGCGTAGGTCGCCGGCTGCAGGGTCTCCTCGTTGCGGGCCATGCCCAGGAAGCCGACCTCGGCGGTGGGCAGCAGTCGGGTCATGCCGTCGAGCATGCCGAGTCCCGCGCGCAGGATCGGGACGACCAAGGGGGTCGGGCGCGACAACTGGAATCCGGTGCTCCGCACGAGCGGGGTCTCGATGGTGACCTCTGTCACTCGGACGTCCCGCGTCGCCTCGTAGGCGAGCAGGGTCACCAGCTCGTCGGTCAGCCGCCGGAAGGTCGGTGAGTCGGTCCGCACGTCGCGCAGGGTGGTCAGTTTGTGCGAGACCAAGGGGTGGTCGACGACCAGGGTTTCCAAAACGTTCTCCGGGTGAGCTGGGACGACAGGACGATGTGTGGGTAGAGGGGCCGGCACGAGTCTAACCGCGCGTATGCCCCGACCCGGGGCGTCTCGGGCGGGCCACGGTGCACCGCGCCCCTCGCCCGGGGCGCCTCGACCGAGGAGAAGGGTGTCGGGATCGGACGCGGGGGCGCGCCGGAGCCGCCTGTCATGAGAACGTGGGTCCGGTCCATGGCGGACGAAGGAAGGCTGCGAGGTGGGAGTGATCGCTACCATGACACTCGCACGGGCGAGCCGGATCCCCTCGTCCGCACCGATACACCGTCCGGGTTGGGGTGACGATGACAGTGCTCGATCATGGTGACGACGACTCGGGTGATTTCGCGGCCGTCGCATACAGGGAAGAGGAGTACTGGGATGTGGATCTCCTTCCCATCGCGCTGGTGCACGACCTCAAGGGTCTGATCCACGCACTGCGCCAGCAACCGAGCATCAGTGGTTCCCTCGGACTGGTGTCCGTCGGCGACGACTTCTTCATCATCGTCCGGGTGTACGGCGAGGACGTCACCCTTTTCCTGTCCGACGTGACCGCCTCGGTGGACTGGCAGGTGGCCAGAGACGTCCTCGACCACCTGGACATCGACCTTCCCCACGACGACGACCTCGACCAGGTCCTGCCCGCGGGAGACCTGTCCGTGGTCGCGGACCTGGGCCTCGACGAGATGGAACTGGGCGCCCTCGCGGGTGACCTGGACCTGTATCCGGACGAGGTGCTCGCCAGCGTCTCCGAGCGACTCGGATTCGCCCAGGCCTTTCAGCGTGTCCTCGACGGTATGGGGTAAGGACGCCTGCGGAAGTGACCTGGAGAGACGGGAGAGTGAGCCGTGTCGACCTTCGCAGCTGTCTTCGCCCCCAACGGCGGGACATGGCGCGGAACCGAGGTCGATCTCGGTGACGTGGAGGTCATCGACGACATCACCGACCTCATGCTCGACTACGAGACCGAGTGGGGCAGTGACATGGCCCTGCTCCTGGTGGAGGCCGACGACGAGTGGTTCGCCGTCGTGCGTGTGGACGTGACGGGTTCCGAACCGCGCGTCTACCTCTCCGATGGTCGGGTCGTGCACGACCATCCGGTGGCCGGGATCCTTTCCGAGGCCGGTGGCCTGGGTGCTCCCATGCCCGTGGAGAGCGCGGGATCCCGTCCCGATCCGCGTCCCGACGGTGACGACGGTGTGCTCTCGGACCTCGGGGTCCCGGGGGAGGAACTGCGGTCCCTCTCCGCCGGTGGCGGGGTGCTGCCCGGTGACGTCCTCGCGGTGGTGGCCGAACGCACGGGCTTCGCCGAACTCCTCGACGCGATGCGACTGTGACGGGGACCCGGCCCGGGCTCGACCGCGCCGCGGCCGACTCGGCGATGCTCGAAGCCCTGGCCGAGGCGGAGCGTGCCCTGAAGACCGACGACGTGCCCGTGGGCGCGGTCGTGTTGGGACCCGACGGGGCGGTGTTGGGGCGCGGTCACAACGAACGTGAGGCCACGGGCGACCCGACCGGGCACGCGGAGGTGCTGGCGCTGCGCGCGGCCGCCGAGGCGCGCGGTGAGTGGCGTCTGAGCGGTTGCACGCTGGTGGTGACCCTGGAGCCCTGTGTGATGTGTGCGGGTGCCACGGTGCTCTCCCGGGTGGACCGCGTGGTCTACGGGGCGCGGGACGCCAAGGCCGGTGCGGTCGGTTCGATGTGGGACCTGCTTCGAGATCCCCGTCAGAACCACCGTCCTGAAGTGATTCCACCTGATCTGATCAGCGAAAACGTGGCCGAAAGATGTTCGGGGCTGCTCACTCGGTTTTTCGCACGGCGCAGGATCCGGTAGAGTTCCTCTCGGTGGAGTCGCCTAGTGGCCGATGGCGCCCGCCTCGAAAGCGGGTAAGGGGCAACCCTTCGAGGGTTCAAATCCCTCCTCCACCGCCACCAGCCGCCCCCGGGATCACCGGGGGCGGCTTCTTCTTGCGCTCAGGAGCTTCGGGAGGGGGAGGCCCCACCGTTCGGGTCCTTGGTGTCCCCGAGTTCGGCGATGGCCTTGTCCAGCCAGTTCACCCAGAACATCTCGAGTTCGACCCCGCCCTGCAGGACCAGCCCCTGGACCCGGTCGCGTTCGGTTCCCCGACCTCGGGCCGTGTCACGTCGTTGGAACTCGCGGTACTCGGCGAGCCGCTCGCCGTGCAGTTCACGGTGCCGGCGCAGCTCGGCCACGAAGTCGGAGTCCACGCCCACGACCCCGGTGGCGCGTACCCGCAGCATCAGGGTGTCGCGCAGGGAACGGGGCTCCTCGGTATCGCCCACCCAGCGCTCCAGTTCGGTGCGGCCCGCGGCCAGCACCTCGTACTCCTTGCGCTGTCCCCGGGTGGGGGAGTCGGTGGGCAGGGCCCGGATCAGCTCGGCCCGTTCCAGCTTTCCCAGTTCTCGGTAGATCTGCTGGTGGGAGGCGGACCAGAAGTACCCGATGGAGCGGTCGAAGCGCCGGGTCAGCTCCAGTCCGGAGGAGGGCTTCTCCAACAGGGCGGTGAGGATCGCGTGGGGCAGGGACATGTGCGCATTCTAGGAAGGGGCGGCCGCGGACCGACCGGTCCGCGGCCACGGGGTCACAGGGAGGCGGCGAGTTCGGTGCCCTGCTTGATGGCGCGCTTGGCGTCGAGTTCGGCGGCCACGTCGGCGCCACCGATCACGTGCACGGTGTGGCCGGCGGCGGTGAGCTCGTCGGCGAGGTCACGGCGCGGGTCCTGTCCGGAGCACAGCACCACGGTGTCGACGTCGAGCACACGCTCCTCGCCGTCCACGGTCACGTGCAGGCCGTCGTCGTCGATGCGGCGGTATTCGGCTCCGGCGACCATCTCCACGCCGCGATGGCGCAGCTCCAGACGGTGGATCCACCCGGTGGTCTTGCCCAGGCCCTTGCCGACCTTGCTGGTCTTGCGCTGGAGCAGGTGGACCCGGCGGGGCGGGGCGACGCGTTCGGGGGCGCGCAGGCCGCCGCGTTCCCTGTAGTCGAGGTCCACGCCCCACTGGCGGAAGAAGGCCTCTGCGTCCTGGCTCGACTCCTCGCCGGTGTCGGTGAGGAACTCGGCGACGTCGAACCCGATGCCGCCGGCGCCGATGATGGCGACCTTCTCGCCGACCTCGGCGCCACCGCGCAGCACGTCCACGTAGCCGACCACGCTGGGGTGGTCCACGCCCGGGATCTCGGGGGTGCGCGGAGAGACACCGGTGGCGACGACGACCTCGTCGTAGCCCTCCAGGTCGGCGGCGGCGACCCGGGTGTTCAGGCGTACGTCCACGCCGTGCTTGTCGAGCTGCACTCGGTAGTAGCGGAGGGTCTCGTCGAACTCCTCCTTACCGGGTACGCGGCGGGCCATGTTGAGCTGTCCACCGATCTCGGCGGCCGCGTCGAACAGGGTGACGGCGTGCCCGACGCTCGCCGCGGAGACGGAGAAGGCGAGACCGGCGGGGCCGGCGCCGACCACCGCGACGTTCTTGCGGGTCTTGGTGGGGGAGAGTACGAGTTCGGTCTCGTGGCAGGCGCGCGGGTTCACCAGACAGGAGGTGATCTTGAGGCTGAAGGTGTGGTCCAGGCAGGCCTGGTTGCAGCCGATGCAGGTGTTGATCTCCTCGGGGGCGCCCGCGGCGGCCTTGGCGACGAAGTCGGCGTCGGCCAGCATCGGTCGGGCGAGGGAGACCATGTCGGCCTGACCGTCGGCGATGATGCGCTCGGCGACCTCGGGGGTGTTGATGCGGTTGACCGCCACCAGCGGGACGGACAGTTCCTTCTTGAGGCGCTCGGTGATCCAGGTGTAGGCGCCGCGCGGCACGGAGGTGGCGATGGTGGGGACACGGGCCTCGTGCCAGCCGATACCGGTGTTGATGATGTCCGCGCCGGCGGTCTCCACTCGACGGCCGAGTTCGACGACCTCGTCGAAGGTGGAGCCGTCGGGGATCAGGTCCAGCATGGACAGGCGGTAGATGACGATGAAGTCGGTGCCCACGCGCTCGCGGACCCTGCGGAGGATCTCCAGGGGCAGGCGGATGCGGTTCTCGAAGGAGCCGCCCCAGCGGTCCTCGCGCTTGTTGGTGGCGGGGGCGATGAACTGGTTGATGAGGTAGCCCTCGGAGCCCATGACCTCGACACCGTCGTACCCGGCCCGCTGGGCGAGCTCGGCGCAGCGGGCGAAGTCCTCGATGGTGCGCTCGATCTCCTCGTCGGTGAGGGCGTGCGGCACGAAGGGGTTGATCGGGGCCTGGATCGCGCTGGCGGAGACGGAGTCCTCGCTGAAGGCGTAGCGACCGGTGTGCAGGATCTGCATGGCGATCCGGCCGCCGTCGCGGTGCACGGCCTCGGTGATGAGGCGGTGCTCGGCGACCTCTTCGTCATTGGTGAGCTTGGCGCTGCCGGTGTAGGTGGCGCCCTCGGGGTTGGGGGCGATGCCGCCGGTGACGATCAGGCCGACGCCGCCGCGGGCACGTTCGGCGTAGAAGGCGGCCATCCTCTCGAAACCGTTGGGGGCCTCCTCCAGCCCGACGTGCATGGAACCCATGATCACGCGGTTCTTGAGGGTGGTGAAACCCAGGTCCAACGGTTCCAGAAGGTGGGGGTAGTCGCTCATGGTCTCTCCTCGCGCGGTGCCTCTCGGTCGGTGTCCGGCCGACCTCACCTTCATTATGCAACAAGTTGCACAAAGGATCGAGGCTCCACCCCCGAGAAGGAGAGGAGCCTCGAACGCGTCGGTCAGGGGACCAGGGGAATGAGTTCGGGGCGCTTGGCCACACGACCGTCACCGGAGGAACGTCCACGGATCCGACGTGCCACCCAAGGCCCCAGGAACGAACCCAGCCAGGTGACCTCGTCGTACAACCGGGTCACGGTGGCGGGCGTGGGCAACGGCGGCAGTGGGTCGGCCCAGGAGATGTCCGCGCCCGGCAGTTCCATCGCGTGGGCCACCGCACCGGCGATCCTCCGATGTCCCTCCGAGGAACAGTGCAACCGGTCCGGGGCCCACAGACGGCGGTCCGTGGAGATCGCGTGGCGGAAGCAGTCGGCCACCGCGACGTCGTGGCGGGCGGCGGCCGCGCGCACCCGGTCGTTGAAGTCCAGGACCCGTGGCAGCAGCGGCCTGGTCAAGGGCGCGATCTTCGTGATGTCCGGAAAGGTCAGTGTGGCCACCTTGGCCCCCGCGCCGGTCAGTTCGGCGAACATCGTCTCCAGGTGGCCGATCACGGCGTCGGGGTCGTACCCGGGGCGGATCAGGTCGTTGACCCCGGCGAAGACCGTCGCGACGTCCGGGCGCAACCGCAGCGCGGGTTCCAGCTGTTCGGCGTGCACCTGCCCGGCCAGGCGGCCGCGTACCGCCAGGTTGGCGTATTCGACCCGGGCCCCGGCGGCCACCATGTGTTCGGCGAATCGATCGGCGTACCCCCGGTAGCCGGCGCTCTCGTCACCGTCGCCGACACCCTCGGTCTGGCTGTCGCCGAGGGCGACATAACGCAGATCCCCGTCCCACCGCATACTCGGTCCCCTTTCTTCGGTCCTCCGGAAAACTACCCCTGCCGGTTCGGCTCCACCTCGTGGGGGCCGGGCGGCGACGCGGGCCGCACATCGTGGCGTGGCGATGCGGGTGATCCGGGCAGGGCGTTCCTAGCGTTGGACCGGGGGCCTATCGCCCGTCCACACCCTGTCCCGGGAGGTCCGTCTTGAGCAGGAACACCGTCGCCGAACAGCTCGTCCGTACCCTGATCGCCGCCGGGGTCACCCGGATCTACGGGGTGGTGGGGGACAGCCTCAACCCGGTGGTGGACGCGATCCGCGACATCGACGGCATCGAATGGATTCATGTCCGCAACGAGGAGACCGCGGCCTTCGCCGCCGCCGCGGAGGCACAGATCGACGGTCGACTCGCGGTGTGCGCGGGATCCTGCGGCCCCGGCAACACCCACCTGATCCAGGGGCTCTACGACGCCCAACGCAGCGGGGCGCCCGTGCTGGCCCTCGCCTCGCACATCCCCTCACACCAGATCGGTACCGGCTTCTTCCAGGAGACCCATCCCGAACGACTCTTCGCCGACGTCACCGAGTTCCGCGAACTCGTCTCCCACCCGGAACAGATGCCCAGGCTGGCGCGCGTGGCCGTCCAACACGCCCTCGGGACCCCCGGCGTGGCCGTCCTCGTCCTGCCCGGGGACATCGCCGGACAGAAGGCGAACGGCCCCGCCGACGACACCCCCGTCACCGCCGGACGCGCCACCGCGTGGCCCGGTGAGGACGACGTGCGCGAGCTCGCCCGGCGGATCAACGAGGCCGACAAGGTCGCCCTCTTCTGCGGCGCCGGGGTCCGCGACGCGCACGAGGAGGTCATCTCGCTCGCCGAGAAGCTCAAGGCCCCGGTCGGGCACACCCTGCGCGGCAAGGAGTGGATCCAGTACGACAACCCCCACGACGTCGGCATGATCGGACTGCTCGGTTACGGGGCCTGCTACGACGCCCTCCAGGAGGCCGATCTCACCGTCCTGCTGGGCTGCGACTTCCCCTACGACGACTTCCTGCCCAAGAAGAACGTCGTCCAGGTGGACCACGATCCGCGCCGGCTGGGCCGTCGCGTCCCCCTGAGACTGGGGGTGCAGGGCGACGTCGCGGCCACCCTGCGCGCACTGCGGCCGGTGATCCGCGCCAAGAACGACGTGCGTTTCCTCGACGAGATGCTCCGCCGGCACGAACGCGCCCTGACCCGGGTGGTGGACGCCTACACGAAGAACATCGAGGACCACACTCCGATCCACCCCGAGTACGTGGCCCGACACCTGGACGAGGCCGCGCCCGACGACGCCGTGTTCACCGTCGACACCGGGATGAACAACGTGTGGGCGGCCCGGTACGTCACTCCGAACGGCAGGCGGCGGGTGATCGGTTCCTTCACCCACGGGACCATGGCCAACGCCCTGCCGCACGCGATCGGCGCCGCCTACGCGGCCCCGGGGCGTCGGATCGTCTCCATGTCCGGGGACGGAGGCCTGAGCATGCTCCTCGGCGAGCTGATCACCGTCCAGCAGCACGGTCTGCCGATCACGACGGTGGTGTTCAACAACTCCTCGCTCGGCATGGTCCGCCTGGAGATGATGGTGGACGGCATGCCGGCGTTCCAGACCGACCATCCGCCGGTGGACTACGCCGCGGTGGCCAAGGCCGTGGGCATGCCCTCGATCCGGGTGGAGGACCCTCGGAAGGTGCGCCAGGCGCTGGACGAGGCCCTGTCGGCCGATGGGCCGGTGCTGGTGGACGTGATCACCGACCCGAACGCGCTGTCGGTGCCCTCGCGGATCACCGCCGACCAGATCACCGGGTTCGCCCTCTCGGCGGGACGGACGGTTCTCCAGGGCGGGGTCGGGGCCATGATCGACCTGGCCCGCTCCAACCTCCGCAACATCCCCCGCCCGTGACCCTTCGGGCCCGGGAAACGACGAAGACCCCGATCGCTGGGCGATCGGGGCCTTCGTTCCGCCCCTGTGGGGCCGTGGCGGAGGATAAGGGATTCGAACCCTTGAGGGGTTGCCCCCAACACGCTTTCCAAGCGTGCGCCCTAGGCCACTAGGCGAATCCTCCGAGAGCAACTGTACAGGCTTCGAGGGAGTGCTTCGAACGGGTTCCGCCCGACGGGACTCGGGCCGACGAGGGTTGCCGGAGCAGTGCCGGCTTCGGATACACTCAGGGGCAGACCCCTCGTGCGGCGTCATCCTACGAACCTCCCCAGGGCCGGAAGGCAGCAAGGATAAGTGGGCTCTGGCGGGTGCGCGGGGGGTCCTTTCTTGTTCTCGGGGGTACCCGCCCCGGATCCGCCCCTCCCGGTTTCCCCGACCCGGCGCGAGTTGTCACTCCCAGAGGGTTGAATGGGACCGTGGCAGGGACCAGGGGAGTGATCACACCGTGAGCATCGCGCTGTACCGCAAGTACCGTCCCGCGACGTTCGGTGAGGTGCGCGGCCAGGAACACGTGACCGACCCGTTGCGCCAGGCGCTGCGGAGCGGACGCATCAACCACGCCTACCTCTTCAGCGGACCGCGCGGCTGCGGCAAGACCACCAGTGCGCGCATCCTCGCGCGCTCTCTCAACTGTGAGCAGGGCCCGACCCCGGATCCCTGCGGAACCTGTGACTCCTGCGAGGGGCTCGCCCCCGACGGTGGCGGCAGCATCGACGTGATCGAGATCGACGCCGCCTCCCACGGTGGTGTCGACGACGCCCGTGACCTGCGCGAACGAGCCTTCTTCTCGCCGGTCAAATCGCGCTACAAGATCTACATCATCGACGAGGCGCACATGGTGACCCGCGAGGGTTTCAACGCGCTGCTCAAGCTCGTCGAGGAACCCCCGCCGCACCTGAAGTTCGTGTTC
>NZ_DYZD01000125.1 GCF_020741345.1 Nocardiopsis listeri
CACCGACGTGGAACCGGCCGCCATGGCCGACCGCGGGCGTGAGCGGGCCGGGAGCAGGCTCGCCGTGGTCCTGCGCGACCTGGGCCGGTGGCAGGGGTTGGAGCGGCGTGCCGGGCAGGGCGACGCGGGCGCGGCGTTGACCCTGGCCGACGCCCAGACCGCCGAGGGGCGACCCGATCGCGCGCTCCGCGCCCTCGAACTGGGCTTCGATTCCCGTGCCGAGGAGACCGGCGCGGCACCGGCCTACTCGGGGCGGGTCGAGGAGTCCGTCGACCTGCTGCGGGGACGGGGTCACGCGGGGGTCGAACGTGATGCCCGAACCACCCGGCTCCTGCTGGAACTCCACCGCTCCCGCAGCGAGACCCCCTCCCCCGCATGACCGCACCGCCACCGCCCCGGGCGGCCCGGACCCGAACGTGGCTCGCGTCGTGGGCGGTCTGTGCTTGACTTCCTGGGGACACGGACACACCCGGCGACCGAAGACGTGGAGGACCCGAACAACCATGGCGAACGGCGAACTCGATCACTCATCCGGGGTTCCTCTGTATCGGCAGATCAAGGACATCCTGCGTTCGGAGATCGCCGGTGGGACCGCGGACCCGCAGAGGCCGATGACCGAGGCGCAGTTGCTCGACCGGTTCGCCGTGAGTCGGGCCCCCATCCGTCAGGCGCTCAAGGAGCTGACGATCGAGGGGTACGTCTACCGACGCCAGGGCAAGGGCACGTTCCCGGTTCCCGGCGCCCGGGTGCACCGACCGGCCGACGTCAGGCCGGGTGCGTTGTACCAGTACCTGTTCGAGAGCGGCCTGCATCCGGCGTCGAAGGTGTCCGGCGTCGAACGTGTGGTGCCGCCGGCCCCGATCCGGGACCGTTTGGGCGCGGAGCCGCACGAACGGCTGCTGCACTTCATCCGGTTGATCCTGGTGGAGGACGAGCCGCTGGTGGAGGCCGACGTCTACATTCGGACTCCTGAGGGGTTCGATCCGACGGCCGAAGAACTGGCCGGGTCCGGTTCGGCGTTCGAACTGTTGGAGGGGAGGTTCGGCATCGCGCTGGACCGGGCCGAGCACGAAGCCTGGGCGACCTCCGCCGACGCCGGGCACGCGGCGACCCTGGGAGTTCCGGAGGGCAGCCCGCTGCTGGCCATCGAGACGATCTTCTACACGGTCGGGGGGCTGCCCGCCGGGTGGCGTTCGGCGGTACACCGGGCCGAGGAGTTCAAGTACCGGTTCGTCACGAACCACTGAGTCGCGGGTGGGCACCGACCGAGGCGGTGCTCGTGCCGATGCTCTGGCCCGTCCCACTCCAGGTGGTCCCCGGTAAGTGGTACTTCGAAAAGTCGGGGACGACTTCTTGACTTTGGTATTACATTATATCAATATGTATTACGGATCACATCCACACGGCGGTGGACCGACCAGGCGACCCATGGGCACGAAGCACCACGCGTTCCCCATGCGCCGCCCTCTTCTCCTTCGACCACCGTCTGCCCTGGGCCCGGCCTGACGTCAGCACGTGCGCCGCGGTGGACGATCCCGCACGACGCGCCGTGCCCCGCGGCTCGGCGCCGGAGAAAGGAAGTACCAATGACGGATGGGCAGCCGGACGGGAGCGCGACGGTCGAAACCGTCCTCGGTCCCGTACCCGCCGACGACCTCGGGGTCGTCTCCGTCCACGAGGCCCTGCTCTCGGTGTTCCCAGGAGCCGAGTACGCCTTCGACGTCGACATGGACCGCTCCGAGATCTTTCGAACCCTGGCACACCGCCTGATGGACTTTCACGACCACGGCGGTCGGACCATCGTCGACAGCACCGGCATGTTCCACGGTCGCGACCTGCGATTGTACGAAACGCTCTCCCGCTCGACCGGAGTGCACATCATCGCCTCCACCGGAATGGGCCCAGAGGAGATGCTCGGCGGCTACTTCCTCACACCCCAGACGAACCCGCCCACACCGTGGCCCGCCGAGAGGTTCGCCGACCTGTTCACCCGGGAGGTCACCGAGGGCATGGTGGTCCCGCGCCTGGAACGGCGCGGCCCCGCGGGCCTGGTGACCGTCGCAGCCCACCCCGAGGGCATGACGGCCACCGAGGAGAGCCTCCTGCGCGGAGCGGCCAGGACCTCCCTGACCACAGGCGTGCCCACCTCACTGCGTTACGGGGGCGACGCACTGCGCGAACTCGACATCGCCTTGGACCAGGGGCTCGCCGCCGACCGCCTGGTCGTCGGCGGACTCGACCGCAAGGACGCCGTCGCCGCGGGCGTCCCCCTCGCGGTGGCCCGATGCGGGACCTATGTCGCCCTGGACCACGTGGGCCTGGAGGACGACACCCACGTCACCGACCGTGAACGCGCCGCCCTGGTCGTCGACCTCGTCGAGGCCGGTCTCGGCGACCGGATCCTGCTGTCGAGCAACGCCACCGGCAAGGCCGTGGGCCACCCCGGCAACGACCTCGCCTACAGCCACGTCCTTTCGACGTTCGTCCCCCTGTTGAGGGCCTCGGGTCTGCACGACGAGGACATCGAACGTGTCCTGGTGGCCAACCCGCGCGATCTGCTGACCCGGCGCTGAGAAGACGACGTCGACCGACTCTGTGAAGTGAGAACCATGTCGAAGGTGAACACCGTCCTGGGGCCGATCCCCACGGAGGAACTGGGTGTCGTGGCCGTCCACGAGCACATCGGGTACGGCATGCCCGGCTCGGAACTGGACACCGAATGGTGGAAGTCCCCCGAGGAACGCTATGAGGAGACCGTCCCGAAACTGCGCCGATTCCGTGAGTACGGCGGCGGGACCTTCGTCGACGCCACCGGCATCTGCAACGGCCGGGACATCGACCACTACCGATCCCTGTCGGCCAAGACCGGGGTCGACATCATCGCCTGCACGGGCTTCGTCGGGGGCGATACCGCCCTGCCGTTCTTCGCCCGGGCGAGCGTCGACTACCTGACGGAGCAGTTCGTCCACGAGATCACCGTGGGCATCGCCGGCACCGGGGCCCGCGCCGGCGTCATCAAGGTCGGGGTCAGCCGCGGCGGCCGCATGACCGATCTCGACCGGCGCATCTACCGGGCGGCGGCCCGCGCCGCCGTGACGACCGGGGTGCCGATCCTGACCCACCTGGCGATCGACCCCGAACCCGCGGTCGCGATCTTCGCCGAGGAGGGGCTCCCGCTGGACCGCGTGCTGTTCGGGCACGCCGACGACGGGCTGAACGCCCCCAAGACCCCGCACGAGTGGATCCTCTCCCAGGGAGGCCGGATCGGGTTCGACACCTTCGGTTACGAGACCGAACTGCAGGACCCGCCGTTCTGGGCCCGTCCCCGCCGGGAACGGCTGGACCACTTCGTTTCCCTGCTGGACGAAGGGCACGTGGATCGGCTCCTGGTCTCCGCCGACGCCAACTGCAGCCCGTTGGGCTGGCCCGGCGTGAAGGGGCACACCGTCAACTACCTCTTCGAGGACCTGATCCCCGACCTGCGCGGGGCCGGCGTGGACGAGGCCACGATCATGCGGCTCCTGCGCGACAACCCCGCCGACTTCCTGACGATCCAAGACTGACAAGGACCCCCATGCACCCCTCAGATCTACGGAACCTGGACATCGCCATCGTCGGCGCGGGATACGGTGGCGCCGCCGCGGCCAAGGCGCTCGGCCTGCTCGGGGCCAACGTCACCGTGTACGAACAGGCCGACCGGATCCGGGAGGTCGGCGCCGGCATCGGCCTGCGCCCCTCCACCATGAACCGTTTCCGTCGGTGGGGGATCTTCGACGAGATCGCCCGAGTGAGCACGCCCAGCGACCACTTCGAGATCCTCAAGGCCGACACCGACCCCATCGCGAAGGAGACCTGGCCGGAGATCGACACCTTCGGCGAGACCACCCACCTGATCCACCGCGGGGACTTCATCGAGGCCCTCATGGGTGCGCTCCCCGACGGCATGGTCCACCTGGGCCACAGATTGGTGGACATCACCGACGAGGGCGAGAAGGTGGAACTGGCCTTCGCCAACGGCGAGAGTGCGACGGCCGACCTGGTGGTCGGTGCCGACGGCATCAAGTCCGTGGTCCGGCGGCGGCTGTTCTCCGAACAGGAGCCGGTGTTCTCCGGTGAGCACGCCTACCGCGCCGTGATCTCCATCGACGACGCCCACGGCATGGTCGTCGACGACGACTTTCGCATGTACATCGGCAGGGGCACGAAGGTGTACCTGCTGCCCCTGCGCCACCGCGGCCAGGTGTCGTTCGACATCACGTCACTGAACCCGGACGCCACCTGGGCTCCTACCGTGACCAGGGACGACCTGCTCACCGAGGTCGAGGGATTCGACGAGCGGATCGTGGACATCGTCCGGAACCTGGACATGGACTCGGTCAACGCCCGAGGTGTCTACGACATCGACCCGGTCCGGAGCTGGCACACCGATCGGGTGGCGTTGTTGGGCGACGCGGCCCACGCGATGCTGCACCATCAGGGCCAGGGCGCCAACTCCGCGATCATGGACGCCGGAGCCTTCGCCGACGCCCTGGTCGAGGCCGACTCCGTGCGAGAGGCGCTGGCCCTGTACCAGGCCGGGCGTAAGCCGGTCACGGACGAACTACAGCGCATTTCACGTCAGGGCTGGTCCGAAGGCGAGCTCGACGAGGTCTTTCCCGGGCAACGGCCCGGTTCGAACGAAACCGTGGGAGAGGGACGATGACACTGCACGCTCGGATCGCCGAGGTCCTGCGCGACCTGCCGGCCCCACCCGAGGGGCCGCTCGATCCGGTGGCCATGCGGGCGGGCGAAGAGGCCCAGGTGCCCGCGCCGGAGGCACGTACGCCACTCCACTCGGTGGAGGACCTGACCGCGCACACGCCCGCGGGCGAGGTTCCGGTCCGGGTCTACACCCCGACCGAAGCGGACTCCCATGGTCTGTTGGTCTACCTCCACGGCGGCGCGTTCTTCCTCGGCAGCCTGGAGACGCACGACGGTGTGGCGCGTTCGTTGGCCGCGCGAACCGGTCTCAAGGTCGTCTCGGTCGACTTCCGACGCGCACCCGAGTCCGCCTACCCGGCAGGGCTCCAGGACTGCTACGGGGTGGTCCGCTGGGCGGCCGAGCAGGGCGCCGACCTCGGTTGGGACGGAACGACCCTCGCCCTGGCCGGTGACAGCTCGGGAGGCAACCTCGTCGCGGCGGTCACCGCGATGGCCCACGACGACGGGTTCGACCGGATCAGCCACCAGGTCCTGTACTACCCGTCGGTGGATCTGGACTTCGACGTCGACCGCTACGCGTCGCTGCGGGAGAACGCCGAGGGCTACGGCCTGGAGACCGCCGGGCTGAAGCCCTTCAACGCCTTCTACGTCGACAGTGGGGCGGACCCGGCCGATCCGCTGGTCTCCCCCATCAAGCGGGAGGACCTGTCGGGGCTGCCGCCCGCCCTGGTCGTCACCGCCGAGTACGACCCGCTGCGCGACGAGGGTGAACTCTACGGTCACCGGTTGGGGGAGGCCGGGGTGGACACCACGGTCAGTCGCTATGCGGGGGCCAACCACGGGTTCGTCGTGAACTTCACCTGGATCCCGGAGTACGACCGGGTCTTCGACGAGACCGCCGAGTTCCTGAAGCGGAGCTGAGCCCGGGCAGGACCTTCGAA
>NZ_DYZD01000126.1 GCF_020741345.1 Nocardiopsis listeri
TCTGTCTGGCGTGCAGGGCCGTGACGACGGCGCTGGTGACCAGACTGATGCCGGCGCCCAACAAGACGAGCACGGCGGGGTTCTCAAGAATGTCCACGGGAGGCCTTTCCGGACGGGGGCCGCACGGGGCAGGGGTTGCGGAGGTGGGGGCGTGCGGGGAGGTGCTCGGGTGCGTGACTATTCGGTAGTTCGGTACTTCTTGTCAAGTGTCATGACATGCCGGGCACGCG
The DNA here is from genome assembly GCF_020741345.1 of Nocardiopsis listeri. Taxonomy (GTDB): domain Bacteria; phylum Actinomycetota; class Actinomycetes; order Streptosporangiales; family Streptosporangiaceae; genus Nocardiopsis; species Nocardiopsis listeri_A. The sequence goes on from NZ_DYZD01000126.1 coordinate 231, forward strand.
AAGATGGACGACCGCGCAGCTCAGGGAGGCCGGTGGGATCGGTGTTGAATCGACCTCGAATATCACTTACCCGGGAGATCGCGATCGAATACGAACGTCCACAGGCTGTGGATGATCGGCTCGCCGATCGGACCGAGGGCCCGTCCGGGACTCGACCCGAATCGCCCCGTCTCCTCCGGGAATCGATCCGTCCATCCGGGGGTCGACCCGCGATCTAGCCCGCGAGCAGCTTGTTCACGGCGTCCGGGGAGAGGACCTCCTCGGTGACCATGGCCGCGCACCCGCGAACCCCGGCGTCGTCCCACAGGGTGCTCGGCACGATCCGCAGCTGGCGGGTGGACAGCGCGGTGCACTGTTGGAAGACCACCTCGCGCACCCCGGCGACCAGGTGGTCGTAGGCCTCGGAGAGGTCGCCGCCGAGCACGATCAGCTCCGGATTCAACAGGTTGACCGCCCCCGCCAGGGCCTCGCCCAGTCGCCGCCCCGCGTCGCGCACCAGGGTGACGGCCACCGGATCCCCGTCCTGGGCCAGTGTCACCAGCTCCTGCAGTCCGGAGACCGTCTGTCCCTTCCGTGCCGCCAGGGTCAACAGGCGTGGGCCACCGATCACCGCCTCCAGGCAGTCGGTGTTGCCACAGCGGCACGGCAGGCCGCCACCGTCGCGCACGGGGATGTGGCCGATCTCCCCGGCCGCGCCGAGCGCCCCGCGCAGTAGGTTGCCACCGGAGACCAGCCCCGCGCCGATCCCCGTGGAGACCTTCACGAACACCATGTCGTCGGTGTGGCCGTGACCGCCCGAGATGTGCTCGCCCAGGGCCATCACGTTCACGTCGTTGTCCACCATGACCGGGACGGGGAAGCGTTCGGCCACGAGCGGGGCCAGGGCCACCCCGGCCCACTTGCTCAGGACGGGTCGGTCCTCGGCCCGGCCGGCGTTGAACTCCACGGTTCCGGGCAGGCCGATCCCCACACCGCGGACGTCATCGGGGGATCGTCCGAGGGACGCGATCTGTTCGCTCCAGGTGTCCAGCAACCAGGGCACGGTGGCGTCGGGGCCCTGCTCCATGTCGGGGGAGCCCGGCGTACGGACCAGCACCCGCCCGTCCAGATCGCACACGGCGGCCTGACTGCGGGCCATGCCCAGGGCCCCGGTCAACACCAGGCCGTGGGAGGCGTTGAACTCCAGCAACGTGGGCGGCCGGCCGCCACTGGAGGCGGCGCGGGTGCCCTCCGTGACCAGGCCGCTCTCGATCAGCTCGGTGATCCGCAGGGCGACGGACGGACGCGAGAGACCGGTCGTGCGGGCGATCTCCGACCTGCTGGTGGCGCTTCCCGTGCGGATCATCTCCAGGATGTGGCCGCTGGTCGCGGTGGAGGACAGGCGTCCGGGGGTTCTGACCATGTCTCATTGAACCATTCACTAGGTCGGTCGCCGTGAAGGCCGTGCTCTTATGTAAATTATTGTTCTGAAGTGTGCTTGGTTTTTTACCATAGTGGGATTAGGGTCGAAACAGGGTCGTAAGTCCCCCGGTCACGACGTTCCGGACCCCGCACCGGAAGTCCTCGGGCCCCGCCCCGGCACCCCCCGACCACACCTCTCCTTCCGCCCTCTCGCAGGAGCCGACCGAATGCAGCAGCCCGTGCCCCGCCACCCCACCGATCTGGTGGTCTTCGGCGGAACCGGAGATCTGTCGATGCGCAAACTCCTTCCCTCCCTCTACCTCCTGGACCGTGACGGTCACCTGGACGACGGGACACGCGTCATCGCCGTCTCCAAGGACGGACTGACCGACGCGGACCTGCGCGACAAGGCGGACTCCGCGGTACGCGGCCACAGCGCCGTCCAGGTGGTCGAACCCGATGTCCTGAGCCGTTTCCTGGGCCGTCTCGGGCACGTCACGGTGGACGTCGGGGGAGACCCGTCGGGCTGGACACGTCTGACCGAGGCGCTCACCTCCGGTCGGGACAGGGTCTTCTACCTCGCGGTGCCGCCGATGATCTCCGGCGCCATCTGCCGTGGTCTGCGCGACGCCGACCTGGTCACCTCGGAGGCCCGCGTGGTCATGGAGAAGCCGCTGGGACGCGACCTCGTCTCCTCCCAGGCCGTCAACGACGAGGTCGGAGCGGTCTTCGACGAGTCCCGCATCTACCGGATCGACCACTATCTGGGGAAGGAGACGGTGCAGAACCTGCTCGTGCTGCGGTTCGCCAACGTCTTCCTCGAACCCCTGTGGAACTCTCGATGGATCGACCACGTACAGATCACCGTGGCCGAGACCGTCGGGGTGGGCGGCCGTAGGGGTTACTACGACTCCTCCGGTGCCATGCGCGACATGGTCCAGAACCACCTGCTGCAGCTGCTGTGCCTGACCGCGATGGAACCGCCCTCCAGCTACGACCGCGACGCCGTCCGCGACGAGAAGCTCAAGGTCCTGCAGTCCCTCAGGCCCGTGACGGGGGACCGGGTCGCCCGGCACACCGTGCGCGGGCAGTACACGCGCGGCAAGGTCCAGGGAGAAGAGGTCCTCGGCTATCTGGACGAGGCGGGCGGGCCGCCGACCAGCGACACCGAGACCTACGTGGCCCTGCGCGCCGAGGTGGCGAACTGGCGATGGGCAGGCGTCCCCTTCTACCTTCGCACCGGCAAACGCATGGCGAACGCCGACTCGGAGATCGTGATCCGGTTCCGGGACGTGCCGCACACGATCTTCCCCGGCGCCGGTGCGCCCACCGACGCCGGCTCCCTCGTCATCCGGCTCCAGCCGGACGAGGGCATCCACCTGACCATGCTGGCCAAGACACCGGGCGCCGGAGCGCTGCGGTTGCGGCCGGTCCCGCTCGAACTCAGTTTCGCCGACACCTTCGCCACCCGCTCGCCCGAGGCCTACGAGCGGCTCCTGATGGACGTGTTGGCCGGGGACTCCACCCTCTTCATGCGCCGCGACGAGGTCGAGGCCGCATGGCGATGGGTGGACCCGATCATCCAGGCCTGGGGCGACCTCGGTGTCGCCCCTGAGCCCTACCCCGCCGGAAGCGCCGGCCCCGCGGGCGCCGACCGGCTCATCGGCCGCACCGGCCGTACGTGGCACGAAGAGGAGAGAGCCCGATGACCGCGCACCCCGACCTCCACCCTGTCGTCGCCGAGGTGACCCGCCGCCTCGCCGACCGCAGCGTCGACACCCGATCGGCCTACCTGGAACGGATTCGTGAGGCCGTGAGCAGGGGGCCGGCCCGTTCCTCGCTGGGTTGCGCCAACCTCGCCCACGGGTTCGCCGCCTGTGGTGTGGGTGACAAGCTCGCCCTCTCCGGGGACGTCACCCCCAACCTGGCGATCGTCTCCGCCTACAACGACATGCTGTCCGCGCACCAGCCCCTGGAGTCCTACCCCGCGACCATCAAGGCCGCGGTGTCCGAGGCCGGCGGTGTCGCGCAGTTCGCGGGCGGTGTTCCCGCCATGTGCGACGGCATCACCCAGGGCCGTGAGGGCATGGAGCTGTCCCTCTTCAGCCGCGACGTGATCGCGATGGCCACCGGGGTGGCGCTGTCGCACGACATGTTCGACGGGGCGCTCATGCTCGGTGTGTGCGACAAGATCGTGCCCGGCCTGCTCATCGGCGCGCTCTCCTTCGGGCACCTTCCGGTGGCCTTCGTTCCGGCCGGTCCCATGCCCTCGGGGTTGCCGAACAAGGAGAAGGCGCGGGTCCGGCAGAAGTTCGCCGAGGGACAGATCGGGCGTAAGGAGCTGCTCCAGGCCGAGTCCGCCGCCTACCACTCGCCCGGTACCTGCACCTTCTACGGCACCGCCAACTCCAACCAGATGCTCATGGAGGTCATGGGCCTGCACCTGCCCGGCGCCAGCTTCGAGCAGCCGGGGACCCCGCTCCGTGAGGCCCTGACCGCGGAGGCCGGGCGTCGCGTGCTCGGCCACACCGCGTTGGGGGAGGAGCACACCCCGCTCGGAGAGCAGGTCGACGAGAAGGCCATCGTCAACGCGGTGGTCGCGCTGCTGGCCACCGGTGGCTCCAGCAACCACACGCTGCACCTGGTGGCGATCGCGCGCGCAGCCGGTGTCCAGCTCACCTGGGACGACTTCGCGGACCTGTCCGAGGTGGTGCCGCTGCTCACCCGCATGTACCCCAACGGTGCCGCCGACGTGAACCGGTTCCACGAGGTGGGCGGCATGGCCTTCCTCATCGGGAGCCTCCTCGACGCCGGACTGCTCCACGAGGACGTACGCACCATCGCCGGCCCGGGCCTGGACCGCTACCGTCAGGTGCCCCACCTGGACGAGAACGGTCTGACCTGGGTGGACGGCCCGAAGGACAGCGCCGACAAGACGGTGCTGCGCGGTGCGGGCGACCCCTTCGCCCCCGACGGGGGTCTGCGGATGCTCTCCGGCAACCTCGGCCGTGCCGTCATCAAGGTGTCGGCGGTGGACCCCGAACGTCGCGTGGTCGAGGCCCCGGCCAAGGTCTTCGCGGACCAGGCCGAACTGCAGGAGGCCTTCACCGCGGGCGAACTGACCGGTGACTTCGTCGCGGTGGTGCGCTTCCAGGGACCGCGTGCCAACGGGATGCCCGAACTGCACAAGCTCACCCCGCCCCTCGGGGTGCTACAGGACCGGGGCCAGAAGGTGGCGCTGGTGACCGACGGGCGTATGTCCGGGGCTTCCGGGAAGGTACCGGCCGCCATCCACGTCTCCCCGGAGGCGGAGGCGGGGGGTCCTCTGGCGCGGATCCAGGAGGGCGACCTCATCCGTCTGGACGCGGTGAACGGCACACTGGAGGTCCTGGCCGACCTGGAGGGCCGGGAGAACGCCCGTCCCTCCGTCGACTCCTCGATGGGAACCGGGCGTGAGCTCTTCGCGGCCCTGCGCGCGGCGGTCGGTCCGGCCGAGTCCGGCGCCGGTGTCTTCGGTCACTGAGGAATCCGCGCGTCGAGGATCCACACGACCCCACCCGTACGAACCAGTACTTGGAGAAGCACATGAGGACCTTCCCCCGCTCCGGTGAGGACCTGTTCGCCCTCGCCCCGGTCATGCCGGTGGTGGTGCTGGAGAACGCCGAGGACGCGGTGCCCGTGGCCCGCGCACTGGTGGCGGGTGGTCTGCCCGGCATCGAGGTCACCCTGCGGACACCCGCCGCGCTGGACGCGATCGAGCGCATCGCCAAGGAGGTGCCCGAGGCCGTGGTGGGCGCCGGCACGGTGGTCACCACCGACCAGGCCGACGCTGCCGCGAAGGCGGGGGCGCGGTTCCTGGTCAGCCCGGGGTGCACCCCCGACCTGGCCCGGGCCATGACGGACACGGGGTTGCCCTCGCTGCCGGGGGTGGCCACGGTGTCGGAGGCGATGACCCTGTTGGAGTCGGGTCTGAGCGCCCTGAAGTTCTTCCCGGCGGAGGCGTCGGGCGGGGCGCGGTTCCTGAAGTCCCTGGGCGGACCGCTGCCGCAGGTGCGTTTTTGCCCGACCGGTGGGATCACCCTCCAGAACGCGCCGGACTACCTCGCCCTGTCGAACGTGGGCTGTGTGGGCGGGAGCTGGCTGACCCCGGCCGACCTGGTCGCCGGGGCCCGTTGGGACGACATCACGGCACTGGCCCGAGAGGCCGCCGAGCTGCGTTCCTGAACCTCGATACCGCGGACCGCACACCGCCGACCGTCGCTCGGAAGCCGACGGTCGGCGGTGGCGTATCTGCCCGGAACGACCGAGAGGAGTGTGTCGGCCGTTCGGCCGAATTCGGACGAGGAGGACGCGCTCAGCCGTCGGTCGGAGCGCGGGAGTCCACGAGCGCACGTACCCCGTCCAGGACCCGCTCCAGACCGAAGGAGAACTCGTGGTCGGGGTCGTAGACCGCCCGGTGTGCCCGGCCGACGGCGGTGCCCACCCGTGAGGCGGTCGGGAACCTCGTGTCGTCGGCCAGCGCCGCCAACAAGGGGTCATAGGTCCGCCACCACTGCTCGTCGTCCATACCGGAGTCCCGGGCCACCTGCTCGGCCCCCAGGGTCTGTCGGACGGTGCTCTCCACGTAGCCGTTGACCAGGTTGACGGTGGAGTCCATCTCGACCTCGCTCAGGTTCAGACCGTCCACCGCGGAGAGCTCGTGGTCGTACTTGGCGATGAGGTTGGGGCCCAAAAGGCGTGTGGTGACCACCTGCAGCATCCATGGGTGGCGTACGTAAAGGGCCCGGTTGGCGAACGCGATCCGCCGCAACCTCTCGCGCCAGGCGCCGGAGCGGTCGTCCGTGTCCAGGTCACCGTAGGCGGCGTCGACCATGAGGTCGAGGAGTTCACCCTTGCCCGGGACGTAGGTGTACAGCGACATCGTGCCCACGCCGAGCGCGTCGGCGACCCTGCGCATGGACAGCGCCCCGATGCCCTCGGAATCAGCGAGTCGGGTGGCCGCCGCCACGATCCGGTCGACGTTGAGCCCCGGTTTCCCCCGACCACGGCTGGTCGGCTCCTGGGTGCGCCACAGGAGGGACAGGCTGCGCGCGGGGTCACCGCTCTTACCGTGCTGCGAGGGCATGGGTCCGTCCTGGTCCTGATCCTGGCCCGTAGGGCGTACGGGCCAGTGTACGCCGGTGGCCGAATCCGACCTCCCAGGGTTGACGCGCCCAGTGGGTGGGGTCGTGCCCGGCCACGGTCACACCGTCCACGGCGGCCCAACGTGCTCGGGCCAGGAGACCTCGAGGCCTGGCGGGGACGGGGACGTCGGTCGTCGTGGAGTGTGTTCCGGTGACGCCCATCGGGCGGTCTCCGTCGTGGTCCTCGGGGACTGTTCCCCGGATTCGGTCAGGTGCGGGAACACCTCGTCCAGCGCACGGATCGCACGGGTCAGGGCGGCCGCACGGTCGCCCACCTCGGCGCTGAGCCGACGTTCGGTGCGGTCCACGTCCACGGGGTGCCCGGTGGCCCTCGTGATCAGGGCGGCGGCCTGGTCCAGGGACGATCCGTCGGTCAGGACCACGCGTTCCTGGCGCAGGTCGAGACCTGTCAGGAGGAGACGGCCTGGTGTCGGTGGAGGATTTCGAGGACGAAGCCGGGGACGAGGAGGGCGCCCCACCGTTCGGGAGCGACCCAGTCGAGTCTTTGACCTTCGGTGAGGGTCAGGGAGCGGGGGTCTCCCTCCCAGGTGGCGGAGAAGAAGGTGAGGTGCTGCCCGGAGCCGTTGACGTCGGGGGCCTCGCAGAACTCGATGAGTCCTTCGACGGTGAGACCGGCCTCCTCCTGGAGTTCGCGGACGATCGCCTCGCGCGGGGCCTCCCCTTCCTCGCAACCGCCGCCCAGAGTGCTCCAGTGGCCGGGCCAGGCGATACCGGGGATGTCGTCGCGCAGGTGCAGCAGATACCGCCCGGCGCCGTTGGTGATGATGGCCATCGCGCCATGGGTGGGAGGGCTCGTCGTCATGCCGCTCACGCTATGACAGGAGCGGTGGTCGGGGCTTGGCCGGACAGCCCACCAGATGATCCTCGACCACGCCGGTGGCCTGGAGGTAGGAGTACGTGATGGTGCCGCCGACGAAGGTGAACCCGCGCCGCTTGAGGTCGCGGCTCAGCCGGTCGGCGAGCGGGGTGGTCACCGGCACATCCTCGGGTGTGTCCCAGTGGCCCACCACCGGCACGCCGTCCACCCGGTCCCACAGGTAGGCGTCGAAGCTCCCGAACTCCTCGCGCACACGGATGAAGGCCTGGGCGTTGCGTACCGCCGAACCGACCTTGAGTCGGTTGCGGATGATCCCAGGGTCCGCCAGCAGCCGGTCCGTTTCGGCCGGGCCGTAGCCGGCGATCCGCTCGAAATCGAATCCGTCCATCGCACGTCGGTAGTTCTCGCGCTTGTTCAGCACGGTGGCCCAGGACAGACCGGCCTGTGCACCCTCTAAGACGAGCATCTCGAACAGGTGGCGGTCCTCGTGCGAGGGGCGCCCCCATTCGCCGTCGTGGTAGGCGGTCATGGGCTCGGAGGTGGTCCGGGCCCAGGAACAGCGCGGATCGTCGACATCGGGCACGGGGGCTCCTCGTGGGCTGGTCGGAACGGGCCTGTCCATGGTCCCCGAGACCGACGACCATTCGACACATGGCGGGTTCGGCGAAACACGTTGAACCGCTCCACGAAGGACGCGAGGATGCGTGAGTGACGAACACGAGCTGGAACACGAACACCGGCGCGGGTCCCGGACCGACCGGTAGCCCTCGGGTGCGCCTGGTGGAGATGACCGAGTCCGTCCTCAGCGCTCTGAAGGAGGGAGACACGGCGACCGCCGGGAGACTGGTGGGCGCGGAGTTGGGGCCGCACTTCGCCGAGGAGGAGATGCTCTGGCTCAGCGGGTACCGGCTCGACCAGCTACGGGCGGTGCCGGAGCGTGCCGGTTGGTTGTCCAACGTCGTGGTGGACGCCGACGACGGCAGGACGGTCGGACACGCGGGGTTCCATGGGCCGCCGGACGAGCGGCGGAGCGTGGAGATCGGCTACTCCGTGGTTCCGGAGATGCGGCGTCGGGGCTACGCGCGGGCGACGTTGGCGGAGCTGCTTCGTCGAGCCGACGCGTCGCCGGACGTGGTGACGGTACGTGCCTCGATCAGCCCGGACAACGTCGGATCGCTCGCCACCATCGCCGGGTTCGGCTTCGAACGAGTCGGTGAGCAGTGGGACGAACGTGACGGTCTGGAGCACGTCTTCGAGCGGCCCTCGCCCTTGCCCGGAGGAACGGCACAGGGGTAGCGTCCCCCTGGGTGTCTTGACGTCAAGGCGAAATCGGTTTCGCCCTCGCCCTGGAGGACGCACATGAACGCCCTGGAGATCACCGACCTCGGACGTGTCCACCGGTGCGAAGGGGGCATGGGCCTGAAGGCTCCGCGTGAGGCCCGACCCGACACCACCGAAGGTGAGGCGCACGGTCCGCCGGGGCCCAACGGTGCGGGCAGGACCGCCCCGCGCAAGATCGTCTCCACCGTCCTTCTGCCCGCCTCCGGCACCGTGCGGGTGCTCGGACACGACGTGGTCACCGACACCGCCGAGGTGAAGAGGTCCCCGGGCATCGCGTTCGGTGGGGACAAGGGCGCCTACGATCGGCTCACCGGCCGCCACGACCCCGCCTTCCGGTCCGCCGACTACGGCCCGGGAGGCGCTGAGAGTCGCCGACGCGTCGACGAACCCCTGGAACGGGCGGAACCGGCCGCTCGCTCGGGCAACGCAACCCTGGACCGAACCGAGAGGAACGTATGACCACCCCCGACACCTCCACCGAACTCGGTTTCGGTCTCCACCATGTCCAGATCGCCCTCCCCCCGGGTGGTGAGGAGGACTGCCGTGCCTTCTACGTGGGCGTCCTCGGCTTCGTCGAGGTCCCCAAGCCCCCGGTTCTGGCGGCCCGCGGAGGCCTGTGGGTGCGCGCCGACGCCCTGGAGATCCACCTGGGGGTCGAGAAGGGGTTCACCCCGCAGCGCAAGGCGCACCCCGGCATCCTCGTGCGTGAGATCGACACCCTCGCCGAGCGGATCACCGCGGCCGGGCACGAGGTGACCTGGGATGACGCCTTCCCCGGTTATCGACGTTTCTACGTTTTCGACAACAACGGCAACCGGCTGGAGTTCCTCAGCCCGCGGGGGTGAGCGCGAGCACCCGACGCCCGGGCCTGGAAGCGACGCCCGGCCCGGGGGCGAACCCTCGGATCCTCAGTCCGTGCCGTGCCAGGAGGACCACAGGGCCGCGTACGCGCCTTCGGCGGCGATGAGCTCGTCGTGCGGCCCGATCTCGCTGATCCGCCCGTTCTCCACCACCGCCACCCGATCGGCGTCGTGCGCCGTGTGCAGCCGGTGCGCGATCGCGATCACCGTCCGGCCCTCCAACACCGCGGCCAGGGACCGTTCAGCCGCTCGCGCCGTCCTCGGATCCAGCAGTGAGGTGGCCTCGTCGAGCACCACCGTGTGCGGGTCGAGCAGCACCACCCGGGCCAGCGCCACCTGCTGGGCCCTGGCCGGGTCCAGGTCCGCGCCGCCCGAGCCCACCTCGGTGTCCAATCCCTCGGGCATGCTCGGGACCCAATCGGCGTCCACCGCGTCCAGCGCCGCGAGCAGGCGGGTGTCATCGGCGCCCGGGGCGGCGATCGCGACGTTCTCCCGCAACGAACCCGTGAACACGTGGTGTTCCTGGTCGACCAGGACGACGCGTTCGCGCAGCACCCCGGGCGACAGGTCACCGACGGGCACACCGCCGACCAGCACACGGCCCGACCCGGGCACGTCGGCGCCGGACAGCAGCCGCCCGATGGTGGTCTTGCCCGCCCCGGAGGGGCCCACCACAGCGAGCCGCTCACCGGGACGGATCGCCAGATCGATACCGCGCAGCACGTCGTGGCCCGGCACGTAGGCGTAGCGCACGTCCACCAGTTCGATCGCGTCGCCCTCGGGCTCGGGGCCGGGCCCGGTGGTCTCCTCCGGTAGCCGATGGACACCGCGCAGCCGGGCGAAGGACGCCGTGGCCCGCTGAATCTCCTCGACCCACTGGGTCAACCGGATCATCGGGTTCACCGCCTGCTCGATGTAGAGCAGGCACGTCACCAGGGCGCCCAGTTCGATCCCGCCGTCGAGGTGGACCAGACCGCCCACCGACAGGGCGATGGCGCTCGGCATCATGAAGGCGCTCTCGGTGGCGGGGAACAGGACCGTGCGCAGACGCAGGGTGCCGCGCCGCGCCCGGTACAGCAGTCCCACGTCCCGTTCGGTCACCTCGATCCGGTCCTTCTGGACACCCAGGCCCTCCACCGTGCGACCGCCCTCGGCGGTGGCGGACACGTTCTCCAACGTCCCGGACAGCGCCGCGCCCTCCGCCAGGTACGCCCGCCGGGATCGTCGCAGGTACCAGCGGATCACCGGGATCACGAGCGGGATCGGGACCACCAGGCACAACCCCAGCAGCGGGCTGATCCAAAAGACCGCGCCGAACAGCACCACGAGCTGGAACACGTACAGCGCGATGTCGGGGAGGGCGCCGCGCAGTGTCTGCCCCACCGTCGCCACGTCCGCAGAGGCCCGGGTGGTGAGGTCGCCGGTTCCCGAGCGTTCCACCACCCGCGTGGGCAGCGACAACGTACGCCCGACGAAGTCCTCGCGCAGTCGCCGTAGGACGTGTTCGCCGAACCGGTAGGTGGAGCGACGCGCGTACCGGGTGAGAACGAGTTGTGCGCAGGCCGCAACCACCACACCGGCGGCCATGAGGTCCACGGCGGCCAGGGTGGCGGAGCCGTCCTCCACCATGTCGATGATCCGCCCCAGCAGGTAGGGGCCGACCAGCCCGGCGGCGCCCGCGAGCAGGGTCAGGATCACCAACCGGGTGACCCGTCCACGTTCGACGCGCAGCAGCTCGGCGGTGTCGCGGCGTACCTGGGTCCGGTCGGCGACCGGAAGCCGTTCGCTCACGCTCCGGCCTCCTCGTCGGCGCCGCGCAGCACCAACGCCCGGTAGTCACCCCTGCTCTCGGCCAGTTCCCCGTGTGTGCCGATGGCGGCCACCATCCCTTCCACGAGAAGGACGACGCGGTCCGCGCGGTCCAGCAGCAACGGTGAAGTTCCCACGACCACGGTGGTGCGCCCGGACCGCGCCTCGTGGAGACGTTCGGCGATCGTCGCCTCGGTGTGCGAGTCCACCGCCGAGGTGGGCTCCACCAGTACCAGGACCTCGGCGTCGGCGAGCAGTGCCCGGGTGAGCCGGATCCGCTGGCGCTGCCCTCCGGAGAGGTTGCGTCCCTGGGGTTCCACCCATGAGTCCAGACCGTCCGGCATCGCGTCGAGGACGTCGTCGGCGGCGGCCACGTGCAGTGCCTCGCGCAGCTCGGCCTCGGTGCGGCCGCCATGTGGATCCAGGACCTCGCGTAGGGTGCCCGCGAACAGGTGGGCGCCGTTGTCATCGAGCAGCAGGCGTTCGCGGACCTCGGTGAGCTCCACGTCTCGCAACGGGACCCCGCCCCAAAGGACCGCAGAGTCGGTGTGGCGGCACAGTCGGTCCGCGATGGCGGCGGCCTCCTCGGGGGACGACGACACCAGCGCCGTGGCCGATCCGGGCACGATCGCCACCCCCGAGTCCGGATCCTCCAGCTCCGACCCCGGCGCGGGCCCCGGTCGGTTCACCCCGCTCCCGGCCAACGGCGGCTCCAGCTCGAGGACCCGCAGCACCCGGCGGACCGAGACCAGCCCCTGGGTGATTCCGGTTGCGCCCTCGATCAGGAAGAACACCGGCACGATCAGGATCGCCACGTACGCGTAGACCGCCACGGTCTCGCCCACGGTGATCTGCCCGGTGACGGTCAGTCTCGCCGCCACCCAGGTCACCACGCCCAGGAACACCACGGGCAGACAGGCGCTCACCGCGTGGAACCAGCTGGTGGTCTCGCTGACCCGGTACCCCTGCCGGAGCAGGGCCTTCGACCGCTCTTCGTAGCGGCGGGCGAAGTGCTCCTTGCCGCCGATCCCGCACAGCACCCGGAGCCCGGAGACGATGTCGGCGGCCAACGCGGTGGTGGCGCCCTGGTGTTCACGGTAGGTCCGTTGGCGTCCCTGCAGCCGGCCGAGGAGAGGCCCGACCACCAACGCCAGCACAGGGACACCGAACACCACGATCGCGGCCAAGGACGGTGACATGGTGAAGAGCAGGATCGCGACCCCCGCGTACCCGATGACCGCGCCGACCCCGGGCCCGGTCATGGTGAGGATGTGCGCGATGAGCAGGACGTCGGATGCCTGGACGGTGGACAGCTCACCCGAGGTGACCCTCCGGGCCAGGGAGGAGCCCAGCACGGTCGAATGTCGGGTCAACACGCGCATCGTCCGGTGCGCGGCGTCCATCCGAACCATCGACATCGTGCGGTGCCGCAGGATCGACAGGGTCGCGTTGAGGACGGTCACCACCACCAGGGCCGCCACCCACAGCAAGAGGGCGCCGGGATCCCGGGCCCTCAAACCGTCGTCGATGGCGAGGGACAGCAGGTACGGCGGGACCAACAGGGCGCCCATCCACAGGGTTCCATAGAGCGCTCCCCGCAGCACCCGCCAGGGCTGACAGCAGATGAGCCACCACACGAAGCGTCCCGGCCCGCGAAGGTCGGGGGCACCGGTGGGAGGAAGGGCGCAACG
>NZ_DYZD01000127.1 GCF_020741345.1 Nocardiopsis listeri
AGTCTCGGTGGGCAGCTGTTCGGCGGCCGCTACGCCACCCCGCTGGCGGGTGGTCCGGTCAAGCTCGCCGACGTCACCCCCGAGCGGGTGGCCGCCTTCCACGCCGAGTCCCTCGCCTCGGTCGCCGGCACCCTCGTGGTCGTCGGTGACCTGTCCGGGGTCGACCTGGAGGAACTGGGTCGCGGCGTCTTCGGTGACACCGCCCTCACCCCCGAGCGCCGGATCACCGAGCCCGCGCCGCCGCCCGGCGAGCTGCCCCGGGTGCTCATCGTGGACCGGCCCGGTTCGGTGCAGTCCGCCCTGGTCATCGCGCACCGGGCCCCCTCGCGTTCGCAGGTGGACCTGCCGCGCGTGGAGGGCATCAGCGAGGTCCTGGGCGGAATGTTCACCTCCCGCCTCAACATGGAGCTGCGCGAGCGTTTGGGCTACACCTACGGCGCGGGCAGCCGCTTCGACCTGCGCCGTGACAGCGGTGTCTTCTTCATGAGCACCCAGGTGGAGGCGAGCACCACCGCGCACTCGGTCACCTCCTCCTTCGAGCAGGTTCGGAAGCTGCGCGAGGGCGGGGTCACCGAGGACGAGCTGACCGCCGTCCGCGAGTCCAACACCGTGGGCCTCCCGGTCGCCTTCTCCACGGCCCGCGCGGTCGCCGGCGCCCTGGTGGACATCGTCGTGCACGACCTGCCCGACGACCACGTCGACCGGGTGCGGGCCGGTTACGAGAAGCTCACCGCGCAGGACCTGAACAGTGCCGCCACCGAGCACCTCCACCCCGAGGAATCGGTCGTGGTGGTGGTCGGCGACGCCGACAGTCTCCACGAGCCCCTCACCAAGACCGGGATCGGTCCGGTGGAGGTGCGTTCCCCCGAGTCGCTCTGGAGCTGATCCCCGGGTTTCGTGCACGCGCAACGGCGCGTGCACGAAACCCACGTCCGGGTCAAGGGGCGGCAGGGGAGATCCTCCTCACGGCATGTGTCGTGCCTGCTCGGACATAACGAAACCGAACCTATGTGTCACTCATCGGTTAACCGTAGGCGTGCTACACGCGTCATACTGGTATAACGAGTGATCCGTGCACCTACGTGGTGACAGCGACCGCAATGCTCCGCAGGAGGCCACCATGGCCGGTGAATGGACCCGTGGATAACCGTGTCCTCCCTAGAAAACCCCCACACGCAGCGGCCAGAGACGTCGCTCGATTCCGCGCGTCCGGACGCGGCCGTGGCTGAGCCCGCCGGTCGGCTTCTCAAGGGTCGCTACCAGCTGACCTCCGAGATCGCCCGGGGCGGTGTGGGCACCGTTTGGCGTGCCACCGACCTCGTCATCAAGCGCGAGGTCGCGGTCAAGGAGCTGCGGCTGCCCGCGGACCTGAGCCGTTCCGAGCGCGACTCCCTGTTGCAGCGCACCACCCGCGAGGCGCGGGTGGCCGGTCGCCTCACGCACCCCAGCCTGGTCACCGTCCTGGACGTTGTGGACGAGGACGAGCGTCCGTGGATCGTCATGGAGCTGGTGGAGGCCTCCACCCTGGAGGAGATCATCCAGGTGGGCGGCCCCCTGCCCTACCAGCGGGTCGCCGAGATCGGCCTCCAACTCATCGACGCCCTACAGGTGGCGCACGGCGAGGGCATCGTCCACCGTGACGTCAAGCCAGAGAACGTGATGATCAGCGCCGCCGGTCGAGTGGTGCTCACCGACTTCGGTCTGGCCGCCTGGAACGGCGAGTCCGCGCTGAGCTCTTCGGGCCGCATCATCGGCTCGCCCGCCTACATCCCGCCGGAGCGGGCCAAGGCCGGTCCCGTGGGGCCCGAGTCCGACCTGTGGTCGCTGGGCGCCACGCTGTACGCCGCGGTCGAGGGCTACCCGCCCTACGACCGCAAGGGCTACATCAAGATCCTGCGTCAGGAGCCCCTGCACGAGCCCAAGGAGGCGACCAACGCCGGGCCGCTGGCCCCGGTTCTGGCCGGTCTGCTCAGGGTCGACCCGGCGGAGCGGCTGAGCACGGAGAACGCCACCAAGATGTTGCGGATCGCCGCGCTCGCCCCGTGGTCGCCCGAGAACCCCGAGAAGGGCACGGAGGGGTCGCCGACGAGCGACGCCGCCGCAGAGGCCGACCCCGAGGAGCGCGAATCGGCCCGTGAGCACTTCCGTGCGGGTGCGAGGGTGCTGGCCGAGTCCATCAGCGAGCGGCTGCACAACAGCCCCGAGGCGATGAACTCGATCATGATGTCGATCCGCGAGTCCACCGACAACATGGGGCTGACCAGCCCGGGCAAGCACGCGGAGAAGAGCAGGCTGCCGGTGGCCGTCGGTGTGGGCCTGGGCGTGCTCGCCCTGCTCGCCCTGGTCATGTGGGCTCTGCTGGGTCTGTAGGACCCCTGAAACGACGGAACGACCCGACGTGAGCCGGGTCGTTTCCGAGTGGAGTGGGGCCGGCGGGATTCGAACCCGCACTGTACAGCACCTAAAGCTGCCGTCTCCTGCCGGTTGGACTACGGCCCCAACGGGGTAACTCTACCGGGATCGGCGGAGTGGACGGGAAGCCGGGGTCACCGGTCGTCCGGTCTCATGGTGACCGGACGACCGATTTCGGATCAGAGGCCCAGTTCGCGCTTGATCCGGTCGACGTGGCCGGTGGCCTTCACGTTGTAGAAGGCCTTTTGCACCTTGCCGTCGGTACCGACGATGAAGGTGGACCGGATGACGCCCTGAACGATGCGACCGTAGTTCTTCTTCTCGCCGAAGGCCCCGTAGGCGGTCAGGGTCTCCTTCTCGGGGTCACCGAGCAGGGTGAAGGTCAAGCTCTCCTTCTCCCGGAACTGCGCGAGCTTCTCGGCCTTGTCGGGGGAGACCCCCAGCACGGTGAAGCCGGCGTCGGCGAACTCGGTGATGTTGTCCCGGAAGTCGCAGGCCTCGGTGGTGCACCCGGGGGTCATCGCGGCCGGGTAGAAGTACAACACGACGCTCTTGCCGGTGTCGGCCAGGACCTTGCTCAGGGTGACGGGGTTGCCGTCGGCGTCGCTGAGGGTGAAGTCGGGGGCCTGGTCTCCGGGCTCCAGACGGATGGTCTCGCTCACGTGGTGTCTTCCTTCCGCTGCTGGTGGGCCGAGCGTGCCCGGCCCGTGTTCTGCACGCCTCACAGTACGAGATGTCGAGGCGGGCACGGGGTGCGGGTGGGGGACGCATCCGTGGTGGTGGTCGCGGGTGGTGTGCGTGCTTCGGTTGCGATTCCGGTTCGGTTCATCCGCATTGGGGGTGCCCGACGGTCTGATCACCTATTGTTGACCGAACGCTCTCGGTTGGCCTGTTCTGGACCTCATGCCGTAGCGTGCGCGGGTCGCCGGTGACCCGACGGCATGTCCGGTCTCGCAGCCGGGCCGGAGCACATCCGTTTCTCTTTGGGAGTAGTTCGCGCCGATGTCCGGTTTCACACTCGACGAGGTCAGGGCCCGCACCCTCAAGGAGCGCGATTCCTGGTGGACCGTGTATCTGGTGGACCCGATCGCGGTCCGGCTGGTCCGCCTGTTCGCCAACCGCACCTCCATCACCCCGAACCAGTTGACGGTGGTCGCGCTCTTCCTCGGGCTGGGCGCCGCCGTGTGCTTCGCGTTCGGGTACTGGCCGCTGCTCCTCCTGGGCGCCGCGCTGTACTACGTCTGCTTCCTCATGGACTGCGTCGACGGCAAACTGGCCCGACTCACCGACACCGAGACGATCTTCGGCGCCTGGATGGACTACGTGTCCGACCGGTTCCGGGTGCTCGTGTGCGTGGTCGCGCTGATGGGCGGCCAGTACCGGGAGACCGGGCACGTGGCGTTCGTCTGGTTGGCGTTGGCCGTGGTCTTCCTGGACATGCTGCGCTACCTGAACGCCCTGCAGGTGTACAAGGTGCGGCGGGAGATGCGCTCGCACCTGGCGGCGGCGTTGGAGCGGGCCCGGGCGGCCCTGTCGATGCTGGAACCCGAGGGTGACGACACGGGTGAGGCGACCGGCCGCGGTGGCCGCACGATGAGCGACGGTGGCGAGCAGGCGGTTCTGCGGCACGGCATCGGCGTGTTGGAACAGATTCTGCGCAGCCAGAACGAGAGGGAGGCGCGCAATCAGCGCACGGCCGGCAAGCAGCCGGACCTGACCCTTCCCAAGGTCGACCTGCACCAGGAGTTCCGGACGCGTTTCCCCTGGTACCAGCGGTTCTGGGCGGCGTTGAACGCCCGCCGCATCCGTACCCACCTGGTGGGCGGAATCGAGTTCCAGGTGGCGGTCTTCGTGGTCGCTCCGGTGGCCACTGTTCTGTTCGGTCCGCCCGTGATCGGCTGGATCACGGCCTTTGTAGGCGTTTTGCTGCTCGCCTTCGAGATCGCCATCATCTATAAACTGTGGTTGTCCACGCGGGACTTCTTCCGTGTGGTCGACGGAATCGATGGCGCGCTGAGATTCTCCGGTCCGTCCGACGGCGCGGAGGAGCAAGGCCGGGACACCGGCTCGGACTCGGGTTCTCAGACAATCGTGCGCTAGTGGAGAGAGGCACTCAATGACGGCAGGCGACACCGAACCGCGCCAGACCGCCGCCGAGATCCAGGCCGAGATCGACCGCGAGCAGCGCCGGTTGGCCGAGACCTTGGACGAGCTCGGTGTGCAGGCTCGTCCGGCCAACATCGCCCGACGCCAGGTCGCCAAGGCCAAGGAACGCGGTACGCGGATCCTCGACGAGGCCCGTGCGCTGGTGGTCGGTGGCGGAGCGGTCCGGGTGGAGAGCCACCTGGTGCACCCCGAAGAGGGCAGCATCGTGGTCAAGGGCGACGACAAGGTGGTGACCACCTACCAGTCGCGCGGTCAGCTGCCACCCGAGGCGCTGATCCTGGCGGCCGGTGTGGGCACGGTCATCGCCGTGGGCGTGGTGGCCTGGGCGGTCCGCCGCAAACGGAAGTAGGTTCCCAGCCCCCGGGAACGAGGGGACGGGGCCCGCGCGATCTACGCGCGGGCCCCGTCCCGTGTCCGGCGGGCGGCTGTCTCACAGGAAGGTGCGGCCCTCTCCGCGGTAGGTGGGGACCGAACCCTCGTAGGTGCCGCTGTCGGAGTCGATCAGGTGCAGGGTGTCGAAGCGCTCGCACAGTTCGCCGGCCTTGGCGTGGCGCATCCAGACCCTGTCGCCGATGGACAGACCGCGGGCGGCCTCGCCGACCAACGGGGTCTGCACCTCACCGGCGCCCTCGTTGGCGCTGTAGGAGAGCCCCTCGGGCAGGTACGGCACGGGCGGACGGTGCGCGTCGGCCGGTCCCGAGGCGGGATAGCCACCGCCCAGGACGGTGACCACGCCGGGTGCGGGGCGCCGCACGACCGGCAGCGCGAACAGCGCGGCGGGTCTGCCCCGGAAGGACCGGTACTGGTCGAACAGGTGCGGTTGGTACAGCCCGGATCCCGCGGCCAGCTCGGTCACGGCCTTCTCGCGTCCGGTGGTGTGCAGACTGCCGGTGCCACCGCCGTTGACGAAGCGCAACGGGGCGACGGCGCGGACCGCGCGGGTGATGGCGGCCCTGCGTTCGGCCAGTTCGATGGCGGAGCGCCGCTGCACCACGCGCAGGAGTTTCCCGTAGAGAGGCTTGCCGGGAGGGGCGTCGCCCACCCCGGCGATCTGTCCCTCGTAGGCCATGACGCCGTCGAGTTCCAGTTCGGGTCGCGCGACCACGGCGCGGGCCAGCTCCCCGGCCTGCTTGGGCGTGCGGACGGGGGAGCGGTAGGAACCGATCCGCAGGTTCGATCCCAGTGGTTGCCAGCTGGTGTCGATGTCCAGGCACACGCGGATCGGGGGAGCGTCGGCGCCGCGGTCGGCGGCCCGGACGGCGGCGACGATGAGGTCCAGGTGCGCGGTGTCGTCGACCATCAGGGTGACGGCGCGGGCGGCGGCGGGGTCCCGGACGAGCTCGGCCAGGGCCGGACGGTCCGCGGTGGGGTAGGCGACGAGGATGTCATCGCTCAGGTGGGGATCGGCCCGGGCGAGCCAGAGGGCCTCGGGAAGGGTGAAGGCCATGATCCCGGCGTATCCGGGCAGTTCCAGGGTCCTGCGCAGGAGTTCGCGGCTGCGCACGGACTTGCTGGCGACACGGATGGGGCGGCCGTGCGCGCGCCGTGTCAGATCGGCGGCGTTGGCGCGGAAGGCGGCCAGGTCGACCATGGCGAAGGGGGCCTGGAGTTCGCGGGTGGCGGCCTCGTACTTCTCACGCGGGCTTGTCATGGAACCGAGCATGCCAGAACATGAATCTCTTTCATATTGTCCGAAGGAGCCGATCTGAGCGTTCGGGCGTACCCGCAGGTGACATGGGATACGCCCCGAACGACCCCAAGGGGCGAAGGCCCTCGATATCCTGGGTCGTCAGGCTGTTCGGCCGACGATCTTCGGGAGTGTTTCCTTCGATGAGCGAGCGTGAGTACGTTCTGACCCTGTCCTGTCCCGACGGTCGGGGCATCGTGGCGGGGGTGGCCAACCTTCTGTCCGACCACGGATGCAACATCACGGAGAGCCAGCAGTACGGTGACCACTACACCGGGCGGTTCTTCCTGAGGATGCAGTTCATGGCCGAGGACGGTGGTTCGGGCGTCACCGGCGAGGACGTTCTGCGCGGTGCCTTCGCGGCCCTGTCCGGGGACTTCGGGCAGAGCGCGGACGGGTCGTTCGTCGAGTGGAGCCTGCAGGCCCGGGACGTGCGCCCGCGCATGATCGTGATGGTGTCCAAGTTCGGACACTGCCTCAACGATCTGCTCTACCGGCAGCGCAGCGGTCTGCTCGACATCGACATCGCCGCGGTGGTCTCCAACCACCCGGACCTGGAGTTCCTCGCCGAGTCCTACGGGGTGGACTTCCACCACCTGCCGGTGACACCGGAGACCAAGGGCGAGCAGGAGCGCAGGATCCTGGAGTTGGTCGACTCCTACGACGTCGACCTGGTGGTGCTGGCCCGTTACATGCAGGTGCTCTCCGAGCAGTTGTGCGCGAAGATGTCCGGTCGCATCATCAACATCCACCACTCCTTCCTCCCGAGCTTCAAGGGTGCCCGCCCCTACCACCAGGCGCACTCGCGCGGTGTGAAGCTGATCGGAGCCACCGCCCACTACGTCACCGCCGACCTGGACGAGGGGCCGATCATCGAGCAGGAGGTCTCCCGGGTCGACCACACCCACAGCCCGGAGCAGCTCACCGCGATCGGCAGCGACCTGGAGTCGGTGGCGTTGTCGCGGGCCGTGAACTGGCACGCCCAGCGGCGGGTTCTTCTCAACGGGGACAAGACGGTCATCTTCGACTGACCGGAGAATCGATTTTCGGACGCCAGGGGTACCCGCCGGTACCCCTGGCGTTCTTCTTGCTCGGAACAGGGTTCCCTGGGCTGGGTTTGGGGCAGGGATGGTGAGAACATGACCCTTCCGACCTGCAAAGCATTGCTTTAAGTGTCTTGGTGGATACGAAGAGTGTCTATATGGTGTGATGAGGTCGAATCACCGCGACCCCCGCACATCGGCGGGGCCGCGGCTTTTCGGTCCACACACCCTGAGCCGTACGGGCTCAAACCAGGGGGCGAAAAATGGGCAAGCACTTCGACGACGCGGTCGGCAAGGGCAAGGAGGCCTTCGGGAAGGCCGCCGGCGACCGCGGCACCGAGGCCGAGGGCAAGGTCGACCAGGCCAAGGCCAACGCCAAGGACACCACCGACAAGCTCAAGGACAAGGCGGAGGACGCCATCGGGTCCGTGGGCGACAAGATCAAGGACGTCTTCAAACGCGACTAGTGGGTCGCGAACGAACGTCCAGAACGGTTTGCACACTGCGTAGGGGGACCAGTGTCGGACATGAAGACCCAGTCCACGGTGCCGAGCGCCCGCGAGTCCGGCGGTAAGCGTGACGGCACGGGTGGCGGACAAGGCCACACCCAGATCGCCGACGGCGTGGTCGCCAAGATCGCCGGCATGGCCGCGCGAGAGATCGGCGGAGTCCACGCGATGGGCGGTGGCACCGCACGCATGGTCGGGGCCGTTCGCGACGCCGTGAGCGGGGGAGGCGCCTCCGGAACGGTCGCGCAGGGCGTCTCGGTCGAGGTCGGTGAACGCCAGGCCGCCGTGGACATCGACCTCGTCGTCGAGTACGGCGCCGCGATCCAGGACCTGGCCGCGGCGGTCCGCCGCAACGTCACCAACGCGGTCGAACGGATGACCGGGCTCGAGGTGACCGAGATCAACATCAAGGTGGACGACATCCACCTGCCGGAGGACGACTCCTCCGACAACGGCGACTCCGAACCCAGGGTCCAGTAGCCATGGCCGGCGGCGAGACACCCGACCGGATCGCGCTGGAGATCGTCGAAGAGCTGGTCCGCTTCCCCGACGTGGTCGAACCGTCCTCCGGGTCCTTCGGGACCCTGAGCACCGCCACGCGGGGTGGACGGATCAACGGCGTCGCGGTGCGTGAGGATCACATCGAGGTCGGAGTGGTGGTCAGGTACGGGCGTCCGCTGCCGGAGATCGCCACCGAGATCCGTCGGGGCCTGACTCCGCTGGCCGGCGGCCGCGCCGTCCACGTGTCCGTGGAGGACGTGGTCGCCGGGCTGGACGACGGAGTACGCGCGACCGGCTGAACACCGATCGAAAGGCAGGGCGTTTGATGAGAGGAGAAGCCATGTGGCCCATCGTTGGACTGTCCTACGGGACCGTACTGGGGCTGGCGGCGGCGTTCGGCGGGTTCCCCGCCTTCGCACTGGTTCTGGTCCTTGGCCTGGTCGGATTCGTCGCCGGCCGGGCGATGGAGGGTGAACTCGACCTGGCCGAGATGTTCACGCGGCGTTCGGCCTAGACGGGGGAGTGAACGTGGTCGGGGCGCGAAGCGACACGGTTCCGCAACACCGGGTGCCGAGCCCACGGAGCGAGTCGAGCGGTAGGCACGCTCGCACGCGCGACCCCGGGGGCCGCGTCGACATCCCGGGGTCCGTCATAGAGAGGGCCGCGAGCAAGGCCACCGGGGACATCTCCGGAGCCCGGGCCGCCCGTTCCCGGTCGGCCCGGGCGAGTGTCAGCGGAGAGGTGGTCCTGCTGCGCCTGCGCATCGACGTGGACTATCCACGGTCGGTCACCCGGGTGGCCGGCGCCGTGCGCGAGCACGTCAAGAAGCAGGTCGAGCGGATCACCGGAAAACAGGTCCACCACATCGACATAGAGATCGCGGAGTTGGTGCGATGACCACCGTGGAAGAGGCGCTCGGCCGTCCGGCCCAGAGCGTGGACCGTCGAGCCAGGCGGGTCGCAGTCCACACGTTCCGGCCACGTCGTTCGTGGCCCGCGGTGATCACCGGGCTCTTGGTCCTGGCGGTGGCGGTTGTCGCCGCCGCCGAGGTCATCGCCGCGCTCGCGGGAAACCCACTGCGGCTCTTCCCCGTGGGCACGGCCACCGACTACGCGGCCGCCACCACCTGGTCCGAACCCTCGGTGCAGATCGCCTCGGCGGTGCTGGCGCTGATCGGGTTGGCACTGATCGTGGTGGCACTGGCCCCGGGACGCAGCCGGTGGACCGCGCTGCGCACCGACGACCCCGCGCTCGTGGTGGGGCTGACCCGCCCGGCGCTGCGTCGCGCGGTGGCCGCCGCCGCCCAGGAGGTCAGCGGCGTCGACAACGCGCACGTCACGGTGCGCGGCAACAGGCTTCGGGTCCACGTTCGTACCGGGATGCGCGAGGCGGGCGACCTGCCCACCGAGGTGACCCGGTCGGTGGAGCGACGACTGCAAGAGCTGGCTCCGCTGCGCAGCATGCGGATCGTCACGAACGTTCGATACGCGGAAGGTTAGCGATGGCGCGCGACAGATACCGCAGGTCGGCCCGGGGCAACCGCCTGGGACTGGTGATCGTCGGGACGTTGCTGCTCGCGGCGGGCGTGGCGGCCTTCGCGGCCGGGCAGGGGCTCTTCGGTTCGGGGCTCGCGGGGACGCCCCTGCTGAGCGACACCGCCAGAGGGATCCTGGCCGGACCGTGGGTCCCCTACGTGGCCGTGGCGGTGGCCTTCGTCGCCGGGTTCCTGGCCCTTCGTTGGCTGTTGGTGCAGGGGATGAACGACACGGTGGGTCGCCTGTATCTGGACCGAGGCGACGAGGGCAACGTGGAGATGTCGGAGAGCGCGGCCCGTGGCGCCCTCGAACAGGAGATCTCCGAGTATCCGGGCGTGCGCCGGGCCAAGGCACGTCTGACCGAGTCCGGCGACGAGCCCCACCTGCGGTTGGCGCTCACCCTGGACGAGGACGCGGACGTGGCGCGGGTGTGGAGTCGGGTGCGCGAGGAGGCGCTCGCCAACCTGAGATCCGCGCTGGAGTTGGAGAGTGTCCCGGCGGTCATAAGGATGTCGATGACCGCTCCGGCCAAGAACCCCCGTCGCATTCTGGCCTGAACGTCGGGAAATGGGGCGAGTCTGGTGGCGAGCAGTGCTCAAGCCACCAGACCCGGGGTGACGGCCGTGGACCGGCGAACGGGTGGAAGCGCTCAAGCCAGGCCCTCGGCCGTGCCCTTCGCACAACCCCCATCGGCCCCGATCCATTCCCGCCGAGCCCGACGGATACCGCCGGTCAGCATTCGATGACGTTGACGGCGAGGCCGCCGCGGCTGGTCTCCTTGTACTTGTCGTGCATGTCGCGGCCGGTGTCGCGCATGGTCTTGATGACCTTGTCCAGGCTCACGAAGTGGCTGCCGTCACCGCGCAGGGCCATTCGGGTGGCGCTGATGGCCTTGACCGAGGCCAGGGCGTTGCGTTCGATGCAGGGGATCTGGACCAGGCCGCCGATCGGGTCGCAGGTCAGGCCCAGGTTGTGCTCCATGGCGATCTCCGCGGCGTTCTCCACCTGGGCCGGGGAACCGCCCAGCACCTCGGCGAGACCGGCGGCCGCCATCGAGGAGGCCGAACCCACCTCGCCCTGGCAGCCCACCTCAGCGCCGGAGATCGACGCGTTCTGCTTGAACAGTATGCCGATGGCCGCCGCCGTCAGCATGAACCGGACCACGCCCTCCTCACCCGCTCCCGGGCTGAAGTGCAGGTAGTAGTGCAGGACCGCAGGGACGATGCCCGCCGCGCCGTTGGTCGGGGCCGTCACCACCCGGCCGCCCGCGGCGTTCTCCTCGTTGACCGCGAGCGCGTACAGGCTGATCCAGTCGCTGCCGCGCATGGGGTCCGGGTCGACGTGGGTGGGGGCGAGCAGTCCGTGCTCGTCGCAGTTGCCGCCCAGCTGGCGGTAGAGACGGTGCGCCCGACGGGGCACCTTCAGACCGCCGGGCAGGCTTCCCTCGGTCATCACGCCGCGCCGCACGCACCGACGCATCACGGCCCAGATCTCCAGGAGTTCGGAGCGGATCTGCTCGGGGGTGCGTCCGAACGCCTGCTCGTTGGCGAAGACCAGGGCGCTGATCGACATGCCGGTCTGCTCGCACAGCTCCAGCAGCTCTTCTGCGGAGGAGAAGGGGTAGGGAAGGTCGGTGTCGTCGGCCTTGATCCGGTCCGCTCCCGCGGCCCGCTCGTCCACGACGAACCCGCCGCCCACGGAGTAGTACACCTTGGCGGCCAGCTCCACCCCCAGGGCGTCCAGGGCCACGAACCGCATCCCGTTCGGGTGGTCGGGCAGACTCTCCTTACGGCGAAAGTCCACGTCCACGGCCGGGTCGAAGGAGACCTTCGGGCCGTCCGGGCCGCCCAGACGCAGGGTCCCAGAGGTGCGGACCTCTTCGACGAGCAGTGGAACCGCGTCCACGTCCACCCGCTCGGGGGTGTGCCCCATCAGCCCCAGGATCACCGCGGTGTCGCTGCCGTGCCCCTTGCCGGTGAGCGCCAAAGAGCCGTACAGCTCGGCCCGTACGTGAGCGATCCGGTCGAGTGGACCGTCGTCGGCCAACCTCGACACGAAGGTCGTCGCCGCCTTCATCGGGCCGACGGTGTGCGAGCTGGACGGTCCGATACCGATCTTGAACAGGTCGAAAGTGCTGATGGCCATGGCTGTCCTCCTCGTTGAGCACAGGGTTCGGGCCGTGGGGGATGACGCCGTGCGGGCCCGGCCGGGCCCGCACGGCGGGAACGCCGCTACAGGTTCGGGTAGAGCGGTCGCTTGGCGGCCAGGGCGTCGACCCGCGCGCGCAGGGCGGCGATGTCCCGCTCCGGCTTGAGGGTCTCGGCGATGACGTCGGCGACCTCACGGAAGTCGTCCTCGTCGAAGCCTCGGGTGGCCAGGGCCGGGGTACCGACCCGAAGACCCGAGGTGACCATCGGCGGGCGCGGGTCGTTGGGCACCGCGTTGCGGTTGACCGTGATGCCGACCTCGTGCAGCAGGTCCTCGGCCTCCTGGCCGTTGATCGGCGAGTCCACCAGGTCCACCAGGACGAGGTGGACGTCGGTGCCACCGGTGAGGACCTTGATGCCCGCCTCGGTCGCGTCCGGGCGGGTCAGGCGCTCGGCGAGGATGCGGGCACCGGCGACGGTGCGACGCTGGCGCTCGGCGAACTCCTCGCTCGCGGCGACCTTGAACGAGACCGCCTTGGCCGCGATCACGTGCTCCAGCGGCCCGCCCTGCATACCGGGGAACACCGCGGAGTTGATCTTCTTGGCCAGGTCGGCCTTGGTCATGATCATGCCGCCGCGCGGACCGCCCAGGGTCTTGTGCGTGGTGGTGGTGACCACGTCGGCGAACGGCACCGGGTTGGGGTGCAGTCCGGCCGCGACCAGACCGGCGAAGTGCGCCATGTCGACCATGAGCAGGGCGTCGACCTCGTCGGCGATCTTCCGGAACCGCTCGAAGTCGAGGTGACGCGGGTAGGCGGACCAGCCCGCGACGATCATCTTCGGGCGGTGCTCCTTGGCGAGGGCGGCGATCTCGTCGTAGTCGACGGTGCCGTCCTCGTCGCGCACGTGGTAGGCCACGGCGTTGAGGATCTTGCCGGAGTAGTTGATGCGCATGCCGTGGGTGAGGTGGCCACCGTGGGCCAGGTCCAGGCCGAGGATGGTGTCGCCCGGCTTGAGCAGGGCGAAGTACACCGCGGTGTTGGCCTGGGCGCCCGAGTGCGGCTGCACGTTGACGTGCTCGGCGCCGAAGAGCTCCTTGGCCCTGTCGATCGCGAGCTGCTCGATCACGTCGACGTGCTCACAGCCGCCGTAGTAGCGGCGGCCCGGGTAACCCTCGGCGTACTTGTTGGTCAGGACCGTGCCCTGGGCCTCCAGAACCGCCTGGGGGGCGAAGTTCTCCGAGGCGATCATCTCGAGGGTGTCGCGCTGTCGGCCCAGTTCGGCGTCGACCGCCGCGGCGACCTCGGGGTCCAGCTCGCTCAGGGTCTGGTTGAGCAGGTTGTCGCTGGTCATCTTCAGTTCTCGCCTTCGATCAGCTTGGTGTACTCCGCAGCGGAGAGCAGGTCGGTGGGCTCCTCGGACACCCGGGCCTTGAACAGCCAACCGCTCCCGTAAGGGTCGGAGTTGATCGTCTCGGGTGCGTCCTCGAGGGCCTCGTTGATCTCGACGACCTCACCGTTGACCGGCGAGAAGATCTCGCTGACGGACTTGGTGGACTCGACCTCGCCGGCCGGGTCGTCCGTGTTGACCTCTTCCCCGACGGTGGGGGCCTCGACGAAGACGATGTCGCCCAGCGACTCGGCCGCGAACGCGGTGATGCCGACAGTGGCGACCCCGTCCTTGATCACGACCCACTCGTGTTTGGCGGTGTAACCCAGCTCCGTGGGAACGCTCACTTCAACTCTCCTTGGAGATGCTCGTCCTTTGTGTGCCGTGCGCCCGTCGGACGCGCCGGCTCGACCCGACCTACGCCTGGTCACGCCCCGACCGCTCCGGTCCTTCGTGGGGATCCGGGTGGTGGCGCGTGCAGGTCCTGCGGGGGTCCGAAGGGGACCCCGCACCTACGACTTCCGCTGGTAGAACGGAAGTTCGACCACGTCGACCTCCTCACCACGGCCACGCACGTCGACGGTGAACGTGCCGGTCGTGGTGTCGAGGTCGCCGTCCACGTAGGCCATGGCGATGGGGCGGCCCAGGGTGGGGGAGGGGGCGCCACTGGTGATGGTTCCGACGACGGTGCCGTCGCGCAGGACGTCCTGGCCCTTACGCAGCGGGCGGCGGCCGCGGGCGACGAACCCGACCAGGCGCCGGGCGCGCGCGGTGCGCGAGGCCTCCTCAAGGGCGGCGCGGCCCACGAAGTCGCCCTTCTCGAACTTGACCACGCGGCCCAGGCCTGCGTCGAAGGGGGTGAGCTCGGCGGTGAGTTCCTGGCCGTAGAGCGGCATCCCGGCCTCCAGGCGCAGGGTGTCGCGGGCCGAAAGCCCGGCGGGGACCAACCCGTGCTCGGCACCGGAGGCCATGAGGGCGGCCCAGATCTCGGGTGCCTTGTCGGAGGGCTTGATGAAGATCTCGAAGCCGTCCTCACCGGTGTAGCCGGTGCGGGCCAGCAGCACCGGGACCCCGGCGACCTCGTGCGAGTAGCCGGCGAAGTAGCGGATCTCGTCCAGGTTCGCGTCGGTGAGAGGGGCGAGGATCTCGACGGCCTTGGGGCCCTGCAAAGCGATGAGGGAGTAGTCCGCGGACTCGTCGACGACCTCGACGTCGAAGCCGACGGCGCGCTCGGCCAACGCGGAGGCGACCACCGGGACGTTGACCGCGTTGGCCACGACGAGGAATTCCTCCTCGCCGAGGCGGTACACGATGAGGTCGTCGAGGACGCCGCCGTCCTCGGTGGTGAGCATGGTGTAGCGGGCGCGGCCGACCTTCAGCTTGGACAGGTGACCGGCCAGGGCGTTGTCGAGGGCCTGGTCGGCCTGCGGGCCGGTCAGACGGATCTCGCCCATGTGGGAGAGGTCGAAGAGCCCGGCGGCCTCGCGGACCGCGGTGTGTTCGGCGGTCTCGCTGCCGTAACGCAGCGGCATGAGCCAACCGGCGAAGTCGACGAGGGTGGCCCCGGCCTCTTCGTGGGTCTTGTGCAACGCCGTCAGACGCGGCGTGGAGGTGGGCTCTGACATGGGCACTCCCGAGAGGATGGGCGTCGATTGTTGCGTTGAGGCGTTGCCATCCTCCCCCTCTGTCATGGGTGCCTGAGAGCTTCGCCACGCACGTGGTGTGGCTTGCACCTTCGGCGAGGGAACGTCGTCCCTGCTTTCCAGAGTGGTCTCGCCCGTACGGTCCGTGTGCCTGAGAGGTTGTCTGTGGGGAGGGATTGCTCCTTCGGCGGCCCGCGTTGGTTACGTGGACGCTCTCCCGTACGGGGTCAGCAACAGGATCAGCCTAGCAGCGGCGACACAGGGCGCCCAAGAGTGGCCGACGGGTTGTGGGCCGACCTTTCGGAAGGTGGGGACCGAAGCGGGATCATGACCTAGCTTGGGAGCGGACGTTCCCTCGAACACCGCTGGAGGAGCCGAGTGCGTACCGACACCGTCCCCGCCCGTTCACCCAGGACAGCGCGCTTCGCCCTGGCCGCCACCGGTTCGGTTCTCGCCCTGCTCGCGGGTGCCGCGTGCTCGGGTGGCGAGGTGGAACCCGAGGCGGACCGGCCCGACCGACCCGGACAGAGCGGCACCCCTGTCGCGTTCGGTGACCTGGAGGCCGTGGAGCGCCCCGAGCTCGCCTCGACGTTCGAGGAGGCGGGGGTGGAGGGCACTTTCGTGCTCCACGACGTGCGGGAGGGATCCGTGGTGGTGGTGGGCGCGGACCAGGCCCGTGAACGGGCGGTCCCGGCGTCCACGTTCAAGCTCCCGAACACGCTCATCGCGCTGGAGACGGGTGTGGTGTCCGACATCGACGAGGTGGTCTCCGGCGGGGACGAGGACGAGCTGAGTCTGCGCGACTCCCTGCCGACCTCGGACGTGTCGGTGCACCAGGAGGTCGCCGAACGCATCGGCTACGACCGGATGTCCACCTGGGTGGACCGGTTCGACTACGGCAACCGCAAGGTGGGCGAGGACGGCGAACTGGACCGGTTCTGGGTGGATGGTCCGCTGGAGATCACCGCGGTGGAGCAGACCACGTTCCTGGCGGCGCTGGCCCGCGCCGACCTGCCGGTGGAGGTGGAGCACCAGGAGGCCCTGCGGGAGCTGCTGGAGGTCGAACGCGGCGACGGCTACGCCCTGTACGGGCGGACCGGTCTCGGTGCGGAGGCCGACCCGGTGCCGGGCTGGTGGGTCGGCTGGGTCGAGAACGGCGACGACCTGCACACGTTCGCGTTGCGCCTGGACATGGACGAGGACACCGACACCGGGCTGCGCGAGTCGCTGGGACGCGACTTCCTGGTGGAACTCGACGTGCT
Organism: Nocardiopsis listeri; assembly: GCF_020741345.1. Lineage (GTDB taxonomy): Bacteria > Actinomycetota > Actinomycetes > Streptosporangiales > Streptosporangiaceae > Nocardiopsis > Nocardiopsis listeri_A. Next base: position 16,295 of record NZ_DYZD01000127.1, read on the forward strand.
CCCGCCGAGCGCCGCGGGCGCCTGAACCGTCCACCGAACCGGGACCGAAGGAGACCTCCCATGACCCCCGCCAGGACCCTGTACCGAGACCTCACCCTCATCGACGGGACCGGCGCGGAGCCGGTGCCGTCCGCCGCCGTGGTGGTCGAGGACGGCGTGATCGTCTACGCGGGGCCGTCCGCGGCCGCACCCGGGGCCCGTCCCGAGGACACCGTGGAGAGCCTGGGCGGGCGTACCCTCCTGCCCGGTTTCATCGACGCCCACGTGCACTTCGGTTTCGCCGACGGCCGCGCCCTGGCGACCAACAACTCCGAGGTCTCCCGCAGCCTGCACGCCTTCGAGTCCGCCGAACGGATGCGCCTCACCCTGGAGGCGGGCGTCACCGGTGCCCGTGATCTGGGCGGCGCGGACGCCGGGTTCCGTATCGCCCAGGAACGGGGGCTGATCCGTGGCCCGCGCCTGAGCATGGCGCTGCGCCTGATGAGCCACACCGGTGGCCACGCCGACTTCACCCTGCCCTCGGGGCCGGATCCGCACGACCGTGAGCACAGCGCTTCCGAGATCGCCGATTCGCCGCATGAGGTGCGGGTGTCCACCCGCCGCCTCATCCGCGACGGGGCCGATGTCATCAAGGTGTGCGCCACCGGCGGGCTCACCAGCCCTTCCGACGGGCCCACCGACGAAGGCGTCACCGAGGAGGAGATCGCCGTGATCGTCGCCGAGGGCGCGGCGCACGGCGGGCGGCCGGTGGCCGCGCACGCCCAAGGGGCGGCGGGGATCCGCAACGCGGTGCGTGGCGGGGCGGCCAGTATCGAGCACGGCTACCTCATCGACGACGAGGGCATCGACCTGATGCTGGAACACGGCACGTTCCTGGTGCCGACCCTCACCACGTTCGACTTCGAGGACCGGATCCACCTCATGTCCCAGAAGGCGATCGACACCAAGCGCGCACTGGCCGACGAGACCTACGAACGGATCTCCCACGCGGTGAGCCGCGGGGTGCGCGTGGCGATGGGAACCGACGCGGGCATCTCCGAGCACGGACGCAACCTGCGTGAACCGGCTCAGATGGTGTCGGTGGGCCTGACCCCGATGGGCGCGATCGTCGCCGGCACGCGGGACGCCGCGGAGCTGGTGGGCACCGTGGACCGGGTCGGTACGGTCGAGACCGGCAAACTCGCCGACCTGGTGGTGTGCGATGGCGACCCCCTGGCGGACATCGCCCTGCTGGGCAACCGTGAGAACGTCGTGCTGGTCGTCCAGGGTGGCGAGGTCGTCAAGGACACCCGCCCCTGAAGGGAACCCCACAACGTGGAAGGGG
>NZ_DYZD01000128.1 GCF_020741345.1 Nocardiopsis listeri
CGGTGGAACCCCCGACGAAAGTAGGGGGCCCTCCCCCACTTAGGCGTCGTGAACCCGCTCCGCATCATGCCTTTGGCCGACTCTCGATTCGGCCCGTGGGTGGAGGTTTCGGGCACCCTCGCGGGCCTAGCGTGATGAACACGCCCGGTCAAGGAACCTCTTACCGGCGCCGACCAGTCACCGCCCATCCAGGAGTCACCCGCCGTGAGCATGCCGTCAGCACAACCCCAGTCCCCCATCCAGGCCCCTCCGGTCGTGGTGGCCCGGGCCCTGACCAAGACCTACGACACCGGCGGCACCCAGGTCCACGCCCTGGCCGGCGTCGACGTCGACTTCCACCGCGGTGCCTTCACCGCGATCATGGGCCCCTCCGGGTCCGGTAAATCCACCCTCATGCACTGCCTGGCCGGGCTGGACGTGCCCACCTCCGGCAGTGTGCACCTGGGTCGCACCCAGATCACCGGCATGCGCGACGGTGAACTCACCCTGCTGCGCCGTGACCGGATCGGGTTCATCTTCCAGTCCTTCAACCTGTTGCCGATGCTGACCGCCGAGCAGAACATCCTGTTGCCCTCGCAGATCGCCAAGCGCAAGGTCGACCCGGAGCGCCTGGACCACATCATCGACGTCGTCGGGCTGCGCGATCGGCTCGGCCACCTTCCCGCCAAGCTCTCCGGTGGTCAGCAACAGCGCGTGGCCGTGGCCCGGGCCCTGCTCAACGCACCCGAGGTGGTCTACGCCGACGAGCCCACCGGTAACCTCGACTCCCGTTCGGGCTCTGAGATCCTCGCCTTCCTGCGCAACTCCGCACGCGATCTGAACCAGACCATCGTCATGGTCACCCACGATCCCGTCGCCGCCTCCTACGCCGACCGTGTCGTGTTCCTGCGCGACGGCCGTCTGGTGGACGAGGTCACCGACCCCACCGCCGAACTGGTCTCCGAGCGCCTGCTGAAGCTGGAGGCCTGACCCTCCATGCTGCGCACCACCCTGGCCGGGCTTCGACTGCACAAGGCCCGCTACGTCACCACCACCCTGGCCATCCTGCTCGGGGTCATGTTCATCGCCGGCACCATGGTCTTCTCCGACAGCCTCAAGGCCAGCTATGAAGCGTCCGCGATGGGCTCGGCCACCGAGATCGACACCATCGCCGTTCCCGAGGCCCTGGAGGCCCAGGACGGCACCTTGCAGGACCCCGAGCCCTTCACCCAGGAGCAACTCGACCAGATCCGCGACCTGCCCGAGGTCGCCGAGGCCGACGGGGTACGTCAGGCTTCCTCACTGATCCTGGACGCCGAGGGACGCGCCTTCGGCATGATTCCTCCCTATGCCCTGACCGTGGATGAGGTGACCCGGTACAGCGTCTCCGAAGGCGAGCTGCCCGACAGCTACGACGAGATCGTCCTGGCCACCACCATCAGCGACCAGGCCGGTTTCGAGGTGGGCGATTCCGTCAGCCTGCTCGACTCCGATCAGCAGAAGCAGGAGTTCACCGTCACCGGCCTGTTCGATGTGGGGCTGGAGCCCGACCTGAGCTACACCGGGGCCTTCGTTTTGACCCCCGAGGCCTTCGCATCGGTGACCGGGGCCGAGGGCTTCCACGAGATCGATGCCCTGGCCGCCGAGGGGACCTCCGAAGACGACGTCGCCGCCGCCGTGGCCAGGGTGCTCGGCGAGGGCGCCGACGTGTCCACCGGCACCGAGTTCGGTGATCAGATGGCCGCCCGGGCCGGCACGGACGCCGAAATGATCCGCACCGGTCTGATGCTGTTCGCGTTCATCGCCGTCTTCGTCGCGGGCATCGTCATCTACAACACCTTCGCGATCCTGGTCGCCCAGCGCCAGCGCGAGATGGCGTTGATGCGCTGCGTGGGCGCCAAGCGCGGCCAGGTCTTCCGTTCGGTGCTGGTCGAGTCCTTCGTGGTGGGCCTGGTCTCCTCGGCCTTGGGCGTGCTGGCCGGAACCGGTCTGGGACTGGTAGGGGTCGAATACGGTGGCCCGCTACTGAACCCCGACATGACCGTCACCGCCGTGATCACCCCGGACGCCGTGATCATCGGCCTGGTCGTGGGTGTGGCCATCACCGTGTTCTCCGCGATGGTTCCGGCCATGCGCGCCACCCGGGTGCCTCCGCTGGCGGCGCTGCGCACCAGTGCCACCGCCTCCGGCTTGGAGAAGGGCACCGGCAAGCTGCGCGCTGCCATGGGCGTCCTGTTGTTCCTGCTCTCCGGCGGGGTCGTGGCCCTGGGGCTGAGCGGTGGCCCCGATACCAATGGAATGTGGATCGTGGCCACAGGCGCCATGATCGCCTTCCTCGGTGTGGTGGTGCTCGGCCCGCTCCTGGTGCGCGGAATCGTGAACCTGGTGGGTATCCCGCTGCGCCATGTCGGTGTGCCGAGCAGGCTGGCCGTGGACAACTCCACGCGCAGCCCGCGCCGCGCCGCCACCGCCATGATCGCCCTGACCGTGGGCGCCACCCTCATCACCGGTTACTCGGTGATCAGCGCGTCCATGCAGGAGACCGTCGGTCAGCAGCTCGACGGCAGGTTCCCCGTGGACTACCAGATCTCGCCCATGCTGAACCTGGAGGACATGGTCGCCGAAGGGGAAGGCGAGGAGGCGACCACCGAGACCGCCGGTGGCACCGACCTGAGCACCATCCCCGAGTCCGTGCGAGCGGACCTGGCGACGAGCCCGGAGATCGAGCACGTCTTCGCTGAGCGCTCCGACTCCGTGGACAGTACCGACGACAGGATCACCAACGACGACGGAACCGTCCCCGTGGCGACCTTCCTGGACGCCACGGTGGGCGAAGAGGTCCGGGCCGACGTGGTCGAGGGCGACATCGCCGACTTCGGCCCGGGCAGTGTGCTCATCACCGAGGAGCGTACGAAGACCGACGGGGTCGGGGTCGGCGACACCATCACCTTGGGCGAGCACGAGTTCGAGATCGCGGCCGTGGTGTCGAACTCGGGCATGCTGTACGGCCTGACCCTGACCCCGCAGGACTACGAGCAGGTGGTCCCGGAGAGCACGGGCGACTCGGCCGTCATGGTCCGGGGCAGCGACTCCGCCTCCTCCGCGGAGCTGCGCGAGGCCGTCTACTCCACGGTGGACGAACACCCGACCCTGAACGTCACCTCCATGGGCGACATGCGCCAGGAGTTCGAGCAGATCTTGGACGTCGCCTTCTACGCGATCGCGGCGATGCTGGGGTTGGCCATCATCATCGCGGTGTTCGGCATCTCCAACACCATGGCGTTGTCGGTGCTGGAGCGCACCCGTGAGTCCGCGATCCTGCGGGCCCTGGGGCTCAACAAGTCCCAGCTGCGCCGGATGCTCGGCGTGGAAGCGGTGCTGCTGTGCCTGATCGGCGCCGGCATCGGTGTCCTGCTCGGTGTGGTGTTCGGTTGGGCCGCCATCTCCGCGGCCTTGTCGGACGTCGTCCTCGGGTTCCCCGTCGGGCAGGTACTCGCGTTCCTGGTCATCGCGATCGCGGCCGGTGTGGTGGCCTCCCTGCTGCCCGCCCGCCGGGCCGCCAACACCTCCATCACCGGGGCGCTCGCCTCGCAGTGACCCGAGTCCGGAACATGTGATGTGACCGGGGCGGCCCCATCGCCTGGGTGGCCACCCCGGTCTTGGCCTGTCCGCACATGGTCGCGCGACGCCACGAAACCGGCACCTTTACGTCGTAGATTAACTCTGACGTCACCGGTCGGCGGGCCAGGCGGTCCTCGTCCACCAGGTCGTGCGTGGCCGTTCGAGGTGATGGGATCGGACCAGGTCCGATCGCCACCACCGCGCGCACCCCGGCAGAACTCCACCTGTTGGTCGGGCGGAGCGCGGCCGGCACCCCGCTGGAGCACATCCTGGGCTGGGTCCGCTTCCGCGATCTACGCCTGTCCGTGGCACCGGGTGTGTTCGTCCCTCGATCGCGCAGTGAATTCCACGTCGAACAGGCTCTCGCCCTGACCGAACCCGGGGCGGTGGTCCTGGACCTGTGCTGCGGCACCGGCGCGTTGGGCACGGTTGTGGCCACCGAACGTCGGGGCGTGGAGCTGCACGCCGCCGACATCGACGCGGCCGGTGTCCGATGCGCCCGGTACAACCTCGCTCCCCTGGGCGGGCAGGTCCATCGGGGCGACCTCTTCGACCCGCTGCCCGAATCCCTGTGGGGCCGGGTGGACGTGCTGGTCGCCAACGCCCCGCACGTCCCCACCGGCGAGATCACGTTGCCGCCCTCGGAGGCCCGTGACCACGAACCGCGGATCTCCCTGGACGGTGGCTCGGACGGCCTCGACGTCGTGGGCCGCCGCCCCGCCCCCTCCGACCGAAACGCTTCGGCCTCCCCGAGAGCCACCTTCACGGGATGGACGCGTGACCACCACGCCGAACCCCAGGCGGGAGGGTGAAGGACCCGCCGCGGCACCGACCGGTGTCAACGGTGACCTCGTAGGGGCCGCCGAGATGACGCGCGCGTCGAAAACGACGACACGCCCCATCACGGAGCGTGTCCGGCATGTACAGAACGTGCAGGATACGAGGAGGTACCCGAGGGAGGACACATGCCCGAGCAACGGCCATTGACCGTGCACATCGGCCACGACGAGCTGGTCATCCGGCGTCGCTATGAAGTGGTCAGCATCTGCAACGACATCCTCATCGCGGTGTGGTTCATCGCGGGCAGCATCATGTTCTTCTACTCCGACCTGATGGCCCCCGGGACCTGGTGCTTCCTGATCGGCAGTATCGAACTCCTGATCCGCCCGATCATCCGGCTCACCCGTCTGGTGCACATTCGGAGCATTCGGGACGATGGCGGCCACGGTGGCACTTCCGCGGAGAGCGCGATGGACTTCTAGCACTCCGGTCAGGGCGCGGGGAAACACCCGATGGCATAGGCGGCGAGGGGGCGAAACCGGGAATCCGCCGGTGCCCCCATCGGCAAGGATCAGGGCGAGCCCTCCGGTGATGGTCACGTGATCGACCAGGTGGAAGGGCTCGAAGCGGTCGACGAACATGTCCCGCAGCTCGAACCCGGTGTCGGTGATCAGCACCCGGCGAGTGGCCGCCTTGCAGGTGAGCCACAGCAGGAGGATCGCAAGGAGTGCTCCCCACAGGTGAATCCGCAGGAGCGTCTCCGGAGGGTCGGCTCCGGACAGAGCCGTCATGGCGAAGACGGTCGGCACCAAACCGGCCAACAGGATCGACAGGCAGGTGAGGGCGACGGCGTTGGCCGTATGACGTACAGGTTCCGACCGCATCGTCCGTCGCCCATCTGTTCGATTCTTCCCCGGGCGACGGGGCCCTGGCAGCGGCGGCGTGCAGTACCCGTCCGAATCGAGCGAGCACGTCGGCCGGTGCGGTTCAGTGGACCGGGAGCCGTGCGGTTTCGCAGTCCGACACTCGGTCCGAGACGATCCGTCGAGGACGCGGCGCGGTAACGCCCGGCGGTGGGTTCCCGGACCGCCCCGGGCGATCGCCATGCTCTCCGACGTCAGCGCAGCCGAGGCTTCGGTGAAGCGGCCGGATCGGCCGTCCCTCCTTGTTCGAGCTCTGCGTTCACCACTGCTCCGAACAGCACCACGAGCGAGGACAACCACAGCCACAACATCAGAACGATGACCCCGGCGATCGTTCCGTAGGTCGCGCCGAAGTGACCGAACCGCTGGACGGAGAAGGTGAACACCCAGGATCCGGCCACCCAGAGCACCATCGCGATGACCACCCCCGGCGTGATCCGGTACTCCGACGGCGACTCACGGTGGGGCGCGACCCGGTAGACGATGCCCAGACCCACGACGGTCACGCATATGAGCAGCACCCACTGGCCGACCCTGACCAGGATTTCGGCGACCTTGTTCAATCCGAAGTGGTCGAGCAGCATCGGGAGCAGGACCATCGACCCCACCCCGACGCACAGGAACGCGCCCACGCCCAAGGCCATCAACATGGCGATGCCGCGCTTGACGAGGTAGGACCGGCCGTCCACCACCCTGTAGGCGGCGTTGCAGCCCTGCATCAGGCCGTACATGCCGCCGGAGGCGCTCCAGAGCGCCATGAGCACGGAGCCCGCGAACGCGAACCCGAGCGTTCGTCCGTCGGCGGTCGCGATGGTGTGGAGTTGGTTCTCGATCAGCTCTCTGACGTCTTCTGGAAAGGCGACGAGCCAGGTCCGGATCTGGTCGGCGAGGTCGTCGGGGTCGGCGAGCATCCCGAAGACGCTGATCACGGCCAGCAGGGCCGGAAACAGTGCGAGCAGCGCCCTGAACGCCATTCCCGCCGCGAGCAGGCTGAACTGGCTCTCCTTCAGTTCCTTCCAGATCCGCACGGCGAGGGCTCGCAGGCCCGGCCTGGAGACCAGGGCCGACCACCTCGGGAAGGCCCCTGCGGTGCCGCGCGGCCCCTCACCCCGGTCCCGTTCTCCCGCCATCGGCCCTCCCTGGTCCTCGGCCCCTCATTGTCGGTGACGTGCGGGCCAGAACCACGTGACCCGGCCGTGGCCGGCCCCGACGGGATCAGGCGGAGGGCTGCGGCGATGTGGACACGGACCTCACAGGTACGGGACCCCTCGCATCGGTCAACGTCACCGTGACCGAACCGGTCTCCTCCCCGGGCCGGAGCCACCGCCGGACATCCGAGATCGTGGCCCTCGCACGCTGAGCAGGGATGGCTTTCACGGTCTGGGTGCCATCCGCAGGTGCCATCGGATTCCTCGAGCACGAACACCTCCACGGGGCGCCCGTCAGGGCCGGTGGGGTCGCGGCGCGCTCGAACGCGAGCGCCGCTCCGAGCGGCTGCGTGTAGTACTTCACGAGCCCGTCGAGATCGGCCGTGGACAGAGCCAGACGGTTGATGCCGAGAAGGTCGGTCATGGTCGGCTCACTGTAGACCACCCACCGGGCGGCGGTGTGTAACGGACCGCCGCCCGGTGGGTGTTACCTGGCGGGAAGAATGCGGCCGGTGACCTCACCGAAGTCCACCCTGGTCCCGTCCGGGCCCGGGGCGGTGGCGGTGATGGTGACCTCGTCGCCGTCCTCCAGGAACGCACGCTCGGTACCGTCGGGCAGCTTGACGGGTTCCTTGCCCGACCAGGTCAGTTCCAGGAGGCAGCCGCGTTGTTCCACCTCGGGGCCGCTGACGGTGCCGGAGGCGTACACGTCGCCGGTACGCAGGGAGGCACCGTTGACGGTCATGTGCGCCAACTGCTGGGCGGCGGTCCAGTACATCTGGGAGAAGGGCGGGTTGGACACCACGTGTCCGTTGAGCCGCACCTCCAGGCGCAGGTCCAGCCCCCACGACCGAGCGCCCCTCAGATAGGGCAGGGGCTCGGGGTCCTGTGCGGGCTGCTCCACTCGCGCCGCCTCCAGGGCGGCCACCGGCACGATCCACGGCGAGATGGAGGTGGCGAACGACTTGCCCAGGAACGG
>NZ_DYZD01000129.1 GCF_020741345.1 Nocardiopsis listeri
AGTTCCTCGGGCGCGTCGCCGCCCGAGTACAGCAGTTGGTGGCGGTTGGCCGGCATGAGCGTCTCGGTGAAGCGCAGCGGCCGGTCCCCGTCGTAGGCGGACCGCTCCTGCACCAGCAGTGGGATGCCGGGGCCCAGCCCGAAGGCCTCGGCCTCGTCCGGTGAGGGCATGCGCGCGCCCACTATGTCCCAGTTCCAACCCTCGTGGAGACCCAGGTCGCGCATGACGGCCGCCACTCCGCCCTCCAAGGGTTCGGGGGACATCAGCGCGGTTCCGGAGGCGATCGCGAACGGGAAGTAGGTGATCTGGGACTGCCAGAGACTTCCGTCGACGAAGCGGTCGGAGGAACGGATCACGACGAGGCCGCCGTGCTGTGCACGGTCGTCGGTCTCGTGTCGCAGCCGTTTGGCCACCTTGGGCCGCATGGTGTCCAGGCTGACCTTGATCTTCTCGTCGATGTCGTGGTAACCGGCCTGTAGCAGGCGGGGCTGGTAGCCGGCCTGGAAGCGCTCGGAGTCGCTGCCGCCGGAGACCGGGGTGGCCAGGTGGAGGAACGGCTGGTGGTCGGCGACGAAGGCCCCGCGGCCGGGGACGATGTCGATGCGCCCCTCGTCCTGGAGGATGCGCATGCCCAGGCGCGCCGTGGCTCGGGAGACCCCGAGGTCGTCGGCCAGGTCCTCCTCGCCGGGTAGTCGTTCGCCCGGCTCGTAGTCGCCTCTGGCGAGGGCATCGCGCAGATGGTCGGCGACCAGCGTCTTCTTCGGCGTGCTCATGCGATGCATCAGTCCCGGTGGTAGGCGTTGAGGTCACCGTGCTCGTACTGGTAGCGGATGCTGTTGCCCGCGTACACAGTGTGCACCAACCGGATGGGACGGTCCTCGGAGTAGTCGGTGCGGTGGACCTCCAGGACCGGCACCCCGGGGGTGAGCTCCAGTTGGCTCGCCTCCTGGGGCGTGGGCATCCGGGTCTCCAGTTCGTCCACGTAGCCGACCTGGCGGTGACCGTGTTCCATGAGGACCTCCAGAGCGCTCTCCACGTCCTCGGGCAGCATGAGCGGGGTGCCCTCGACGAGGTCCATCGGGTAGAACGCGGAGCTGACGGAGCCGGATCGGTCGCCGGCGAAACGGTGCAGGCGTCGGACGACCGTCATGGTGCCCTCCGGGACGCGCAGCCGGGGGGCGATGTCGGAGTTGGCGCTGAGGAGTTGGAGCTCCTCCAGGGTCAGCCCGGCGAGGTTGGGCTCGTTGAACCCGCCGGGGCCGCCACGGCTTCGCGTGGCGTAGAAGATCTCGGGGACCACGTCCTGCACGTAATGGCCGCGTCCGGGCCTGCTCACGATGAGGCCCTGGTTGCGCAGCATGCCCAGGGCCAGACGAATGGTGTTGCGGGAGGCCTCGAAGCGCTCCTCCATCTGCTTCTCGGAGGGCAGTTGACCACCCTGCGGGAGGCTTCCCTCCTGGATCTCCCTGCGCAGAGTTCGAGCGATCTGTCGATATCGGCTTTCTGCCCGCATAAGTCCGCCCTCATAGGGGTAAAAGACCAACAACTCAACCTGTACCAACAAGCTGAGAGCTACACCAACCGAACAGGTTCAACCGGTTCCGTTGAGCCCATATTAGTTGAAGGCCACCCGGAGTACACAGTGGATCCCCTCCTCGGTCACTCGACCGAGAAACCCGGGGACACCGCACTCCCCACCGCTCCCGCACGGAACGACAGCGCCGAACAGCAAGAGGGAAAGCCTTCACACCTTGAGATCACAGCCAACGCCCCCTCGGTTCACAGGGGGGCCGACCGGATAGCAGAAGACTCTCCACCCCTTAGGAGAACCGCAATGGAGACCACGTTCATCGCTTTGACCCTCGTCGGCCTGATCCTCCTCGGCCTCGCGGTCGGCTTCTTCCTGGCCATCTCCATCGGCATCCGCCGCCAGGACAGCCGGGGCAGCTACCGCTCGCTGCGAGACGACGACAACGACAGCGCCCTGTCCCACACCAGCCGTTTCGTCTGCGGCCTGCACTTCCGCGACGACGAGGACGAGACCGACACCGCTCCCCTTTCCTCCCAGGGACGCACGCCCACCGCGGCCTGAGGGGAGGGATCCCGGCGGTGACCGCCCAAGGGCCACGACGCCCGTAGGACTCCGACTCGGAGCCATCCCCCACGACCGCGCTCACGACCCGCCCCGACCACGTGGGTCGAAGTGACGACCGCAAGACCAAGCACGCCGCGACGGGCCCGGCGACGACGCCGGGGAACCCGCGCGGCAGCGCCGCGCGGGCCCCGAGAGGGATCAGCCCTCCAGCGCCTGCAACAGATCGGCGACCAGGTCATCCCCGGACTCGATGCCCACGGAGATCCGCACCAGGTCCGCCGGGACCTCCAGCGGTGAACCGGCCGTCGAGGCGTGGGTCATCCGCCCCGGGTGCTCGATGAGGGACTCGACCCCGCCCAGGGACTCCCCGAGCGTGAAGATCCTGGTCCGCTCACACAGCTCCAGTGCCGCCTTCTCCCCATCGCGCAGAGCGAAGGAGACCATCCCACCGAAGGAACGCATCTGCCGCTCGGCGATCTTGTGCCCCGGGTGAGACTCCAGCCCCGGGTAGTACACACGTCGTACCGCGGAGTGGCCCTCCAGGGCCGCCACGACGCGCTCGGCGTTCTCGCTGTGACGGTCCATCCGCACCCCGAGGGTCTTGGCACCGCGCAGCGTCAGCCAGGAGTCGAAGGGGCCCGGAATAGCTCCCATGGTGTTCTGGTGGAAAGCCAGCCGCTCGCCCAACTCGGCGTCTGCCACGACCAGCGCTCCACCGACCACGTCGGAGTGACCACCGACGTACTTGGTGGTGGAGTGCACGACCACGTCCGCGCCCAGCGTGAGCGGCCGCTGCAGGTAGGGCGAGGCGAACGTGTTGTCCACGACGTACAGCGCGCCACCGTCGTGCGCGATCTGGGCGACCGTCTCGATGTCGGTGATGCCCAACAGCGGGTTGGTGGGCGTCTCGGTCCACACGACCTTGGTGTTGGGGCGCATGGCGTCCCGCACCGCGTCGATGTCGGTCTGATCGACCGCGTCCCAGCTGACTCCCCAGCGCTCGATCACCTTGGAGATCAGGCGGAAGGTGCCCCCGTAGGCGTCACCGGGGATGATGATGTGGTCGCCCGGAGACAGGACCGTGCGCAGCAGGGTGTCCTCGGCGGCCATGCCGGAGGCGAAGGCGAGCCCGCGCGATCCGGCCTCCAGTGCGGCGAGGCACTCCTCCAGCGCGGTGCGCGTGGGGTTGGCGGTGCGGGAGTACTCGTATCCCTGCCGCATCCCGCCGACGCCGTCCTGGGCGTAGGTACTCGTCTGGTAGATCGGCACCACCACGGCGCCGGTGCCGGCGTCCGGCTCCTGCCCCGCGTGGATGGCCAGCGTTTCAAACCCGTCGAACTTCATGGGGCCAACAATAGTGCCCAAGGTCCACACGGGACCCGCTGTCAGCTGGGAGGTCTCACACTCCGGACGAGCGGGGAGATCAGGCCGGCGGAAAACGGGTGGGAGAGCCCGGTTCCGGCGGCTCGGCGGGTGCCTCGGGCGGCAGACCGGTGACCGGAGTGGGCACCCGGGTGGGGGTCCCGGTGCTGCGCAGCGGCGGGTCCCAGCCCAGTTCGGGGTCGTGACCGCGCACGACCTTCCCGGGGATACCGGCGATGACGGCGTGGTCGGGGTAGGTGCCGGGGCGCACCACCGTGCCGGCGGCGACCACCGAGTTCTGTCCCAGGTGGACG
>NZ_DYZD01000130.1 GCF_020741345.1 Nocardiopsis listeri
AGCTGCTCGGCAAGGAACTCGACCCGAAGTAGCGGGGTGGGCCCCTCACCCGGTGGTGAGGGGCCGCTCGCGTCGCACCCGTGTCACCCGAGGAGGCGGATGGCCTCCTCGCGCATCTCGACCTTGCGCACCTTGCCGGTCACCGTCATCGGGAACTCGTCCACCACGTGGACGTAACGGGGGATCTTGAAGTGGGCGATACGCCCCTCGCAGAAGGCCCGCAGTGACTCGACGGTCAACGGCTCGGCCCCGTCCCGCATACGGACCCACACCATGAGCTCCTCGCCGTACCGTTCGTCCGGAACCCCGATGACCTGGGCGTCCAGCAGGTCCGGGTGGGTGTGGAGGAGTTCCTCGATCTCGCGCGGGTAGACGTTCTCCCCGCCGCGGATCACCATGTCCTTGATCCGACCGGTGATGCTCACGTACCCGTCCTCGTCCATGACGGCGAGGTCACCGGTGTGCATCCAGCGCCCCGCGTCGATGGCCTCGGCGGTCTTCTCCGGTTCGTTCCAGTACCCGAGCATCACCGAGTAACCGCGGGTGCACAGCTCGCCCGGGGTGCCGCGCGGGACCGTGACCCCGGATCCCGGGTCGATGACCTTGATCTCCAGGTGCGGACCGACGCGGCCCACCGTGGACACACGGCGTTCCAACGAGTCGTCCCGCCGGGTCTGGGTGCTCACCGGGGAGGTCTCGGTCATGCCGTAACAGATGGAGACCTCGGACATGCCCATCCGGTCGATGACCTGGCGCATGACCTCCGCCGGGCAGGGCGAGCCGGCCATGATGCCGGTGCGCAGCGAGGACAGGTCGTAGTCGTCGAAGTCGGGCAGGGCGAGCTCGGCGATGAACATGGCGGGGACCCCGTACAGCGAGGTGCAGCGTTCGGCCTGGACCGCCTCCAACGCGGCCGCCGGGTCGAATCCGGGCCCTGGGACGACCATGCAGGACCCGTGGCTGGTGGCCGCGAGGTTCGCCATCACCATGCCGAAGCAATGGTAGAAGGGGACCGGAATCGCGATCCGATCCTGCTCGGTGTACCCCAGCAGCTCCCCCACGGAGTACCCGTTGTTGAGGATGTTGTGGTGGGACAGGGTCGCGCCCTTGGGGAACCCGGTGGTGCCGGACGTGTACTGGATGTTGACCGGATCGTCCGGGGAGAGGGTCGCCTCGATCTCGGCCAGACTCGACCGGTCGCCGCGACCGCCCGCTTCGAGCAGGCAGTCCCAGTCGGGCCCGCCGAGGAGAACGACCTCGCGCAGGTCCGGGCACTTGCCGCGCACCTCCTCGATCATGCCCGCGTAGTCGGAGGTCTTGAAGGAGGGCGCGGCGACCAGCAGGGAGATCCCCGACTGCTTGAGGACGTACTCCAGTTCGTGGGTGCGGTAGGCGGGGTTGATGTTGACCAGTACCGAGCCGATCCGCGCCGTGGCGTACTGGATGAGGACCCACTCCGCACGGTTCGGGGACCAGATCCCCACCCGGTCGCCCTTGGCCACCCCGAGGTCGAGCAGGCCGAGAGCGACGCGATCGACCTCGGCGTCGAACTCACGGTAGGTGAGTCGGAGCCCTGCGGGCCGATCGATCAGCGCGTCCTGGTCGGGATACGCGGCGACGGTACGCGCCAGGTTCACGCCGATCGTGTCACCGAGCAAGGGTGTGGCCGACGTTCCGGAGGCGTAACCGGGTCGGGGGTCGGTTGTACTCAAGTCCGGGCTCCTGGCTGTGAGAGGCGGAGAGCACCACATGGCCGGGGACTCGCCGTCACCCTTGTGGCCATGTGTGCCGGATCACACGTATCACGAGGGCCGGGTGCCTGTGAAGCGCGTCGAGGGCCTCCCCCTCCGGACATGGCGGGAAGGCCCTCGGAACCGGAACTTCCGGACTACCCCTCGACCCGGTGGACCTTGTGCTGGGCGGCCTGGGCGCGCGGACGGACCACCATCAGGTCGATGTTGACGTGCGAGGGGCGGGTGATCGCCCACACGATGGTGTCGGCGACGTCCTCGGCGGACAGCGGGTCGGGGACGCCCTCGTAGACGGCGTCGGCTCCCTCCCGGTCGCCGCGCAGGCGGTTGAGCGAGAACTCCTCCGTCTTGACCATGCCGGGGGCGATCTCCAACACCCTGACCGGCTCCCCGCACAGTTCCAGTCGGAGGGTGGCCGCCAGGGTGTGGGCACCGTGCTTGGCCGCCACGTATCCGCCGCCACCCTCGTAGACGACGTGCCCGGCCACCGAGGAGACCAGCAGGACGGTGCCGTCGCCGCTCGCGATGAGCGCGGGCAGCAGGGCCTGGGTCATGTTGAGCACGCCCAGGACGTTGACCTCGTACATCCGCCGCCAGTCGGCGGGGTCACCGGTGGCCACGGTCTCCGTGCCGATCGCGCCGCCCGCGTTGTTGACGAGCACGTCGCAGGAGTCCAGGGCCTCCGCGAAGGCGTCGACGGCGGCCCGGTCGGTGACGTCGAGGACCTGGGCCCGCGCGCTCCGACCGGCCTTGGTGATCTCTTCGGCCAGGGCCTCGATCCGATCGGCCCGGCGGGCGACCAGGACCACGTCGTAACCCTCGGCGGCGAGCCCGCGCGCGGTGGCCGCGCCGATTCCGCTGCTGGCTCCGGTGACGACCGCGGTGGCTGTCATGTTGGTTCCTCCCAGGGTTTGCGCTGTCACGCCGAGCGTATCCGGGCCGACGGGGCGAGGCCGGATCGGGACTCGGCCCGCCTTGGACGCTCTACGGGAACCCCCTAGGAAACGTTGCGTTCTCTAGGCCATCGGGTTAGCCTTTTGGACACGCGGCGTTCTCTAAAGGACCGAGACGGATCGGAGTGCCGGCGCAGGGGGCGATTCCGGTCGGCCGGGACGCCACCGGCCCTCTCGGGCCACACGACCACCGGGAGAGAGCTTGAACCCCACAGCGACCACTCGCACGGGCCTCGTCGCTCCGTTGGACGCCTTCGGGGCCGCGGACCTGGAGACCGTGGGCGGTAAGGCCGCCAACCTGGGTGAACTGATCCGGGCCGGCCTACCGGTACCTCGCGGCTTCGTGATCACCACCCACGCCTACGCCGCCGTCGCGCAGGGCGCCGGATCGGCCGGGCCGCCCACCGGGCCCGCCGAGGACGGCGACGGGCCGACGCCCGCCGACCTGCGCTCCGCGCTGATGGCGGCCGAGGTCCCCGAAGACCTGCGCGAGGCGATCACCGATTCCTACCGGGGGCTGGGCGTGGACGTGCCGGTGGCGGTGCGCTCCAGTGCCACGGCCGAGGACCTGCCGGGGGCGGCCTTCGCAGGTCAACAGGACACCTACCTCAACGTGGTGGGCACCGAGGCCGTTCTGGACGCGGTCCGACGTTGCTGGGCCTCGCTGTGGACCGACCGGGCGGTGGCCTATCGTCGCGAGCGCGCGATCGACCAGGACCGGTTGGGGATCGCGGTGGTGGTGCAGGAGATGGTCGACTCCGAGGTCGCCGGGGTGATGTTCACCGCCGACCCGGTGAGCGGAGAGCGCGATCGAATCGTCGTGGACGCCGGGGCCGGGCTGGGCGAGGCCGTGGTCTCCGGGGCGGTCACCCCCGACCACTACCTGCTGAGCCGACTCGGGGAGCTCCTGGAGTGGACCCCGGGGCTCGGGGAGACGGTGATCCGTCCGGTGGCCGGCGGTGGGGTCCGCCGTGAGGGGACCGGCACGACCGTCGGGGCGACCGATCCTGTGCGGGAGGAGGCTCTGCTCACCCGGGAACAACTGACGATCCTGGCCGCGCACGCCGGCACCGTCACCGAGCACTTCGGCCGCCCCCAGGACATCGAGTGGGCGCTCTGGGACGGTCGTTTTCGCATCGTGCAGGCCCGACCGATGACGGCGCTGCCGCCTCCCTCGGTTCCACTCAACCGGCGTCAACGGCTCCAAGCCGCCATTTTGACCGAGTATCTGCCGGTGCGGCCCTACCCCATGGACGTGAGCACCTTCGTGGGGCGGGGGCCCGCGGAGATGATGCGCGAGATCGCCGAGCACTACGGGTTGGCGGGCACCTTCCAGGACTACCTGCGAGAAGAGGACGGGGTGGTGGTCCAACTGGTGCCGCCGAACCCGCACCCGGCCCCGCGGGCCCTGTTCACCCCGATCGAGTTGGTCCGCAAGGCCCGCGGGTTCCGACCCGTCGACTGGGCCGAGGACCCACGGCAGCGTGTGTTCCTCGACGAGGTGGCGGCGCTGGAGGCCGTGGATCCACGGTCCCTGCCCTGGCCGGAACTGGTCCGGATGCCCGATCGTGCCCTGGGGCTCCTGGGGTACTGCCGGGACCTGCGGATCGACTACCTGCCCGGAAGCGGTCTGGCGTTGGCCGGCATGGCCCTGACCACTCGTCTGCTGGGCCGTGGGGACCTGCTCGCCGACCTGTTGGGCGGTGCGCCCACCCGTACCGAGGACTCCAACCGGGCGCTGGCCGACCTGGCGGCGAAGGTACGGGCCGACCCGAAGCTGCGGGCCCTGTTCACGGCGCGGGAGGCCGACGGGGTGGTGTCCGTGTTGGCCGAGGGCGGTTTCCCGGACTTTCGCGCGGAACTGGACGCGTTCCTGCGGGAGTACGGGCGGCGGGAGACCACCTCCCCACTCCTGGTGAGCCCGCCCACGCTCGCGGAGTCCCCCGAGGTCGTGGTGGGGCTGGTGCGTTCCCTGGTGGAGGGGGCGGAACCGGCGGGTGCCCACGGCTCCCGTTCCGAGGAGGCCATGCGGAAACTGCTCGACCACCCGCTGCTACGAGGCCGTCGGGCGGGCCGAAGGATCCGGCGTCTGCTGCGCTCCGCCCGGGAGGCGGTGGCCTTTCGGGAGAACACCCACTTCTACCTCACCGCCATGTTGCCGACCCTGCGCCGTTCCCTGCTGGAGATCGGCGAGCGCCTGCGCCGGGCCGGGGTGGTGGAGGAGGCCTTCGACGTCTTCCACCTGCGCCTGGAGGAGGTGCTGGAGGTCGAGGACGTCGATGCGCTCCCCTCGGACCGGGCCGAGCGGTTGCGTTCGCTGGTGCGGGCACGCGCGACCAAACGGGCGGAGATGTCCGGGGTGCCCATGATCGACCCGGCCCGGGTCTTCCCCCACCGGAAATCACCGGACACCCTGGTCAGAGGCGCCCCGGCCGGCGCGGGCACGGCCACCGGACCGGTCCGGATCGTCCGGGGCGCCGAGGACTTCGACCGGCTCCGGGACGGCGACGTACTGGTGTGCCCCTACACCAACCCGACGTGGACCCCGCTGTTCCGGCGGGCTGCGGCCGTGGTGGTGGATTCGGGCGCCGTCGGTTCGCACGCGGCGATCGTGGCCCGTGAGTACGGGATCCCCGCGGTGATGGGCACCGGTACCGGGACCTCGACGCTCACCGACGGGGAGCGGGTGACGGTCGACGGCGCACGCGGCGCGGTCACGTCCGCTTCATAGGATGCGGTCATGTCCGTCGAGAGCAACGATCACCGCAAACGTCCCCGCAGACGGGGTGATGCCCTGCTCGCCGCCATCCACGAGGCGACCATCGCAGAGCTGGACGAGCACGGGTACGCGGGGCTGACCATGGAACGGGTGGCCGAGCGGGCTCGGGCGAGCAAGGCCTCCCTGTACCGCCGGTGGAACACGCGGGCCGCGTTGGTGATGGACGCCGTCTACCACCTGTTGCCCGACCCGGATCAGGTCCCCGACACGGGGGAGCTGCGCGGTGACCTGTTGGCGTTGATCCGACAGAACGCCACGATGCTCGCCGGCCCCGCCGGTTCGGCCCTGCGCGGGCTCCTGGCCGAGTCCCTGCCCGACCCGGAGCACGACCAGGAGATCAGGTCGCGTTCGCAGGGACGGGGCAGGCGGATGATGGCCGAGGTGGCCCGACGAGCGGTGGAACGCGGCGAGATCCGCCCCGAGGCGGTGATCGGCCCGCGCCTGGACGTGGGGCAGGCCCTGCTGCGCAACCACTTCCTGTTCCAGGGCTCGCCTCTCGACGACGAGCTGGTGGTGGAGATCGTCGACGCGGTCCTGATGCCGCTGTTCCACTCCCCCTCCCCCTGGACGTTCATCCCGGTCCGGGAGGGCGCTTCGCCCGAAGACGAACGGTCGAGGTCGGAACGACCGGCCCACCGAGGCTGACCATCCAGGCCCGGGCCATGGAACAACCCGTGGCCCCGGAAGAAACAGCATGGTATTTTCGGCGGAATTCACTCACATCGAAATTCCATCGATCCGGAAGAATTCCCTTGGCCGAACCAGAACCCCCCACACCTGTCGAAGAAAGGTCGCTGCTTCGACGATTCACCGCTTACTCTCTGGGCACCTCGCTCGCCGACTTCGTTTACGGCGCGGTTTTCGTCACAATTTTCCTGGGGCGCGGAGCGGATCCATGGATGGTCGGGTCGATCATGGCCGGGGCCAACCTCGTCGGGCTGCTCATGGAGGCGCCGAGCGGGGCGTTGGGCGACCGCTACGGGCACCGGAGGTTGTTGTTCGTCGGTCTGCTGAGTTGGGGCGCCGGTTTCCTGTTCGTCGGCGCCGCGCCGACTCTACCGTCGACCCTGGCGGGCATGTGCTTGGGCACCGTCGGTTACGCGCTGCATTCGGGCACCATGAGCGCGATCCTCATCAACCGGGTCGGTTCCCGGGACCGGACCGTACGGATCGCACGAATCGTTCGTGTGGGCGCCTTGTCCGGACGGATCGGTTCGGCGCTCGGTGCCGCCCTGGTCATGGTGGCGGGCACCTGGCTGCCGCCGGGACCGCTGGTGGCCTGTGGTGGTCTGCTCCTGCTGTCTCTAGCCGCCCTGGCTCCGTTGAGTTTTCCGGTCGCACCGGGGCGACCGGACAGGCGGATCGGTGTGATCGTGCTGGAGTCGGTCTCCCAGGTGCTCAGCCGACGTTTCGCCCCGATGGTGGCGTTGGCCATGGGCGCCATGTCGGCGACGGTGCTGTTGGTGGCCTCCTGGCAGCCGATGCTACTGGAGCGTTTCGGGCAGGACGTCCGCCTCAACGGCCTGTTCCTGCTGGTGATGACGTTGTCCCTGGCGGCGGGCGCGGCCGCCGCGCGTTGGGTGCACCCGCGCAGGCCCCACCTGTGGGGCCCGCCGTCGGTCATGGCGATCGGCATTCCCCTGGTGCTGTCCGCGCACGACGTGGTCCCGTTGATCGTCGGCCTGATCGCGGCCGAATTCCTCATCGGTCTCGCGGGGGTGGTGGCGGGGGTCTGGTGCCAACTGATGTTCACCGACGCCGATCGCAACACCATGTTCTCGGCCATATCGACCCTGGCCATGCTGGCCGGTGTCGCGACCAGTTTCAGTTTCGGCTGGTTGTGGGATCTTCGGGGGATTCCTGTCGCGGTGACCGTCATGGCGTCGGGTGCCGTCATCGGTGGAATCGTCTCGCTCATCCTGACCCGCCTCTTCCCGGAGTCCACCGAATTCACCGAACCGGAAAAGAACGACACCGACCACGTGAGAAACAGCGCACCCGAGAGTTCATGACCCGTGCGGCTCTCCCATTCCCCGTCTTGATAATCTGCGGGCGATCGATGTGGGGGAAGTGAGTGACGATGGATCTGTCACGGTTGTGCAGGGAACGTCCGATCATCCAAGCTCCGATGGCCGGGGGCGCCACCACCCCGGACCTGGTGGCCGCGGTGAGCGCCGCCGGCGGACTGGGGTCGCTCCCGGCCGGATATCTGACCGCCGACACGCTCGGCGCTCGGATCGACGAGGTGCGGGGGGCGGGCGCCCGAACGTTCGGGGTCAATCTGTTCGTCCCCTCGCCTCCCCTGCCCCCTGAACGTGACGAGGCGCTGGTCGCCTACCGATCCGACCTTGCGGAGGACGCCCATCGCCTGGGCGTCGAGGTCGGCCCGGCCCGGTACGACGACGATGACTATGACGCCAAGGTCGACCTGGTGATCGAGGCCCGGGTGCCCGTCGTGAGCTTCACGTTCGGTTGCCCTTCCGAGGAGGTCCTGACCCGACTGCGCGCGGTGGGATCGGCGACGGTCGTCACCATCACCACCGTGGAGGAGGCCCGTACCGCCGTGGCCCGGGGCGCCGACGGTGTGTGCGCCCAGGGTGTGGAGGCGGGCGGCCACCGCGCCACCTTCGACCCCGACCGCGCCGACGACCGCCCGCTGGCCGAACTGTTGCCCGACGTGGTGCGGGCCGTGGACGTTCCGGTGATCGCGGCCGGAGGTCTCATGGACGGAACCGATGTCGCCGCGGCCCTGGCGTCCGGAGCCGCCGCGGCCCAGTCGGGCACGGCGTTCCTGCGCTGCCCGGAGAGCGGCGCGCAACCGCTCCACAAGGCCGCGCTCACCGACCCCGACTTCACCGAGACCACGCTGACACGCGCGTTCACCGGGCGGCCTGCGCGAGGGCTGACCAACCGCTTCATCCTCGACCACGCCGACGCCCCCGACGCCTACCCGCAGGTGCACCACATGACCAGGCCGCTGCGGGCCGCCGCGGCAAGGGCCGCCGACCCCGAGGGGATGGCGTTGTGGGCGGGGACCGGGTTCCGTCGGGCGCGGGGGCTGCCGGCCGGCGAGCTGGTGTCGGTGCTGCGCGAGGAGGCGGCCCGGGCGGGCGCGACCCTCTAACGTCCCGGCTCACTCGCCGCGGCCCGTTCGGCCTGTGGAACGAGGCCAGTCCTCGGTGAGCGCCACCAGCCCGTCCGGCAGGTCCGCGCGCCAGCAGGCACGGTCGTGGCCGCCGTTGTACTCGGCCAGGGCGGCGAATCCGTCCGGTCGGCCCAGCTGCGCTCCTCGCGTGCACAGGACTTCGTGGACACGCCGATTGGCGCCGATGAGGGACCACTCCTGGAGGCCGGCACTGAGATGGACCCGCCCCGGAAGGGTTTCGGCATCGGCGACGAGACGGACCATGCGCTCGCTCTCGCCCCCTGTCCCGGCGACGTTGGGCCACCAATAGGAACCCGACTGCGAGAGGACCCGGCCGAACCGCCCGGGTGCCCGAAGCGCCGCGTACAGGGCGGTCAGGCCGCCCAGGCTCTGTCCCGCCACGAGGGTGCGATCGGGGTCGTCGGTGATCGGGTGCAGGTTCCGCAGCCAGGCCGGGAGTTCGGTGTCCAGGAAGCACACGAAGGGATCGTGGCAGGCGAGTTCGCGAGTGCGGGTGCCCGGATCGAGGCTGTCGACCATGACGGTGAGCATCGGTGGCAGGGCGCCCTCGGCGATCAGTCCGTCGAGCAGGGGCGCCAGAGGCAGGTCGTACCAGGTCCGACCATCGAGGAGGACTGTGACCGGCCAGGGCTCGCCCTCGGGCGGATAGATCTCCGGGCGGTGGATCCAGACGGTGCGGGTGTTGTCCAGGTGCCGTGAGGCGACGCGGTGCTCGGTGACCTCTCCCGGCTTCACGTTGCCGCGCACCCGGTGGCGCGGATCGCTCGGAGCCTCGGGCAGGGAGACCACCGAGTGGTTTTCGTCCAGCCGCTCCCTGGCCCACGGATCGGGTCGGGCGTGGGCGAGTGCGTCGAACCAGCGGGCCACGGCGGCCCGGTCCTGGGGTTCGGCGACGGCGATCGCCCGTTCACGGCGCAGTCGGGTCATGGCGGACAGCGCGTCCTTCGGGGCCGGCGTCCCGTCCGCGGGGACGGGCGCGACCGTGTAGGAGGCGCGCCAGTCCGAACGCATCCGGTAGGTGAGGTGCCACACGTCGGTGCCGGGGACACGGGCCATGCGGTTCTCTTCGTAGGAGTCGGCGTCGGCGATCTTGTTCGCCACAAGGATGACGTCGGCGAGTTCGTCTCCACCACGCCACAGGAAGGTGGCGGTGCGGTGGCCCTGCTCATCGAGGTCGCCGACGATCGGGGTCCCGCCCGACTCGACCCCGCGCCAGAAGGCACCGAGGTCGGCCTCACCCGCCGCCGCGGCCCGTTCGAGTCCCTGGATCAGGGGCGAGGTGCCGCGCGGGGGCCGGGTGGCGCGTTTGAGGCGCGGCGGCACGGTCATGAGGGCGTTGTTGTTCACACTGCGTGACATTGACATGAGGATAGCCTTGCCTAACTATTGCTCTTATGAAGCGTATTCCCTTCCGCCCCGCCCTGGTGACCGGTGTCGTCACAGCGGCCACCGGCCTGCTCCTGCTCACCGCCTGCGGAACCGACTCCTCCCCCGAGGGTTCCACCGACACTCCGGGTGATGACGGGACCCGGTCCGTGAGCCACGTGTACGGCGAGACCGAGATCCCCGCGGACGCGGGCAACGTGGTCTCGGTGAGCGTCACCAGCACCGCCACTCTCCTCAGTCTCGACGTGCCGGTCACGGCCTCCGCCACCACCTCCCCCGGTCCGCTCACCGACGAGAACGGCTTCTTCTCCCAGTGGGCCGACCTCGCCGTCGAGCGTGAGGTCGAGCCGCTCCCTGGCCCCGAGGTCTCCCTGGAGGCGGTCGGCGCCGCCGAACCCGACCTCATCGTCGGAAACGGCTTCGGTGCCGACGCCATCGACGAGAGCACCTACGAGATGCTGTCGGAGATCGCGCCCACCGTGGTGCTCGGCGAGGGCGACATCCCGTGGACCGAGCTCACCGAGCAGTACGCGGAGGCCTTCGACCGACAGGACCGCGCCGCGGAGATCACGGAGGAGTACCAGGAACTGGTCACCGAGTCCTCCGAGGCCCTGTCGCACGACAACGACGTGGTGATGCTCACCGGAACGCCGGACGGCTTCAACGTGTTCACCCCCGAGTCGGCGCAGGGCAAGCTGCTCGCCGACCTGGGCCTGAACCAGCACGAGATGCCCGAGGACCTCACCGCCGCCGGTGCCCAGGGCGGTGCGGACCGTACCGACATCGTGCAGCTCTCCCCCGAGCGCGCCTCCGACTTCGACGACAGCACCCTGTTGTTCGTCAACCTCCAGGGCGAGGAGATCGCCGACTACGCCGAGAGCTACCCGACCCTGGAGAACATCCCGGCCTTCGAGGACGACCGCGCCTTCACCGTGGGCGCCGAGGGCTTCCGGATGGACTACTACAGCTCCCGCCTGATCAGCGAGCGCCTGGTCGAGAACCTGGGCTGAGTCCTCCGCTTCCCGGGGCCGTCGGTGGTGCGGGGCACGGTCTCGCCGCGCCCCGCACTTCCGGAAGGCCTCACGGTGGCCTCGACGAGCACTCGCGAGTCCCCTCGGCGGTTCGGCCGCGACGAACGCGCCCTCGTGCCGGGCACCCTGCTCGACGCGATGGTGTTCTTCCTGGCGATCTTCCTGTGCGCACCGCTGCTGTCGCGCACCGCGAGATCGGACCTACCACTTGGTAACAATTGATAACGGCAGGCCACGAGACCTAGAGCACGTGACCCCGGACACTCTAGGGTTCCGTCATGGGTGTATTGCGTAAGCGTGTCCTTTTTCGTGTCGTTTTGGGGTTTGTTGCGGTCGTCGCGTCGCTCGCCCTGATCGCCGCCCTCCTCGGTGTGTGGGCGGTCCGAAGTTCCTTCCCCACCACCGATGGCGAGCTCTCCCTGTCGGAGCTGAAATCGCCGGTGAACGTCCTTCGGGACGAGCACGGGGTCGCGCACGTCTACGCCGACAACACCGACGACCTCTTCGTCGCCCAAGGATTCACCCACGCCCAGGACCGCTTCTGGGAGATGGACTTCCGCCGCCACGTCACCGCCGGTCGCACCGCCGAACTCTTCGGCCCCGACCAGGTCGACACCGACGTCTACCTGCGCACCATGGGCTGGCGCCGGGTCGCCGAGCAGGAGTACGAACTCCTCTCCGAGGAGACACAGGGCTACCTGGACGCCTACGCCGCCGGGGTGAACGCCTGGATCGAGGACAACGACGGGCTTGCCGCGAGCCTGGAGTACGGACTCCTGGGCATCACCGCCGACGACTACACCGTCGAGCCCTGGACCCCCACCGACAGCCTCGCCTGGCTCAAGGCCATGGCCTGGGACCTGGGCGGCAACCTCCAAGAGGAGACCGACCGCGCCCTGCTGCTCGCCAACGGCCTCGACCGGGAACGGATCGAGGAGCTCTACCCGGCCTACCCGACCGAGCGGCACGAGCCCATCACCGACACCGACGAGCACAACGGCGCCGAGCCGGAGGCCGACCTGTCCCCGGGGCCCGAACTCCCGGAGGAGGCCCTGGACGCCCTCGAAGGCCTGCCCGCCGTCCACGACGCCGTGCCCGACCTCCTCGGCCCCTCGGACAGCCCCGACATGGGATCCAACTCCTGGGTGGTCTCCGGGGAGCACACCGACACCGGTTCTCCCCTGTTGACCAACGACCCCCACCTGGGCGCCTCCATGCCGTCCACCTGGTACCAGATGGGACTGCACTGCACCGAACTCTCCGAGGAGTGCCCCTTCGACGTCAGCGGGTTCAGCTTCTCCGGGCTGCCCGGCGTGGTCATCGGCCAGAACGAGTCGATCGCGTGGGGCTTCACCAACCTCAACCCGGACGTCATGGACCTGTACCTGGAGAGGGTCGAGGGCGACGACTACGTGGTGGACGGCGAGGAGCGTCCGCTGGAGATCATCGAGGACACCATCAAGGTCTCGGGCGGCCAGGACCTGGACATCACCATCCGCTCGACCCACCACGGGCCGATCCTGTCCACGACCGCGGCCGGTGGGAACCTGCGCGAGATCGGTGAGGACCGGGCCGAGGGCGAAGACGCCCCCTACGCGGTCTCCATGCGCTGGACCGCGCTCCAGCCGGGAACCACCGCCGACTCCATCTTCGCCCTGAACCGCGCACGTGGCTGGGACGACTTCCGCAGCGCCGCCGCACAGTTCGAGGTACCGGCGCAGAACCTCGTCTACGCGGACAACGAGGGCAACATCGGCTACCAGTCCCCCGGTCTGGTGCCGGTACGCGGCAAGGGCGACGGCCGTTGGCCCGCACCCGGCTGGGACTCCGACTACGACTGGGAGGAGGAGTACCTGCCCTTCGACGAGCTGCCCAGCGTGCTCAACCCCGAGTCGGGGATCATCGTCACCGCCAACCAGGCGGTGGTCGACGAGGACTACGAACACTTCCTCACCACCGACTGGGACTACGGCTACCGCAGTCAGCGGATCAACGACCTGCTGGCCGAAGCGGTCGACGACGGCCCGGTGACCATCGAGGACATGGAACGCGTCCTGATGGACTCCCACCACGGCGCCGCCGTCGACATCACTCCCCACCTCCTGGAGGTGGACGTGGACGGAACCACCGCCGAGGCGCAGGCCGAACTGGCGGACTGGGACCACTTCAACGAACCCGACTCCTCGGGCGCGGCCTTCTACAACGCGACCTGGCGACACCTGCTCCCCCTGCTCTTCGACGAGTTGGGAGAGATGGACATGAACAGCAACTCGCGCGGCATGTACGTGGTGACCGGCCTGTTGGAGGACCCCGACTCCCCGTGGTGGGAGGGCCGGGAGGTCAGCGGTCGTGAGGAGGTGCTGGCCGCCGCCATGGACGAGGCCGCCGAGGAACTCACCGAACTGCTCGGCGACGACCCGTCCGCCTGGCGCTGGGGCGATCTGCACACCCTGACGGCCACGCACGAGTCGTTCGGCAGCTCGGGCATCGGCCCGGTGGAGTGGCTGTTCAACCGCGGCCCGGTGGAGAGCCCGGGTGGTTCGAGCATCGTCAACGCGACCGGCTGGAACGCGACCGAGGGGTACGGCATCACCACGGTCCCGTCCATGCGGATGGTCGTCGACCTGTCCGACCGGGACTCCTCCACCTGGATCCACCTGACCGGCAACTCGGGGCACGCCTTCCACCCCAACTACGACGACCAGCTGCAACTCTGGTCCGAGGGAACGTCCCTGCCGTGGGCCGTGACGGAGGAGGCCGTGCGCGAGGCGAGCACGGACGATCTCACCCTCACCCCGTAGGGTCCCGGGGCGGGGGTCTCAAGGCCCCCGCCCCGCCGCGTGGGCTCACAGCGGGAACGAGGTGCCGGTCGCCTCTTCCGACAGCTCCCACAGTCGGCGGGCGGCGTCGGCGTCCTTTGCCGCGCCGCTGCGCCCGACCAACCCGGGAGCACCGGTGCCGAACATCCCCGTGGGACCGGCGTAGGCCGCTCCGGGGACGTCCTGGGTGGCGGCGTAGATCGTGGGCAGGGCGCCGGCCGCGGCGCTCTGCGCGATGACCTTGTTCAGCATCCGCATGAACCGGTCCTCCAGTGCCTTCCCCGTGCGTCCCTGCAGGTTGGTGGCCGCGTAGCCGGGGTGGGCGGCGGTGGCCAGCACCGATGATCCCGCTTCTTCCAGCCTGCGCTGCAACTCCAGGGTGAAGAGCAGGTTGGCCAGCTTCGACCGGCCGTACGCCCGGTAGGGGCTGTACCCCTGCTCGAGGTTCACGTCCTCGGAGTGGATGCCGCGCACGGAGGCGTGCAGCCCGGAGGACACGGTGACCACACGCCCGGTGACGTGTTCCAGGAGCCGGTTGGTCAGGGCGAAGTGGCCGAGGTGGTTGACCCCGAACTGGGTCTCGAAACCGTCCACGGTACTGGACCTGGGGATGGCCATGACCCCGGCGTTGTTGATCAACAGGTGGAGGTCCCCCTCCCAGTCCTCGGCGAAGGCGCGTACCGAGGAGAGGTCGGCGAGGTCGAGCCGGCGGACCTCGGTCTGACCGGGGATCCCCTGAGCGGCCTCGTCCCCCTTGACGGTGTCGCGGACGGCCAGGACCACACGGGCCCCGCGTCCTGCCAGGACCTTCGCGGTCTCCAGCCCGAGACCGCTGTTGGCCCCGGTGATGACCGCGGTCCTGCCGCCGAGATCGGGCAGGTGGACGTTCTTCTCGCTCATCCCCTCACGGTAGGGCGGCGACCGGAAGGCTGTCCACGACATCAATGATGGCGTCGTCAACATCCCCCTATGCTGATGAACATGGCCGGACGCCCCTACCACCACGGAGACCTGCGCGCCGTTCTCCTGGCCGGCGCGGAACGCACCCTTGCCGACCGAGGACCCGCCGCGATCTCCCTGCGCGGGCTCGCCCGTGAGGCGGGCGTGAGCCATGCCGCCCCCGGAAGACACTTCAAGGACAAGGGTGCGCTGCTGGACGCCCTCGCGCTCAGTGGCTTCCAGCGGCTCAAGGCCTCCTTGGATCGCGCCGACGTCGAGGACGCCGACACCGGGACCCGTTTCCTCGCCCTGGCCCGCGCCTACGTGGACTTCACCCGGGCCAACGGTGCCCTGCTGGACCTGATGTACGCCCGCAAGCACGAGAGCGACGTCACCGATCGGCTCATCGCCGCCATCGAAGAACTGCTCGACATCGTCCTCGCCCCGATCGTCCAGGGTCAGCACGCCGGCGAGATCGTCCAGGGCGACGCGAAGTCGATCGCCTACACCGTCGTCTCCACCCTGCACGGCTTCGCGTCCCTGACCGCCGACCACTCCGGGGAGGAGTTCGACGGGGTCCTCCCGGAGGTCGTCCACCATCTCCTCCACGGCCTCGCCCCGCGCTGATCCACGGCCCGGACCCCCATGGGATCCACGACGTCCGAGGGTATGGGCAGACCAGGCCGTCCTTCCGAGCAGAAGAAGCACCATGCAGACCAGCGGACCGTTCGGGACCCACCCGGCCCTCGCGGCCGCCCCGGAGCACCCGACCGAGGCTGCCCGGTGGGCCGCGGAGGCCGGTTTCGAGGTCACCCACACCAAGATCGAGACCCCGCACGACGACCGGTTCCCTCCCCGAACCCGGGAGGCGGCCACCTCGGAGCCCTTTTCAGCAGGCGGCTCCCTCCTGGCCACGGCCCCATGGGGCCGTACCGGCGCGCCCTCTAGGCGGGTGGTTCCGAGGGGTGGGTGTGGTGCTGGTCGGTGGGCTGCCTGGGGTCGTGGGTATTAGGGGTTGTTGGGCGGGGTGGGGGTGGGTTC
>NZ_DYZD01000131.1 GCF_020741345.1 Nocardiopsis listeri
CGTTCCTCGCCTGGGGCTGGCGACTGCCGTTCCTGGCCAGCGTGGCGATCGTGGCCATCGCGCTGTACTTCCGGTTCCGGGTGACGGAGACCGCGGCGTTCAAGGCCACCGAGAGGGACGACGCCGTCAGCACCGCGCCCATCGTGGAGGCGGTACGCGGCCACTGGCGCTTCCTCCTGGCGGGCATGGCCCTCTTCGTCTTCACGCTCCCCTGGGTCTACATCGTGCAGACCTTCGCCGTCTCGTACACCACCGGGACCTTGAACGTGGACTCCACGCACACGCTGATCGGCCTGCTCGCGGCCATGCTGCTCACCATCCCGGCGACCCTCGCCGCAGGGGCCCTCGCGGACCGGATCGGCCGCAAGCCCCTCCTCATGGGGGCGGCCGTCTTCGGTGTCGTCTTCGCCTTCCCCATGTTCATGCTCTACCAGACCGAGAACTCCTTCCTCGTGGCGCTGGGGCTCATCCTCGGTCTCGCCGTCATCCAGGGAGCCACCATCGGTGTCTCCGCGGCGATGATCGCCGAGATCTTCCCCACGCGTATGCGCTGGAGCGGGATCGCGCTCTCCCGGGAGCTCCCCGCGGCCGTCGCTGCGGGCACCGCGCCCATGGTGGCCACCTGGCTGGTGGCGGTGGGCGGAGGAACCCCGTGGCTGGTGGCCGGCTACCTGGTCGTACTCAGCCTCATCGGTGTGATCGGCATCTGGTACCTGCCCGAGACGCTGGTGAAGGCGCCCACGGTCGAGGAGGCCCCGGCGGAGGACGCCCACCGGCGCACCTCGGACTCGGTGTCCACCGAGTCCACCCCCTCCCAGAAGACGCCCTCGGTGTGAGCACCGGTCCCTGATCCTCGACCGCCAAGGTCACGGGGATCCACCGGCGGCACACGAAAGGTCCGCTTCGCACCTTCGACGCGACCGCGGCGCGCTCCTACCACGAACCCGCTCGCACCAAGACGTGAACCACATCCGAGCCGGTGCCACTTCGCATTCCATCGACCGAGAGGACCACCATGTCGAGTCAGGGCCGAGGGGGACGCGCCGTGTCCGCCGCTCTATGCGCGGGAGCGCTCGTACTCACCGGATGCACCACGGGAGGCGGTGACCAAGCGGGGACGGACACGATCCGCGGGGCGTGGATCGAGGATCCGACCACCTTCGACCCCGCTCTGTCCGAGACGACCGATGACTATCGGGCGGTTCGACTGGCCTATGACACCGTGATCCGCAGGGATCTGGACGGCGAATTCATCCCCGGCCTGGCCGAGTCCTGGGAGCAGTCGGCCGACAACACGACGCTGACCATCGGGGAGGGACACACCTGCGCCGACGGCACCGAGATCACGCCGACCGTCGTCGCCGGGTCCCTGGAGTACCTCGCCGACCCGGACACCGGCTCTCTCCACACCACCGGGATCTTCGGTGACGGCGAGGTGACCTTCACCGCCGACGACGAGGCGGGGACCGTCTCGATCGACCTGAGCGAACCGCACTCGGAAGTGCTGCCCGGGCTCGCCATCCCCCAGGCCGGAATCATCTGCCCCGCCGGGATGGAGGATCTCCAAGGCCTCGCGGCCGGAACCGTGGAGGGCGCGTTCAGTGGTCCCTACGTTCTCGGTGAGTCGAACACCGGGGTCGGCTACCGCTTCGACCTGAGGGAGGACTACGACGGTTGGGTGGAGTACTCCGAGCCCCTCGAAGGAACCCCCGCGCGGCATCTGGAATTCGTCGTCGGAGCGGAGGACGCCGTGGCCAACCAGCTCCTCACCGGCGAAATCGATGTCGCTCCCGTCGAAGCCGAGGAGCTGAGCCGGTTCGAGGAGGACGGCTCCTTCGGGTTCACCACGGCCGTCACCGGCGAGTACTACGTCATGTTCAACCACGCGGAGACCAGTCCCTTTCAGGACGAGGAGCTCCGTAGGGCCGCGGCTCAAGTGATCGACAGAGACGCCCTGCGCGAGATCGTCGATCCGGAAGGGGAGCTGATCGCCACCCTGGGCGACGAGAACATGCAGTGCGCCAACACCGACGAGTCATTGCTGCTCGAACAGGACATGGACTCCGCCGGAGAGGTTCTGGACGGGGTCTCCGTCAATGTGCTGGGCAGCCACGCCATCGGCCCGAACGGCTCCGCGACCGTCTACCTGCAAGAGCAGCTCAACGCCGCGGGCGCCGACGTCGAACTGCACAACACCGACGTCGGCAGCTGGGTCGGCCAACTCTACGACGAGCCCGAAACCTGGGACGTCACCGTCTACGCCACGGTCAACAACATGGGGACCATCTCGTGGGGTCTGACCACGGTGCTCGGTGAGTGGTACGGGCAAGGGGGCCGGAACATGACCTACTCCGAGAACCCCGAGGCCGCGGAGGCTCTCGCAGCGGCCCTGAGCGCCGAGTCCGAGGAAGAGATGTGCGGGCACTGGGAGACCGCTCAGCGGGCGGCGCTCGAAGCACTGGACTTCATTCCGGTCTCGATGGTGACCCAGTCCATCGTCAGCAGGGACGGGTTCTCCGTCGAGGT
>NZ_DYZD01000132.1 GCF_020741345.1 Nocardiopsis listeri
CCGTTGGGCCAGGGACCGGTAGCGGCGTTCCAGGTTGGAGCGCACCCCGTCCTCGGTGAGTTCGTCATCGAGAAGACGGCTCCCCGCGGGCGGGACCCCGCCGGCCCGGAGCCATTCCAGGGCGGACTCCAGGACCCGTGCGGCCAGTCGATCGACGGACTCGCTGTCCAGTCCGATCCGGCCGAGCCTCTCACCCGCCCGGACCAGGCCCATGCCGTCACCCGTGCCGCCCGCCAGCACGGAGATCAGCGCGGTCTGGGCGTGGACGTACATGCTGGACAGTTCCGGGACGGTGTCCAGTACCTCGATGGCACCGGTCCTGTCGTTCTGGGCGAGCCGGATCCTGGCCAGGCCGAACGCGGCGCTCACGTAGGAGTGGTCGGTGGTCCACACCGTGGCGTACCGGCGTGCGGCGACGTCGTGCTCACCGGTGCGTTCGCAGGCAAGGGCGAGCCCGAGCTTGGGCGCGGCCTCCCCGGGCAGGTGGTCGTAGAGCTCGGCGAAGTGGTCTCGGGCCTCGTTGAACCGGCCGGTGCTCAGCTCGGCGACGGCGAGGTACCACATGGTGCGCCAGTCGCCGGGGACCGCGATGCTGAACTGTTCCAGTACGTCCAGCGACTCCTTGTAGCGGCCGACCGTCATCAGCGCCCGGGACAGCATGAGCAGGGTCTCCGGAGAGGGCGCCCTGGCCGCCCTCAGGATCGGGATGAGCTCGTTCGGTGCCATGCCCAGGTGGTTGCGCAGGTGTTGTGCCGCGGGGTCGAACTGGTCGATGAGCGGTGAGGGCAGCAGCGCCGCGGCCTCGATGGGGCTGGGCGGGGACAGCATTCGGTCGGCGTCGTGTGCGCCGGACTCGGGCAGCCCGGTGAAGGTCTCACCGCCGAAGAGCGCGGAGGCCGCCGGGTGGGGCGTCCCCTCGATCTCCGCCAGCACCTCGCGCAGCACACCGGTGAGCTGGTCGGCCATGTCACCGGCGTCGTGGAAGCGTGCCTCGGGGTCACGGTGGGTCGCCCGGCGCAGGAAGCGGTCGTAGGACTCGAACCGCCGCAGCAACGGCACCTCCTGCCGGGGCGGAAGGTCGTGCGGGTACCTGCGGATGAAACTGAAGTGGAAGCTGAGCACCGCCAAGGCCCGCCCCACCGAGTACAGGTCGGCGCTGATGCTGGGGCCTGGTCCGCGCAGTTCCTCCTCGGGAACCCGGTACCCGGGGGTGGTGTAGACGGGGCTGAGCCCGTCGTCCATGCGTCGGACGCCGCCCAGGTCGATGAGCTTGATCTGCTCCTCGCTCTGGATGACGTTGTCCGGCTTGAAGTCGCAGTACAGCAGGCCCTTGGAGTGCAGGTAGCCCAGGGCCCTCAGGCACTCCAACCCGTAGGCGATGACCTGTTCCAGGGGCAGGACGTCATCGCTCGCCCCCTGTTCCCGACGCTCGATGAGCAGCTCCCGCAGCGACTTGCCGCCCACGTACTCCATGACGATGTGGCCGCCGGGGATTCCGGTGCGCGGGTCCGGGTGCTGGGAGAAGTTGATGATCTTGACGATGTTGGGGTGCTCGACCTCGGAGAGGAAGGCGCGTTCGGCGGCGGCCGCCTTGTGCGCCTCGGCGTCACCCGCGTTGAGCAGTCCCTTCAGCACCACCCAGCGGTTGTTGACGTTGCGGTCCCGGGCCAGGTAGATCCAGCCCAGGCCGCCGTGGGCCAGACAACCGAGCACCTCGTACTGGCCACCGACGACCTCGCGTTCGACCAGCTTGGGCGTGAAGGAGAACTGGGTGCCGCACTGGCGGCAGAAACCCTCGGTACGGCCCGGCTGGTCGCCCCTGGACCGGCCGACCCTCTCCGAGCAGTTGCCACAGAATCGGTTCTTCTCCGACACGACCGGGGCGGTCATGATCGCTTCGGAGGGGTCCTTCGCCGGTACCAGGGGAACCTGGACCATGCCCATCCCGAGCATGCCGCGTCGGGAACCGCCGCTGGAGGTACGTCCACTGCGTGAACCTCCGCCGGCCCCCGAGGTGCTGCCCGGGCCCGAGCGCCCCGAGATGCGGACGTTGCCGGAGCTGATCGGGTGTGAGTGGACGGACCCCTCGATGTCCACGGGGTGCCCGCCCGAAGGGCCGCTCCGCGAAGCCGAACCCTGTGGAGGCACGAAGGGCCCCGACGATGAGTTCGAGATCCCCGGTCCCGGTGTACGGGTGGTCGGCGCGTCCATCGGCGCCAGACCGCACACGCCGCAGAAACCGTCCTCGATCAGTCCCGGGCAGCCGGGGGAAGCACACTCGTTCATCTGTTCACACCGCCATCGTTGGTTCCGACCGAGGGGGTTTCGGTCCCCGCGAGCTCCTGAAGCGCCCTTTGGTAGGCGGACAGCGCCACGGTGGCGGCCCGCAGGTCGCAGGGGGCGTTCCACAGCTCCCAGTGCGCACGCCCATGGGGTTCGACGAGTCGTTCGTGTTCGGCCAGGCCCAGGCGCACCGCCCGGGCGCGGAAGGCGTCCAGGCGCCCTCTCAGTTCGGCCCTGCGTTGGAGGAGGCCACCGAGGTTGCGTTCCCGGTCGCGCGCGTCGTCCCCGCACTCGTGCACGGAGCGCTGTAGTTCCCCCAACCGGACGCCCAGGGCACGCCACCGCCGCCGGGACCGCAGTTCGTCCATCTCGGCGATGACCGCGCGCAGCTCCGGAACCGGGTCGGGGACGTCGACGGCCGCCGGGGAGGAGATCTTCGCGACCACGCGGAGGCGCAGTTCACGGGAGCGCAGCACCACCTTCTCGACGTCGTCGATGGCGGAACGGAGTCGGCTCACGTTCTCGTCGTAGGCGTCGCGCATGCGCAGGGCGTCCCGGAGTTCACCCCGGGTCCGGTCCAGGACCGAGCGCAGACGGTCCAGACCGGAGGTGTCCACGCCACCGTCGGCGACCAGCGCCAGCGGGTCGCGGCGCACGGTGTTCCCGACCCGCTCCAGCTCGGCGCGCAGGTCCTCGTACTCGTCGTCGGGGACCTCGACCATGTCCGCGAGCGTGCCGACCTCCTGCCACATCGCGTCGAGTTCGGCGAGCCTAGGGTGGAGGGCGTCCCAGGCGGTCTCCACCGCGGAGACCACCTCCGTGATCGCCTCGTAGTCGGCGGTCATCCGGGCGATGGCCTCGGCCAGGGTGATGTTCTCGGTGTCGGGGTCGAGCAGGCCGCGTTCGTTCAGGGGGACCTCGGCCAGGGGCAGGGTCACGGACTCGCCCATGAGCAGTCGGGTGAGCTCGTCCTGCGGGTCGGCGACTCCGGACTCCCGCAGGTTCGCGGCGTGCTCGACCACCGACTCGAA
This sequence comes from Nocardiopsis listeri, assembly GCF_020741345.1. Classification (GTDB taxonomy): domain Bacteria; phylum Actinomycetota; class Actinomycetes; order Streptosporangiales; family Streptosporangiaceae; genus Nocardiopsis; species Nocardiopsis listeri_A. Next base: position 3,315 of record NZ_DYZD01000132.1, read on the forward strand.
GACGGCGTGGATCAGCCACAACCGGTGGACGTGTACGTCCGTGGCCTCCCAACGGCTTCGGGTCCCACCGCTCAACTCGGCGTCACGGAGCAGGCGGTACACCGCGTGCCGGTCGAGGTCGGCCAGGTTGAGGGAGATCCGGTCGACCTCACCGCGGACACGATTGAGCGCGTGGTCGATCCCTTCCCGGCTCATCGGCGGCATGCCGAACCCCGACGCGTTCGCCACCTGCCGAATCACCCCCACCCTGTGTATAGAAAGAGTGTGGCGGCGCCCACCCCGATGCACAAGGGAGTTCGCGTTATACGGCCACGTACGGCCACAAGCACAACACGAGCGTCATCACGAGCATCACAGCGGCCCGCTCGCCGCGTCCGTGTGGAGGGTCCCGAGGACGAAACGGGCGCGCTCGACGACCGGCGCGCGGGGCAACAGGATCGTCTCGTACCCGCAGGAGGGGTAGGCCTCCCGCATCGCGGCGAAGGTGCGCTCGGCCTCCTCCGGCGACTGGTGCCGTTCGGCGTCCCCCGCGTAGATCTCCGGCCAGGGCGGGGCGAGGAAGACGCGCCGGTGGTAGCGGAACAGTCGGGCCGCCTCACGCACGTGTTCGGGGACCCGCAGACCCCGCTGGAGGAAGTAGCCGACCATGTCGGGCACACCCCGGTCGCAGAAGACCAGGCCCTCCCGGCGGGCCGCCTCCCGGTGCGAACGCATGTCCCACGAGAGCATCAGCTCGGCGAACAGGCCCTCGTCACGCCAGGACAGGCCGGGACCGCCGATCGCCCGCTGGTCGCGGATGATCGCCCGCCCGGCCTCCACGGTGCGCCCGTGGCCCAGCCCGGCGAGGTGGTCGATCAACGTCGTCTTGCCCGAACCGGGCCCTCCGGTGACGACGACGAGGTGGTCCATGGGCTCTGCCCCTTTCGGTGGGTACGGACACGGCCGGTGCGCCGCCCACGGGGACGGCGCACCGGTGTGGGATCGGGTCGGATCAGATCAGCTCTCGGGGAGTCCTGCCTCGATGAGGTCGGCCGCGTAGGGGGTGCCACCGCGCTGGAGTCGGCCACTGATGTCGGCCAGTCGGCGCGCGACCTCGGGGTCGGTGGTGAGGTCGAGCAGCGCGTCGCGCAGCGCCGCCGCGGTGGCCGCCTCGGTGTCGATCCGGCGGGCCACCCCCAGTTCCTGGAGACGGTCGGCGTTGTCGAACTGGTCGACCGCCTGCGGCACCGCGATCATCGGGGTGCCGGTGTGGAGCCCCTCACTGGAGCCTCCCATACCCGCGTGGGTGACGAAGGCGTCCGCCTGCCGCAGGATGTCCAACTGCGGGACCCACCGGTGGACCTCGACGGTGTCGGGGACCTCCCCCAAAGCGGACGGGTCGACGTACTCGCCGATCTGCAGGACGGTGCGCCACCCGGGCAGGTCGCCGAAGGCCCGCACGCACTCGCGGTAGAAGTCCGGCCGGTCCGTGTAGGCCGATCCCAACGACACCAGGACGACCCTCTCCGCGTCGGCCGGTCGGGTCCAGGACCCCTGGTCCTCTCGCTCGCCCAGGCAGGGCCCGACGAAGGTGACCGTGTCGGCCACGGTGTCGGCGAAGGGCTGCATCTCGCGCGGGATCATCGCCAACGCCCGGTCGGGTTCACCCGGAAAGCTGACATGGTCCAACCCCTCGACCCCGTTCGAGGCCAGCCAGGAGTCGAACTCGGCGAAGAACTCCTCCGCCCCAGGCTGCTCGCGAAGCCAGGCCATGACGGTGTCGGTGTGGTCGGCCCAGGCGACGTAGGTCGGGGACAGCTGGATGGTGGGGACGCCCCACTCGATCCCCATGACCCGGGCGGTGTACCCGCCGATGTCGTAGAGGAACAGGTCGGGGCGGTCCTGCTCGTAGGCCTTCCGAAGCACGGGCAGGCTGTTGATGGCGTCGTCGAGGAAGATCCCCATCCCCTCGATCGGGTCGTCGGTCCACTCCTCGTCCCCCGTGGGCAGGGTGGTGGTGAAGGGGACGAGCTCGGCTCCGGTGGATTCGATGAGCTCGCCGATCCGGCCGACGGGGTCGTTGGCGTAGGTGACGCGGTGGCCCCTGCGGACCAGTTCGCGGATGATCTCCAGGCCTGGCAGGACGTGGCTCACCGCGGGGACGCCGACCATGGCGATATGGGCACGACGGGTCATGGTTGTCTCCTGAGAGCTTCTACGGGTAGGACTGCGAAGCGCCGGTCCCCCGGAGGGACTGCGCGGAGGCGTCGAGGACGCGGGGGGTCCTACTGGTAGAACAGCTGCTGGAAGGCCATGGGCCTACTTTAGGGGAGGGTCCTTGGTCCCGTCCTCCCCTTTTTCCCGGAGCCCGCATGAACCCGGTCGCCCTCGCCATCTCGATCCGGGTGCCGCCCGGTGGACGCGAGGCCTTCCTTCTCGAAATCTCCCGCAACGCCGCACACGCGCCGCGAGACGAGCCCGGATGTGTGCGGTTCGACGTGGTGGGCGACCCCGAAGACGAGAACGCCTTCTGGCGTGTACGAGGTGTTCGCCGACCGGGACGCCCTGGCCGTCCACCGACGCACACAGCGCTTCCTGCTCTGGTGACGCGAAAAGGCCGAGTCGGTCGTTCCCGGCGGTCGACCGACTCGGCCCTCTCCTGGTCGGCGAGGACTGACCAGGGGCTCCTCCGTTACGGGGTGCCGGTGTCCTCGGGCGGGTCCTTGGGCGCGCGGTGTTTGCCCACGCGCGGGGCCGCGGTCTCGTCCTCGTGCGCGGAGGCCTCGGTGGCGCCGGCCGGATCACCCCGGTAACCGTCGCGGTAGCCGTCCGCGTAGCCGTCGTCGAAAGCGCTGACGTCGTGCTCGTCCCCTTCGGCGGTGGGGTCGTCGGCGAGCGGATCACCGCCCTCGGGCTCCGCGGCGTGCCGCGGCGCGGGCTCGTTGGCGTCGTGGCCCTCGGCGGACGCTTCACCGTACTCCGACGGAGCGATCTCGCCTGCCACGCTCCTGAGCCGCAAGCCCGCGATCACCAGGGCGATCCCGAACACGATCGCGTAGATACCGACCACGGCGACCATCGCCAACGCGCCCAGACCGGGCCAGAGCCACAGCAGCAGACCGAAGATCACCGACAGTGCCCCGGCGAAGATCAGCAACCACTCGGAGGTCATCTGCGCGCGCAGCCGTACCGCGGTGACGATCTCGGCGACGCCGGTGACGATCGCCCAGGCCCCGATGACGAAGACCAGGGCGACCACCGCGACGGTCGGCCAGATCAGGGCGGCAACACCCAGCAGGATGCCGAGCACCGACTGGATCACCAGGGCGAGACGGGAACCGGGGGCCGCCCGGAAGGCGGCGACCCCCAGCGCGATCCCGTCCACCAGCGCGAAGGCACCGAAAACGAAGGCCAGGGCCACCGTGGTGACCCCGGGCCAGATGAGCGCCACCAGACCGAAGATCACGGCGGCGACACCGCGAACGACCACGACCCACCAGCTTCGGCTCAGTTCGCCGAGCATGTCACCGGCCGACTCGTACCGGACCATAGCCGGGCCCCCTCCCTCGCGCGGCCCCCTCCGTCCGGGGCCGCTTCGTTGCCACTTCTCTCAACGTCGCACACCGATGACAGAAGGTACGCAAAGCACAAGGAAAGGGAGGTTCTATACCGTTCCTTCTTCGTGACGTACACAAGAACGCCCGCCCTCGTCGGTGACGCGGGCGGGCGGTCAAGGCGCTCTCAGGCGGGTGTCATCCCTGGCCGGGGTAGCGGCGCTCGTTCGAGCCGATGTAGTGCTGACGCGGGCGCGCGATCCGGAAGGCCGGGTCGTGCAGCTGCTCGCGGTAGTGGGCGATCCAGCCGGGAAGACGGCCGATGGCGAACAACACGGTGAACATGTTGGTCGGGAAACCCATGGTGCGGTAGATGACGCCGGTGTAGAAGTCGACGTTCGGGTACAGCTTGCGGTCGGTGAAGTACGAGTCCTGCAGCGCGGCGGCCTCGAGCTTGAGGGCCAGGGCGAAGAGCTCGTCCGGGTTCTCGTCCCGGTCCAGGATCTGGCTCGCCAGAACCTTGATCTCCTTGCTGCGCGGGTCGAAGTTCTTGTAGACCCGGTGCCCGAAGCCCATGAGGCGCATCTCGCGGGCCTTGACCTTCTCGAGGAAGTCCTCGATGGAGATGCCCGAGTCGCGGATCTCCTCCAGCATCTCCAGCACGGCCTGGTTGGCGCCGCCGTGGGACGGGCCGGACAGGGCGTTGATGCCGGAGGCGACGCTGGCGAAGATGTCGGCCTTGGCGGAACCGACCACGCGCACGGTGGCGGTGGAGCAGTTCAGCTCGTGGTCGGCGTGCAGCACCAGCAGCATGCCGACGGCCTTGTTGAACAGGTCGCCCAGGTCACCGGTGGGGGCCTTGTCACCGAAGGTCATCCGGATGAAGTTGTCGACGTAGTCGAGCGAGTCGTCCGGGGCGATCGGGGTCTCGCCGATCGAGTTGCGGTAGATGCGGGCCGCGATCGTCGGCAGCTTGGCCAACAGCCGGATCGTGGCGAGCTCCACCTGGTCGTCGTTCTCCGGGTCCGCGCTGTCCTCGTAGTAGGCGGCCAGGGTGTTCACGGCGCTGGCGATCAGTGCCATGGGGTGGCCGTTGCGGGGCATCGCGTCGATGAACGCGCCCATCTCGGCCGGAATGTCGGCGTTGTCGCGCAGCTTGTCCGAGAACTCCTTGAGCTGTCCGGGCTCCGGAAGCTCCCCGTAGATCACGAGGTAGGCGGTCTCGAGGAAGGTGCTGTGGACGGCGAGGTCCTCGATCGGGTATCCGCGGTAGCGCAGGATCCCGGCGGCCCCGTCGATGTAGGTGATCTTCGAGCTACACGAAGCGGTGTTGCCGAACCCCGGGTCCAGGGTCGTCATACCGGTCGACCCCAGCAGGGTCTTCAGCTCGATGGTGCTCTCACCCTCGGTACCGGTGAAAACCGGCAGCTTCAGCACGCCGCCCTCGTAGTGGAGCTCCACCGTGCGCTCTTTGTCATCGCTCATGCCCGAGGTCAACCTTTCCAGGCGGGGGATACGTGAGGTACGTCGAACGCAGGGCGATCCGCCGCCGCGTTCTTGATTCACTCGTTATTGTTCTGTTTTGTTAAACGCCAGTTAAGCAAAATCATATAAGTTTCACCGATTCACGAACAGGTGACATGCAACACATACCCAGACGTGCACAGAATTATCAGAGAGTGAAGATTTACAGACTTTGCCGAATGTCGTTAACAGCGTGATCGCCCTGAGACCTCGACGGGGACGGCGGGGTTCTCCCACCCGTCTTCCGCGAGTCTCCTGGACAGGTCCCCTGGGCACCCCGAAACCCACCCGAACCGGTCCGACGAGGGTGTCCTTCACAGATCCGGACAGACCCGAACAGAACTCGGTGCGGCCAGGTGTTCGAACGCGCCCTAGTGGCCCGAGATCAGGGTACCTTCGCCCTGATCACAGGGGTTGACGCGGGGTGCCTCCGACCCGGTGATCTTGGCCTCTGTCACCGACTCCGGCGGCACCGACCACCCTCCAGGGTCTGTTTCCCTACCCCTGAACCGGTCGGAGTATGTGCTCCGGACACGAGACTTCACAAACGGCCCGCGGCGCCCGCGCACCACCGGGACGAACGCCCCTCGGAGAACCCGCCGACGGCCCGAGACGGAAAGCCGACGGAGCCGGAACAGAGGACCGAAGTCCACAAAGGGTGACCGAGATTAACCCGGGGTAAACGAAACAAACGCTCTTTGTGGGAAAAGCGTCTCCCCGTTGGAAACCGGCGCTCCGGCGATCGCCGACGCCCGCTAACCCTCGTCGACGCCGCCCGCCAGCAAGGGCTCCATGAACAGCGACGGATGGTCTCGCTCGATGACCTTCAACCGCCACTTGTTGTGCACCAGCACCAGGAGCTCACCGTCGGAGCGACGACGTAGCACCTCGGCACCTGAAAGCCCGTGCAGGGTCGGCCCGGACTCGGCGTCGGTGCGTCGGGCCACGGAGTACTCCAGCGGCGAGGCCTCGATGGGGCTGCGGAACTCCTGCTCCATGCGGTGCTTGACCACGTCGAACTGCAGCGGTCCGACCGCCGCCAGCACCGGGGCCTGCTCACCGCGCACGTCCGAGGTGAGCACCTGCACCACACCCTCGGCGTCGAGCTGGGCGATCCCCCGCTGGAACTGCTTGTACTTGCTCGCGTCCAAGGCCCGCGCCACCACGAAGTGCTCCGGCGCGAAGCTGGGGATCGGCGGGTAGGACACCTTGGGGCCGTCGTAGAGGGTGTCCCCCACCGCCAGCGCCTGGGCGTTGACCAGGGCGATCACGTCACCCGGGTAGGCCGTGTCGATGGTGGAGCGGTCCGAACCGAAGACCGCCTGGGTGTACTTGGTGGCGAAGGGACGCCCGGTGGACGCGTGGGTGAGCACCATGCCGCGCTCGAACCGACCCGAGCTGACCCGCACGAACGCCATCCGGTCGCGGTGGTTCTTGTCCATGTTGGCCTGCATCTTGAAGACCTGGCCGGAGAAGGGCCGATCCACCGGGCGGGGCCGATCCTGGTCGTCGACCTTGGCCGAGGGCGCCGGGGCCAGACCCACGACCGCCTCCAGCAGCTGACCGACACCGAAGTTGGACAGCGCCGCACCGAACAGCACCGGGGAGGACTCGCCCGCCATGAAGGACTCGTGGTCGAAGTCGGCGCCCAGCGCCTCCAACAACTCGATCTCCTCCGTGGCCTGGACCCAGGCGTCCTGCTCGAGCTCGGCGGCCCGGTCGTCGTCCATGACCTCCTCGATGGCCTTCTGGGCGCCGCCGGGGGTCCGGGTCAACTTGGTGTAGGTGCCCGAGGCGCGGTCGATCAGGCCGCGGAAGTCACCGGCGATACCGACCGGCCAGTTCAGCGGGGTGGGGCGCAGCCCGATGCGCTGCTCGATCTCGTCGAGGAGTTCGAGGGGTTCGCGTCCGGGGCGGTCCCACTTGTTGACGAACGTGATGACCGGCATCTTGCGGGCACGGCACACGTCGAAGAGTTTGAGGGTCTGCGGCTCCAGGCCCTTGGCCGAGTCCAGCAGCATGATGGCGCAGTCGACGGCGGAGAGCACCCGGTAGGTGTCCTCGGAGAAGTCGGCGTGGCCGGGGGTGTCCAGCAGGTTGAGGACGTGACCTCGGTAGTCGATGCGCAGGGCGGCCGAGGTGATGGAGATCCCGCGGTCCTGCTCCATCGCCATCCAGTCGGAGGTGACGCCCTTGCGGTCGCCCTTGCCGTGCACGGCACCGGCGGACGAGATGGCCGCGGCGTGCAGCGCCAAGGCCTCCGTGGTCGTCGACTTACCGGCGTCGGGGTGGGAGATGACCGCGAAGGTCCGCCGACGTTCCGCCTCGTGTGCGACCTCGGACCCCTGTTTGTCCGTGCCCGCCGTGTCCACGCTCATTCCCGTCGTCGCCCCGCCTCGTCTGATCTCCCGTTTTTCGGCCCCGTACAGCCTATGCCCGCATGGGTGTGCCGGGGACAGCGGTCGAGGCGAACCGGGTTCCTACCTGCGCTCCTGGACCGCCTCCGTCACCCGGCGCGCCAGTTCCGCGGGATCGGTGTCCCCGGGGTAGACGGCCACCACGATCCGGTCCCGACCGGAGGCGCCCTCGCCCGGCTCTCCGAAGAGAGGCGCGGCCAGGGCGCGGACCCTCTCCATGGCCTCGTCGAACCGCCGCCACACCTGCCCGTCGTCCGGGTCGCGAAGCCAGCCGCGCAGGACGTGGTTGTGCGCCGCGATGACGGCGGCGGCCACCACCTCCACCTCCAACGAGGGGCGCCCGCCACCGGTGGCCTCGGCCAGGTGACGGCTGAAGGCCGCCTGGTAGCGGGCCGTCATGGCCACCTCCCGGTCGCGCAGCCGCGGGTGGGCGCGCACCAGCCGGTAGCGGGGCACGGTGATCTCGGGGTCGCGCACGTACCCCTGGAAGACCAGGCGGGCGGCGGTCAGCACGGAGTCCGTCGGAGACTCCGGGGAGGCCTCCATGTAGCGCACCACGGTCTCGAACAGTTCGTCGTGTTCGGCGAAGAGGACGTCCTCCTTGGAACCGAAGCGGCGGAAGAGGCTGCGTCGGCTCACCCCGGTCGCCTCGGCTATCCCCGCCATCGTGGTGGCGTCGTATCCGGCTTCGGTGAACAGGCGTACCGCCGCCAGCACCACAGCCCGGGTCCCGCCGCCATTGCGTTCGACCATCGTCCGTCTCCTCCTCGCCGAGACGACCCTTTCAGAGGATCACCGCCGCCGGTCGGTGTACTTCATCGCTTCCACCCCCTACTCTGGCACTGAATGCCAAACATCGGCACCTAGTGCCAGACACCGGGGAAGAACATGAGCGACTTCGACCTGTTCAAGACCAGCGAGGAGCACGAGGAGCTGCGCGAGGCGGTGCGCTCCGTCGCCGAAGACAAGATCGCGCCGCACGCCGCAGAGGTGGACGAGAAGTCGGCCTTCCCACAGGACGCCCTCGACGCCCTCACCGCGACGGACTTCCACGCCGCGCACATCTCCGAGGACTACGAGGGCATGGGCGCCGACGCACTGGCGACCTGCATCATCATCGAGGAGGTCGCCCGTGTGTGCGCCTCCTCCTCGCTGATCCCCGCGGTGAACAAGCTCGGCACCATGCCGCTGATCCTGGGCGCCTCCGAGGACGTCAAGCGTCGTTACCTGACCCCCGTGGCCCGTGGCGAGGCGATGTTCTCCTACGGTCTGTCCGAGCGCGAGGCCGGTTCCGACACCGCTTCCATGCGCACCCAGGCCACCCCCAAGGGCGACGACTGGATCCTCAACGGCCAGAAGTCGTGGATCACCAACGCCGGGGTGA
>NZ_DYZD01000133.1 GCF_020741345.1 Nocardiopsis listeri
GAGGTCGGGGAGGTCCGCCGCGCGCCCGACCGCGCCCACGAAGCGTCCGACGTCGGCCGGACGGAGGTCGTCCGCCTTTCCGCGTAGTGAGTTCACCGCGGAGCCCACGTCACCGGACTCCAAGGCCCGCCAGGCCCGGTCGAGATCTGCCGTCAAGATGTCCCTCTCGTCGATCGGGTCCGGCGATACCGGACCGCGTCCCACCACGTTCCGATGACCGCCCGAGGAGCGGGGTTCTGGGGAACACGTTCCCGAGGTTCGAGGGTACGAAGCGGGCCGAACGCCAGTTCCGCGATGTGGAGATGTGGTGTTTTTGCCGAGAATTGGTGACTCAGAGTGAATGTGAGAGCCGGTTCCGTTGCATAAAGGAGGGTCCGTGCACATTTCACCGAATGAGGGGAAGCGGATATGAGGATGACGGTGGGGCGGATGACCGTGACGATGGCCGCGGCCGCCGCGGGTCTACTGGCCGCGACGCAGTCGACGGTCGCGCACGCGGAGCAGACCGAGGGGATGGAGCCGACGGAGCAGGCCGAGGAGACCGCGGGGACCGAGGGAACGGAGGAGACCGAGGGCTCCGAGGAGGGCGACGATCAGGAGGTCCAAGAGCCAGAGTCGTTCACCAGCGAGTTCACGGTCGACGCGACCCCGGACATGGTCGTCGACGCCGAGAACCAGCAGGTCGACGGCGAGGAGGGCGCGACCGGGACCTACGGACTGCGGCTCAACAGCGATGAGGAGATCATCTGCTACGACATCGAGCTCTCCGGAGTCACCGAACCCTTGGAGAGCTCGGCCGAGACCGCGACCCACCTTCACGAGGCCGCCGAGGGCGAGTTCGGTCCGTCGCGTGTGGCCTTCCCCGACCCGGAGGATCAGGGTGACGGCACCTTGGTCGGCTCTGGTTGCGTGCAGGGACCCTTCACCACCGGTGAGGAGGACGCGGAAGCGGGCACGGACACCGGTGAAGGCTTCACCGTCGCCCAGATCGAGGAGAACCCCGAGAACTTCTACGTCGACACCCACACCGCCGACTACCCGGACGGTGCGGTCCGCGGTCAGCTCCCGGCCGAGGAGAGCGGCTCCGAGGAGGGCTCCGGCGGCGAAGAGGGCAGCGGATCCGAGGAGGGCAGTGGTTCCGGCGACGGTGACGGCTCCGAGGGTGACACCGGCATGGAGGGCGACACCGATACCGAAGGCGGTGATGGCTCCGGTGGAGACACCGATACCGAAGGCGGTGACGGGAACACCGAGTGACCGATCCACGCCGTGACGGCCGGATCTTCGGTCGTGAGGTGACGTGGCGGGGCCCCGAGCCATCGGGTCTCCGTCACGTCCGTGCGAGGCCGGACGAAGGACCTCTGATCAGTGCGGGTCGATGACGTCGGTGACGTCGATGTCGACCCTCGCGACCCGCAGTCCCAACCGGTCATGGATGAACGCCGTCATGTCCCGCCGTGCCCCGTCGCCCGCTTCGGGGATGGGCGTCCCCGCAAGGACCCGCGCGGTCGCGGACACGATGACACCCTCGGATGCCCGCTCGATGCGGCAGCGGCCGACGAACAGCCCCCGCGCGGGGTCCACCGAGGCGCGGAGCATCGACGACATCGCGGAGTGGCGGATCTCGGTCCTTCCCGACACGCCCTCGGTGAGGGGGAGGGTCCGTGTGGAACGGGCCTCGGCGCGGACCTCGCGCATCACGTCGTCCAGCAGGCCGGGCGGTGCGGTCACACGGGGGCGGGAGGACATGGCCTCGACCAGTGGCCGCAGCTCCACGGCCACGGCTCGACAGTGCGGGCAGGCGCGCTCGTGTTCGGTGAGAGTGCTCTCGGCGAGGTGGTCCAGGAGTTCGTCGATCGATGTGCCACAGGGCAGCGGATCGTGGTCGTCGAACGGGTCTACCGCCATGACTCAAGCGCCTCCACGAGATGGGTACGCGCGCGGTGGATGCGTCCGCGTACGGCGGTCGGGGTCGAATCGACGATCTCGGCTATCTCCTCGTAGCCCAGCCCTTCCAACTCCCGCAACACCCAGCAGATTCTCTGCCGTGGTGGCAGTCCGGTCAGGGCCTCGCCGAGGGCCGCGCGCAGGTTCGTCGCGAGGGCCCTGTCGGCGGGGCCCGCGGAACTCTCGGCGAACCGCGGCTCTTCCTCCGACCCGTCGCCGGAGTCCTCGGGGCGCCGGGCGCGCACGGCGTTCAGGGCGAGCCGGCCGACGATCCGGTACAGCCAGGCCCGGAAGGTCCGCGGGTCACGGAGATCGGTCAGTTTGCGCCAGGCCGTGATCAGGGCCTCCTGTGCGGTGTCCCTGGCTTCGGCGGGGTCTCCGAGAGTTCGTAGAGCGATGCGGTAGACGGCGTCCTGGTGCAGTCGGACGAGACTTTCGAAGGCCTGCTCGTCCCCGTCCTGCGCCCATTCCACGAGCAGGCTCTCCGGCGGTTCGGTGTCCGTGTGCATCCGTTGAGCCGGCTTCCCCCACGTCGATCGACCACCCTTGGTCATCATTCAACTACAGGGAAGTCCGCTTCACGGTGGAACGACGTGGCCCACCTCACGTAGGAATCCGCGTGAGCGGATGGGCGCCGGCCGTGTCCTCCCCACGTAAGGACGAAGTATCGTGCCCCCCGCACACCCTCGGGAGTTGAAGAGCATGGTCGCGAACGAGGCCGTCGTCGCCCACCCCTCGGCCGGGCACGTGCAGATCCGTGTCCTGCGTCCCCGACGTTCCCCCTCCACCATCGTGATCTGCGCGGTGGCCCTGGTGATCACCACCGGTGCCACCGCGGAGGTCATGACCTCGCTGATCGGGGCACCGCTCCCGCTCCTTCAGCCGGAAGGAGAGCCCGCTTCGGAGGTCGGTGCCTGCTGGACCGATCCCCGGACCGTCCTCGCGGCCCTGGTGGTCTCCACGGTCGGCCTCTTCCTGCTCCTCACGGGGTTCCTCCCGTCCGAGGACGCACCCATGGAGTCGGGCCGGGACGACCGGGATCAGGCCGCCGAACCCTCCTTCGCGGATCCGGCGACCACCTGATCCCTCTAAGAGGACGAACCCTTCTCGGCGGCGAGGCGGCGGACCTTGCGGCCTCCGTACACCGCGCGTCGCATCAGCTGGTCCAGGGGACCCGGGCGGTTGCGCGATTCCAGGAAGGAGGCCGCCTGCAGGCTCACCGACCACGCCGACGCGGCCACCAGGAGAGCCCCCGCGGCGCCCACCACGTCGCCCAACCCCACCAGGTGGGTGTGCAGGACCACGGCGACCAGGACCGAGTTCAGGAGATAGAAGGTGAGCGAACGCTTGCCCATGGCGGCGACGGACCTGGTCAGCGGTCCTTGGTTCCGGTCCAGCCGGATGCTCCACAGGGCGAACAGGGCCGCGTAACCGGCGCCGCCCAGTACCCCGGTGAGCACCTGGAGGGCCATGTACAACCCCTCGGCGATCACGTCCGGGGAGATCACGCCCACGGCGGTCAGAGCGGAGGGCACCGCGCTGAGCACGGACACCCCGATACCGATCACCGCGATCTTGGTGAGCAGCCCCTTGTGCCCGACCGGGTCGTCCAACAGCCCGGCGCGGCCCGCCCGGTAACCGAGGACCACCAAGAGCAGCAACGGGTACGCGAAGGCGATGAACAAAGGGCTGAAGGGCAACCCCACCACCCGGCCGATCCAGTCCTCGACGGTCAGGTACCCGGGCAGCGCGAACCCCTCCGGCCCCTGCGTCGTTTCGCTCATGCTCACTCCGACCATCGCGACCGGCACGGTGATCGCGTAGAACACCGCGAACACCAGGGCCGCCCGCACGATCGCCTTGTCGGAACGCAGCAGCAGCCAACCGGTGACCAGCGCCGCCAGGCCGTAGGACGTGAGGATCTCGCCGGGGAAGACGAGGAGGGCGTGCACGGCGCCGAACAACAGTAGGAAGAGGCCCCGCCGTCGCAGCAGTCTGCGGACCTCCTGTTCGGAGGTGCCCTTGGCGCGCCGCCGGGAGACCATCCAGGCCATTCCGTAGCCGAACAGGATGGCGAACATCGGAAAGGCGCGGTTGTCCAGGAACAGCGTGGTGAACAGGGCCGCGAGCCGGTCCTCGACGGGCTCGCCGGACACGTCCACACCGAATCCGACCCCGGAGTACACACCGGCGTAGGCCATGGCGATGAGCAGCAGCATGACGCCGCGTGCCAGGTCGGGGGCGAGTTCGCGCGTTGCTTTCGGCGCAATCGTGGAACCGGTGGAACCCTCCGTCGGTGCCGACATGTCGACATGTCCTCTCTCAACCGATGTGGGTCTGGGCCGGGCGGTGCCGGTGGACTTCAGTCTCCGTCGGGGGAGGGGCCCGGCGCATCGGTCGGCGGGCCGGCCGACCGGCCGGCCGGGGCCGCCACGTTAGGTCGGTCGGCCACGATCGGATCCGACCGACGGGAGGGGCCTCGGCGTGGGGAGCGCGTCGAAAGCGGGTAGGTCGTGTGGGTGGGGCGCGGCGCCATGCCGACGGCGCGGTGGCCCCGCCAGAACCTCGACGACCCGGGAGGCGGCATGAGCCGGTTCTTCATGAACGAGCGCGAGACACTCGTCGAACAGGCGCTGGAGGGGCTCGTCGAAGCCCACGGCGGCCTGGTCGACGTGCACACCGATCCACTGTTCGTCACCCGCCGTGTGCCGGCCACGGGCAAGGTCGCGCTGGTGTCGGGTGGTGGTTCCGGGCACGAACCCCTGCACACCGGCTTTGTCGGCCAGGGCATGCTCGACGCGGCCGTGCCGGGGGACGTCTTCGCCAGCCCCACGGCCCTTCAGGTGCGCGCGGCGATCCAGGCCGCCGACACCGGTGAGGGGACGGTCATGGTGATCAAGAACTACACCGGCGACGTTCTGAACTTCTCCATCGCCGCCGAACTCCTCTCCGAGACGCACCGGGTCGAACAAGTGCTGGTCGATGACGACCTGGCCACGCAGAAGGAGGACGAGGGAGGTCCCGGCCGGCGGGGGACCGCCGCCGTGGTCGCGGTCGAGAAGATCTGCGGAGCGGCGGCCGAGGCGGGGGCGCCCGTCGTCGAGGTGCGGGAGCTGGGCCGGGAGGTGGTGGCGCGGTCGGCGACGCTCGGTGTCTCGTTCGAGGCGTGCACCAACCCGATGACCGGACGACGCTCCTTCGACCTGGAACCAGGGGAGATGGAGTTCGGCGTGGGCATCCACGGTGAACGCGGCATCGAGACCCGGCCCACCACCGGTGCCGCGGAACTCGTGGAGAGTCTGGTGACGCCCCTGGTGGAGTCGGTTGGGCTGCGCCGTGGCGACTCGGTCCTGGCGATCGTCAACGGTCTGGGCGCCACCCACGGACTCGAACTCGGAGTGGCGGCCCGCGAGACCCGACGGGTCCTGGACGGGCTGGGGATCGGCGTCGCCCGCTCCCTGGTCGGCCCGTACGTGACGTCGTTGGACATGAAGGGGCTGTCGATCACGCTCACGGCGTTGACCGACGACCTGGTGAAGTTCTGGGACGCGCCGGTACGTACCCCGGCGTTGGTGTGGTGACGGGAGTGGTGGACATGACGGGTGACGGGAACACGGCCGACCTGACCGGCGCGGAGACCAGGGCGTGGCTGCTCGCGTTCGCCGAACGGGTGATCGCCGAGGCCGACGAACTCACCGAACTCGATCGGAAGGCCGGTGACGGCGACTTCGGATGGAACATCTCCTCCGCGCTCAAACGGGGCCGTGAAGGGTTGTCGGGGATCGAGGGCGAACATCCGGCCCAGGTGTTCCAGACCGTGTCCGACGCCTTCCTCGCCTCCGGGGGGACCAGCGGTCCGCTGTTCGGGCTGTGGTTCGGTCGGCTCGGTACGGGGCCATCCGCACCCTGGGACGTTTCGGCGCTGGGTGCGGCCTTCGGCAGGGCCACCGGGGCGGTGCGCAGGCTCGGCAAGGCCGAGGTGGGGCACAAGACCATGGTGGACGCGATGGCGCCGGCGACCGACGTGCTCACCGAGACCTCCACGGGAACCTGGCGGGAGGCGGTGGCGGACGCGGCACGAGCCGCCCGCGCGGGCGCGGACTCCACCGGTGGGATGATCGCGCACCGAGGGCGGGCCAGCTACCTGGGCGAACGCGCACAGGACGTGCTCGACCCGGGTGCGGTGGCCGTGGCGTGGTTCTTCGAGTGCGCCGAGGGGGTCTGAGGAGAGGGCGAGCCCCGGGGCCGATAGCCTCCCGTCCCACGGGCCGAGGACACGGATCGAACACGCGGACCGAGAGCGGGGGACGGGTATGAGCCAGGCCAGGACCGATGTCGGCGACCACAGGGGCGACCACAAGGTCGTCGTGATCACCGGAGCCGGCGCGGGGATCGGTCGCGTCACCGCGCGACGTCTCCTCGACGACGGTCATTCGGTGGTCCTGGCGGGCCGTCGTGCCACGACCCTGGAGGAGACGGCCGAGGACCGCCCCGGGGCGATGGTCGTGGAGACCGACGTGACCTCGCCCGACTCGGTTCGGTCGTTGTTCGGGGCGGTGCGTGAACGACACGGGCGCGTGGACGTGCTGTTCAACAACGCCGGCGTGTTCGGGCCCGCGGCGTCGGTGGACGAGGTCACCGACGAGGACTGGCGGGATGTTCTGGACACCAACGTCACCGGGGCGCTGTACTGCGCCCGAGAGGCCGCGGTGCTCATGCGCGACCAAGAACCCCGGGGCGGCCGGATCATCAACAACGGGTCCATCTCGGCGCACGTGCCTCGGCCGTTGAGCGTGGCGTACACGGTGAGCAAGCACGCCATCAGCGGACTCACCGCCTCCATGAACCTGGACCTGCGCGGTCACGGCATCGCGTGCACCCAGATCGACATCGGCAACGCCGCCACCGCCATGACGGAGGGGTTCGGCGCCAACGCCCGCCAGGCCGACGGTTCGGTGCTCCCCGAACCCACCATCGACGCCGCGCACGTCGCCGACACCATCGCGCACATCGTGTCCCTGCCGTTGGACGTCAACGTGCCCACCCTGACGGTGATGGCCCGGGAGATGCCCTTCGCGGGCCGCGGCTGACCTCGGCGCGCCGGCCAGAACCCACGCGCCCCACAGGTTTCGGACCCCACCAGAACACGAAGCGGGGCGTTGACCGCTGTGCTAACGTCGCTTCCTCTAGGCGACCCGGACCTGGCCCCCTGGCCCAGGGACGTGCCGATTGCACGTTCTTCAGCCGTCAAGGGGAGTCGCACCCGTGCGTGTCCACCTCGCGGTGTACGCCCGAGGGCTACGCCGCCATTCGACCTATCGTGCCGCGCTCGTCGCCGGCCTCATCACCAACTCGGTCTTCGGTGCCATCAACGCGATGGTCCTGCTCGCAGTGTTCTCCGCGCGCCCGGAGATCAACGGGTACGACGCCTCCGACGCCGTCACCCAGGTGTTCGTCGGGCAGATGCTCATCACGGTCACCATGATCGTCAACACCGGGCCCTCGCTCGACCTCGCCGAGCGCATCCGTACCGGTGAGGTCGCCAACGACCTGCTCCGCCCGATCTCCCTCCAGGGATGGTGCCTGGCGCAGGACCTGGGGCGGGCCACTTGTGGTTTCCTCTTCCGCGGGGTGCCGACCTTCCTGGTCGGCGTGGTCCTGTTCGACGCGGTGGTGCCGTACGAGGTCGTGGCGGCGCTGGCGTTCCTGACCTCGGTGGTGCTCGCGGCGCTGGTCGGCTTCGCCCTTCGGTACCTGTACTCGCTCTGCGGATTCTGGATGTTGGACAGCCGCGGGGTGTGGGCGGTCACCGGGCTGGTCGGGCCGGTACTCGCGGGGATGATCCTGCCACTGCCCCTGTTCCCACCGGCGATCGCGGACGTCCTGCGGCTGCTGCCATGGGCGTCGATGGTGCAGATCCCCGCCGAGATCCTGCTCGGCAAGGAGTCCCTGCACGGTGGCGGAGTTCTGAGTGGTCTGGCCCTCCAGGCGCTGTGGGTGGCGCTGCTGTTCGGGGCGGGTGCCCGGGTCACCGCCACGGCCACGCGCAGGGTGGTGATCCAGGGTGGCTGACACCGAGGACCGCGCCGAGACCCCCGGGGGTGTGCGGCCCGATCCCGGACATGAGCGGTCCGGTCGGTTCCGGCAGGCGGCCACGACACTCCTACGACCGTTCGCCGACTACCGGCGGTCGGCCTGGCTGTGGGTGCGGGCCTTCGCGCAGTACCCGCTCTCCCTCGTGCTCATGTCCCTGGCCGTCACGGTCAGCGTCCTCACCCAGGTCGGTGCCGTGGTGATCCTGTTCGGTCACGCCGACACCCTCGCCGGATTCAGCGTGATGGAGGGGCTGCTGGTGTTCGGGCTGGCTTCGAGCGCCTTCGGGACCGCGGACATGTTCGCGGGTTCGGTGGAGCGCCTGGGAAACCACATCCGATCGGGGACCCTGGACGCCATGCTCATCAGGCCGGTGTCCCCACTGGTCCAGGTGGCCGCGGACGAGTTCTCACCACGACGGTTGGGCAAGGTCGTCCCGGCCCTGGCGATTTTGGGGATCGCCCTGTCCGGGGTCGACGTCGAGTGGTCCGTGGCCAAGGCGGGTCTGCTGGTCTCGATGATGCTCTCCGGCACGTTCATCTGCGCCGCGATCTGGGTGATCACCGGGTGTCTGCAGTTCTTCATCGCCGGTGCGCGCGAGGCCGCCAACTCGCTCACCTACGGAGGGCAGGCCCTCACCGAGTACCCGATCGCGATCTACGGGCAGGAGATCGTCCGCTCGGTCACCTACGTGGTGCCGCTGGCCTTCGTCAGTTGGCAGCCCGCGCTGCTCGTCCTCGACCGTCCCGACCCCCTCGGAATGCCCGAACAACTGCGTTACCTCGGGCCGGTCGTCGCGGTCCTCCTCTGCGTCTGCGCCGGCCTCACCTGGCGGTTCGGACTGCGCCACTACCGATCCACCGGGAGCTGAGAGATGACCCCGAACCAGACCCTCCAACGAGGGGCACACGGAGAACCGATCATCGAGGCCGTCGGCCTGGGGCGTGACTTCGTCCTGTCCGAGGGCCCGTTCCTGCGCCGGACCCGCCGTCGGGTCAGCGCGGTCGACGACGTCACCTTCACGGTCCGGGCCGGGGAGATCGTCGGATACCTCGGACCCAACGGTGCCGGGAAGTCCAGCACCATGAAGATGCTCACCGGCATCCTCACCCCCACTTCGGGGACCGTCCGGGTGGCGGGCCTGGAACCGGCTCGACGACGCACCCGGTTGGCCGCGGAGATCGGGGTGGTGTTCGGGCAGCGCACCACCCTGTGGTGGGACCTTCCGCTGCGAGACAGCCTGTCCCTGACCAGGCACCTGTACCGGGTGCCTGAGCGTGAACACGCCGAACGATTGGCGGAGCTCACCGAACTCCTCGAACTCGGTCCCTTCCTGGGCACGCCGGTCCGACAGCTCAGCCTGGGCCAGCGCATGCGGGGCGACCTCACCGCGGCCCTCCTGCACGCTCCACGACTGCTGGTCCTGGACGAACCGACCATCGGACTGGACGTGGTGAGCAAGTCGACCATCCGAGAGTTCCTGCTTCGGACCAACGCCGAACGGGGCACCACCATCCTCATCACCACCCACGACCTGGGTGACGTGGAGCGTCTGTGCGACCGGGTGATGGTGATCGACCACGGTCGGTTGGCCTTCGACGGTGATCTCCCCGAGTTGCGCGCGACCGTGCCGGTGCCGCGGGTCCTGGTGGTCGACCTGGCCGCTCCGGTGCCGAGGATCGAGGTTCCGGGGGCCCACACCGTGCGGGTGGAGGGACCCAGGCAGTGGTTGGAGCTGCGGGACAACCCCGCCAGGGTGATCGCAGAGGTGGCCCGGGACCACGAGGTGGTCGACCTGACGCTGCGCGAACCCGACATCGAGACGGTGGTGTCGTCGCTCTATCGCGGGACGGTACCGGTGGAGAAGGCGGACAGAGCCCGAGGGGTGTGAACCTGGCGGAGGAGCGTGGGCACGGAGCGGAAGGGAGAACGTGGCCACGGCAGGGGGAGTGGGCACCACGCGTGGTGGTGGTATCACCACCATGGAATCCGGGGCCGCGCCCGAAAGACTCGGTCGTATGGACAGAACCCTTCCGAGCCCGGTGCGTTGGTCCACGTTCCTGTGGTCGCTGGCGATCACGGCGGGCATCATCGAGACCTCCCTCGCGGTGGCGCCCGGGCCGGCCGAGGGCGCTGCGGCGCCCTGGCTCGCCCTGTCGGTCCGCGGACTGCTCTACACCTTCTCCGCCCTGTTGGTCGTCTGGTTCGCCAGGGGACACCGCTGGTCCAGGGTGACGCTCGTGGTGCTGATGACCGGTGTGGGCCTGGCGAGTGTGCTGGTGTCCATGGGACTGGGAGTGCTGTCCGGCCCGGGGGTGTTCGTCGGCCTCGGCTATGAGGGCCAGGGGGCCGCTCTGGGGCTCCGGGGCGTCCACACCCTCGTGTACGTGGCCGCCGTCGTCGTGGCCACCGTGATGGCGTTCCTCCCCGCCTCGGGCCGCTACTTCGCCGCCGGCGAAGTCGAAGAAGGTGCCTTCGCCCCGGGGAGCGCGGGACGATCGAACGCCGAGCGCGCCGCCGACCACGCCTCCAACGGCCGCATCCTGCTCACCACCGGCTGACCGGCTGATCGCCGACCGGTTCGATCTTCGGGGCACGGTCCGGTCGTCCACAGGGGTGGGACCGGCCCGTCCTCGCCCGACGTGTTCGGCCCACCGGGGCATACGGGGGAGCGGCGCTCTTCGCGTGCTTCGGAGTGCCCTCCCACCGCCTTCCGCGGCGCTCAACGGAGCGGTCGCCGCACTTCACTCCACACCGGAAAAATGGTGCGCATGACGCTGCTCTCCTACGGCATGTGGCTCGGAGCCACGTCCGGTGTGCTCTCCTGCGTCGCGTACACGATCGCAGCCGTGGCCCAACGCAGGCTCGCGATCCGGTTGTCCGAGCCGCTGACGGGAGGACGGCGGCGCGGTCTGTTGCTGCGGCACCCGCTCTGGTGGGTGTCACCGGTCTTCAACGGAGGCCGTGCCGGGTTCCAGGCGGCGTCGCCCCGCTCACCGTGGTTGCAGCCCCTCGGCGTGCTCGTCCTGGTCTTCGGTATGCCCTGGACCGCCCGGCTGGAGCGGGGGCGTGGGCCGGATCCCTTCGATGGCCTGGCGAAGTCACCTGTCGGCCGGTGCCGCCGGTGTCGCGTTCGGGCTCTCTTCCGCGACGGTGAAGACCGCCGTGTGGGCCTTCGGGGACTCCGGGGTCGCCGGGTTCGCCCACGCGGCGACCCTCGCCGCCCCGGTGGCCTCGAACGCGCTTTCGTTGCGTTGTTTCGTCACGACCGTGATCCG
>NZ_DYZD01000134.1 GCF_020741345.1 Nocardiopsis listeri
GATCGGGTTTGGTGTACAAGCGGTGCGGATGCCGGGGCGGTGGGAGCTCGAAGGCTCGGGAGGGGCGCTGTTCGGGGCTGGCAAGGCGCGGTCATGGGAGTTGGTACTTCACCCTGGACTTGGAACACACACCGGGCGGCAGGCGTCGTCTGCGCCGGGGCGGGTTTGTTTCCCGGGAAGCCGCGCGTGAAGGACTGCGCCAGGCCCGGGAACTGGAGGGGATCGATACCGACCCGGCGGTGTTGACGCTGGCCCAGTGGTTGGAGCGGTGGTTGGCCACCCGTACCCGGTTGCGGCCCTTGACCCGCACCAGTTACGCCGAGCACATCCACCGCTACCTCACGCCTCATCTGGGTGCGGTGCCGTTGGAGGAGTTGACCCCTGCCCTGGTGCAGGAGGCCTTCGAACAGATCCGCCGCCGCACCACACCGGCAGGGGAGCAGGTGTCTGCGGCCACGGTGCAGCGGATCCGTGCCACGTTGCGGGCGGCGTTGAACACCGCCGTGCGCGAAGGGTTGTTGCCCTTCAACCCCGCCCAAGGGCTGCGGTTGGACCCAGGAGCGGCGGAGCGACCGGTGGTGTGGACCGAGCAGGCTGTGGCGGAATGGGCCCATGGCGGGGTTCGGCCGGCGGTGGCGGTGTGGACGGTGGAACAGACCCGTCACTTCCTGCACCATGTGTCCGAGCATCGGTTGTACGCGCTGTTCCACCTGGCGGTGATGACCGGGTTGCGCCGCGGTGAGGTGGTGGGTCTGCGGTGGCCCGACATCGATCTTGTGGGCGGAACGGTGCGGGTGGTGCGCCAGCTCCAGTGTCACCGGGGTGGGTTGGTGGAGTTGGCGCCCAAGAGCGCGGCGAGTCGCCGCATGGTGGCGTTGGACCACACCACCTTGGGGGTGTTGCGACGTCACCAGTGGTACCAGCAGAACGAGGCCGAAAGCCAGGGGCGGGTGTGGGATCCGCGCGGGTGGGTGTTCATGGCTGTGCGGGGTGGTCCGATGGCTCCTGATCGTCTGTCCCGCCTGTTTCGCACACTCAATTCTGAGAGTGGGTTGCCGCCGGTGCGATTGCATGATCTGCGGCACGGGGCGGCGACGTTGGCGTTGGCGGCGGGGGTGGAGTTGAAGGTGGTGCAGGCGATGTTGGGGCACGCGAGCATCGTGCTGACCGCGGACACCTATTCCAGCGTGTTGCCTCAGGTGGCGCGGGAGGCGGCGGAGCGGACCGCGTGGCTGGTGTTGCGTGATGCGGGCAGAACCCACCGGCGGGGGAGTGCACGGAGGGTGAACAGGGGGCTGGTCCCATCTCGGTCCCACCCTGGTCCCATCAGTAGAGGGGGCCGTTTCAGGTGAGGCGAAGTGACCCCTCTGACCTGGGGTTTTGTGGCGCACCCGGCAGGATTCGAACCTGCGACCGTCGGATTAGAAGTCCGGTGCTCTATCCACTGAGCTACGGGTGCTCGATTTGGTTGTGACCTGACATCGCTGCGCGTGATCGGATGGTTGCGCCTGGTGGGGTGGGGTGGCGGTCCTGTGGGTGGATGGTCTGGGCAGTGGCGTCCCGGGCAGACATTCTAGGGTATTCGTCAGATGTCGCCCACGGGAGGGCAAAGCCTACCAACTACGGTGATTCGCAGTTGCGTCTCATTACCACGCGCGCTCCACCAAATCGGTCGCTATGGGCGTCGAGCCCCACGTTACCCGTGATTAACCCCGGGTGCGCCGCTGCGCGGTCGGTGTTTCGTGAACTGGCCGCCCCGGCGCTGGGGCGGCCGGGAGGGTCAGAAGACCCACCATTGACCTGCCAGGATCATCAGTGACGCCACCGCGAACAGCATGCGCTCCCCCTCTCCCTCGACTTTAAAGCCTCTAGGTGTATGGGCCGTTGCATTGCGTGGCAAACCCGGGTTTGCCGTGGTTTGGGCACCCTCGTAGGTGCTGTTGACTGAGGGTGTGAGACGGGGACTGATCGCGGGATTCGTGCTGGACAGGCTGGTGCCGGACCCCAGGAGGGGGCACCCCGTGGCGCTTTTCGGAGCTGCCGCGGGAGGGTGTGAACGTCGACTTTACCGGGATTCCGTGGCCGCGGGCGCTCTGTTCGTCGGGGCGACGGTGCTTCCGGTGGTGATGATGGGGTCGCGGCTGCGAGGGCCGGTGGCCACGGCCGTCGCGACCTGGGCGGTCCTGGGCGGCAGCATGTTGGGTCGAGAGGCCGAACGGGTCGCCGACGCTCTGGAACGTGGGGACCTGGACGGAGCGCGCACGTTGGTCGGTGGGTTGTGCGGGCGCGAGGTCGAGCACCTGGACGCGAGCGGGGTGGCGCGGGCCGTGGTCGAGTCGGTCGCGGAGAACACCTCCGACGCCGTGGTCGGGCCGCTGCTGTGGGGCGCGCTGTGCGGCCCCGCCGGGCTGTTGGGGTTCCGGGCGGTCAACACCCTGGACGCCATGGTCGGCCACCGAAATGAGCGCTACGAACGGTTCGGCAAGGCCGCCGCGCGCTCGGACGACGTGGTCGGTTGGGCGCCGTCGAGACTGACCGCGCTGCTCACGATCGCCGCGGCGCCGGTGGTGGGCGGAAGCCCCGAACGGGCGTGGCGGGTGTGGCGAAGGGACCGTGGCGCGCATCCGAGTCCCAACGCCGGACAGTGCGAGGCGGCGTTCGCGGGGGCGCTGGATCGTGGATTGGGCGGCGCGAACGTCTACGGGGACAGGGTGGAGCACCGGCCGGTGATGGGGGAGGGGCCCGCGCCGTCCGTGGCCGACATCCGGCGGGCCGTGCGCCTGGCACGCGTGGTGAACCTGGGCGCGTTGTCGGTGGCGGTGGCCCGTTGAACGCGATCCTGGTCGCCGGTACCACTTCGGACGCCGGTAAGAGCGTGGTCACGGCGGGGTTGTGCCGGTGGCTGGCTCGGCAGGGAGTGCGGGTCGCCCCGTTCAAGGCGCAGAACATGTCGTTGAACTCCACGGTGACGCCGGGCGGGGCGGAGATCGGCCGTGCCCAGGCGATGCAGGCCGCGGCCTGCGGGGTCGAACCCACCGCCGACATGAACCCTGTGCTGCTCAAACCCGGGGCGGGCGGCAGCCAGGTGGTGATCGACGGGCGGGCGGTCGGCGAGGTCGACGCCCTGGGCTACGGGGCCATGCGCGAACGCATGCGCGCCGCCTCCTTGGCGGGCCTGGCCCGGCTGCGTGAACGCTACGACGTGGTGGTGTGCGAGGGGGCCGGTAGTCCGGCCGAGATCAACCTGCGTGCCGGAGACATCGCGAACATGGGGCTGGCGCGGGCCGCCGACCTGCCCGTGGTGGTGGTCGGCGACATCGACCGCGGTGGGGTGTTCGCGTCGATGTTCGGGACGTTGGCGCTGTTGGAGGAGGAAGACCAGGCGTTGGTCGCGGGCTTCGTCGTGAACAAGTTCCGGGGCGACCGTTCGTTGTTGGAACCCGGCCTGGAGATGCTGCGGAACCTGACCGGGCGCCCGGTGCTGGGGGTCCTGCCGTGGCTGGACGGATTGTGGCTGGACGTGGAGGACTCCCTGGCGTTCGGTGTGGACCGGGGGCCCATGACGCCGCCGCTCGCCCGCACGCTGCGGGTCGCGGTGGTGCGGCTGCCACGGATCAGCAACTTCACCGACATCGACGCCTTGGCCGTGGAACCGGGGGTCGACGTCCGGTTCGTGACCTCCGCGGAGGAGGCCGCCGACGCCGATCTGGTGGTGCTGCCCGGTAGTCGGGCGACCGTGCGCGATCTCGCGTGGGTGCGTGAGCGCGGTATCGATCGGGTGCTGGCGGACCGGCCCGTGTTGGGGATCTGCGGCGGCTACCAGATGCTGGCCGAGTCCATCCGTGACGAGGTGGAGTCGGAGGCGGGTTCGGTGCCGGGGTTGGGCCTGCTTCCCACGATGGTGGAGTTCGCGGAGGAGAAGAAGCTGGGACGTCCGGTGGGACGGGCCTACGGGCAGCGGGTGGAGGCCTACGAGATCCATCACGGCAGGGTGTCCGTGCACGGAGGGGAGCCGTTCCTGGACGGCTGCCGGCGCGGTCGTGCGTGGGGGACCACCTGGCACGGCGCCTTGGAGAACGACGGATTCCGCCGTGCCTTCCTGACCGAGGTGGCGCGCGCGGCGGGCCGTGACTTCGTCGTGGCGCCGGACACGGACTTCGCGGCCGCCCGCGCGGAGCGGCTGGACGCGTTGGGGGACCTGGTGGCGGAGCACGTGGACACCGGTGCGGTGTGGCGATTGCTCGGGAGGGGAGCCCCGAAGGGGATGCCCTTCATTCCACCGGGGGCGCCCGGCGCTTCGTGACCCGGCACGTGGTCACCGGGAACGCCCGTTCCAGGGCGCCCCGGGACACGCGATGTCAGGCCGCCAGGGAGCGGGCGTAGTTGACCTGCTGGTTGATCTGATGCACGAGGGCCGGGCTGCTCACCGGGAGCTGTGTGGCGTGGTACCGGCCCTCGGCCTGCACCGTGATCTGCACGTGCCCGGTCGTCTTGGTCTCCTTCACCAGGAGGATCAACAGGCCCAGCAGGCAGGTCCACCAGAAGATCAGGATGGCGACGATGATCGCCCAGGTGGGGGTGGACTGCTCGGTGCGGCTCATGTCCGACAGGGTCCATACGCTGCCCTTGATGGGGAAGCGGCCGGCGGGGGTGATGACGCTGGTCCGGGTGACGGCGATGTCCCCGATGGTCATCAGGGTGGGTTCGGGGCCGGGGTGGCCTT
>NZ_DYZD01000135.1 GCF_020741345.1 Nocardiopsis listeri
CCACCTGGGGTTGGTCGCCGACCGTGAGCACGGGGTGCTGGTGGGGGCCTGGGCTTTCGGGCCGCTGGCCTCGGAATGGATCCACACCGCGGCCCTGGCGGTCCGCATGGGGCTTCCGGTGAGGGCGCTGCGCGACTCCATCCCGCAGTTCCCCACCTTCAACGAGGGCTACCTGGCGGCCCTGGACGCGCTCGACATGTGAGGCGTCCAGGGCCCTGGCTCAGCCCTGAAGCGCGGCGGCCTCCTCGGCCTCCACACTCTTGTTCCACTCGGCCTTGGAGGCCTGCCAGCCGTCCTCGTTACGGCCCAGCCTCCAGTACCCGGAGATCGACAGCTGTTCCTTGGCCAGGCCCAGCTCCACCCGAAGCAGACGGCGCAGGTCGCGTACGAAGCCCGCCTCGCCGTGCACGAAGGCGTGCAGCCGGCCATCGGGGAATTCCAGTTCCCGCACGGCCGGGACCAGAGACGATCCGGGGACGGCGTCGCCACGGTGCAGCCACCGCACGTGCACGTTCTCGCCCTCGGTGAGCTTTTGCTCCTCGGCGGCGTTCTCGACCTCGAGGAACACGTGTGCGGTGGCGCCCTCGGGCAGGTGGTCCAGGGCGGCGGCGATGGCCGGCAGGGAGCTCTCGTCCCCGGCCAACAGGTGCCAGTCGGCCTCCGGGTCGGGGGCGTAGGCACCACCGGGACCGAGGAAGCGCAGACGGTCACCGGGGCGGGCGCCGGCGGCCCACACCCCGGCCAGTCCGAGGTCGCCGTGGTGGACGAAGTCGATGCTCATCTCACGGGCGGCCGGGTCCCAGGAACGCACGGTGTAGGTGCGGGTGACCGGCCACTGCTCCCTGGGCAGCTCGGCGCGCGCGGCCTCCAGATCGAATGTCTCGGGGTCCTCCGGGGTGGGCGCCGGGAACAGCAACTTCACGTAGCTGTCGGTGGAGCCGTTGGTATCGAACGCGGCGAGTCCCTCACCGCCCAGTACGACCCGGATCATGTGCGGGGTCAGGCGCTCCACGCGCTCGACCCGCCCGGTGTGCACGACCGACTTCGGACGTGATGGCCGCTCTGACACGGCGCCCCCTCTCGCTCAGGTTAGGTTAACCTAACCAAGGACACCGTAGGCCACCACGACCGAACCGGGCAAACCGGCTCCCATCAGGCGGGGACCGTGAACGCGGTGTGCAATCGGGCGTCGTGCTCGTCGGCACCGGCCCCCAGAGCCGCCACCCAGGCCGCGCCGCCCGCGGTGCACCCCGCTTCCAGCACCGGCGAAGCCGTGCCCAGGGTGAGCTTGTGGGTCAGCGACTCCCGCACCGGAGCGGAGTGGGCCAGCACCCCGCCGGCCAACACCACCGGCGACCGCTCACCAGGAACGCGTACCTGGTGCACCGACTGGGCCAGGTGGCCGGCGGCAGCGTCCACGATCACCCGCGCGGCCGCGTCGCCCTGACGGTGGGCCTCGGTGACCAGTGGCGCGAACTCGGCCAGGGAGATCGGCGGGCCGGCCGTCAGCGTTCGGGCGAAGTCGCGGGCGTGTTCCTCGGGCAGGTGGTCGGGACCGTTGGGGCGCTGTCCCGGGATGACCCGCTTGGCGATGGAGCGGGCCAGCGCACTGAGCTCACCGCCGCGCCCCAACTGTCGGGCGGTCTCGCGGGCCGCCTGATGCCCGATCCAGAACGCCGACCCCTCGTCGCCGATCAACCAACCCATCCCGTCCGCCGACCGGGCACGGTCGCGGCCCTCGACCCGGGTGGCGATCGCCCCGGTTCCGGCGATGAGGATGGTGCCGTCGCGTTCGGGCGTGCCCGACGTGAAGGCCACCACGTCGTCACCGATGAAGCGCACGGTGCCCGGGCTCAGACCGGCCTTGGTCATCGCCCGATCCATCCGGGCGCGGACCGCCTCGTCGCGTAGCCCGGACACCCCGGCCAGCCCGATGACGGCGCCGGCCACGGCCTCCCGCGCCCCGGGACCGGACCGGTCCAACGCGGCGCCGATCGCCTCGGTCAGTTGCTCCGCGGCCTTTTCGGGACCGTGCGTGTTGGGGTTGGCTCCCCCGGACCGGGCCTCGCCCCTGCGTTCACCGGTCAGGGTGGTCACCAGGGCACGGGTGGTGGTACCCCCCGCGTCCACCCCTACGACCAGGTCGGGGGAGGAGGGGAGGGGGTTTCGTCGTGTCGTCACGAACAAAGCGTGCCCCGACCCGGCCCGCCTTACTCACCCGGGTCCACCTCCGTTCGCCCGCACCCGTCGAGAACGGGGAAAGCGCCGAAAAAATCGGTGGCCGCCGTCTCCCGCGGCCTGATAATCATCGATCATGACGAAGAACCAGCAGGCCGTACCCGCCAACGGGGCCCCGCACACGTGGACGGTACGCCACGGGGACCGCGACGACTTCGCCGAGGTGGCCCGGGTCGTCGGCCTGGCGCTCCTGGCCGACGAGACCCCCGAGTCCATGCTGGAGCGCATGCGACCCCTGCACGACGCCGAGGGATACGACCGGGTCCTGTACGCGGTGGACGACCGTGAGGGGAGCGACGAGGTGGTCGGCTCGGCCAACCACTTCCCCTACGAGATGACCCTGCCCGGTGGCCCCCGGGCTGTGGCCGGGGTGACCGGTGTGGGCGTGTGGCCCACCCACCGTCGTCAGGGCGTGCTCAGCTCCCTCATGCGCCGCCAGCTCAGCGAGATCCACGAGTCCGGGGGACGCTACGCCGCGCTGTGGGCCTCCGAGGGCGCCATCTACGGCCGCTTCGGCTATGGCCTGTCCGCCGTCGAGGCATCGCTGACGGTCCACCGCCGTCACGCCGTGCTGCGCGCCGACGCGCCGCGCGACCCGAACCTGCGCCTCACCCTGTCCGACCCCGGATCGGTCCGCGCCGACCTGGAGCGCGTGCACCGCGAGGTCGCCGCCGTCCAACTCGGACAGTTCCAACGTTCCGAGGCGTGGTGGGACAAGCAACTGCGCGACGGCCCCAAGCAGCGTGGCGACCAGAGCCCGCTGATGGCCGTGGTGGTCCATGCCGCCCACGCCCCGCTCGGGTACGCCCTGTACCGCACCAAGGCCGCCTGGGCGCCGGACGGCTCCCAGGGCGAGGTGCACGTCCTGGAGTTCACCGCCACCACCCCCACCGCCCGGGTCGCCCTGCTGGACCACCTGTTCAACCGGGACCTGACCGCCAGGGTGACCTTCCACGAACTGCCCGCCGACACCTCGATCCCGCACCTGCTGGTCGACCCCGAACGCGCGCGGATCACCCCGCAGAACTCCCTGTGGGTGCGCCTGGTGGACGTGCCCGCAGGTCTGCGCGAACGCACCTACAAGGCACCGTTCGAAACGGTCCTGGAGGTCACCGACCGTTACGCCCCCTGGAACGCCGGTCGCTGGCGGGTCAAGGCCGACACCGACGGCGCCCGGGTGGAGGCCACCGAGGCCGCCACCGACCTGACCCTGGACGCCTCCCACCTGGGCGCGGCCTACCTGGGGCAGATCCCGCTCACCGGTTACCTGAACGCCGGCCTGATCACCGAGCACACCCCGGGCACCGTCGAACGTTTGGACACCGCCCTGCACCGCATCGACGCGCCCTTTTGCGGCCTCGTCTTCTAGGAACCCGGGAGGGCTACGCGGACACCGCACCGCACCGACGACGGGCGCCACCGTGCGGGGTGGTGTTCTGAGCATCCGCTTTCCCGGGCGGGCATGTCGTGTTCCACCGCCCACGCTCGCACGTGCCACGATCGGATCGGCCCGATCACCGACCCAGGGAGCGACATGACCAAGCAGATCCTCGAAGGCGAATACCGGCCGAGCGCCTCCCGACGGACCAGGGAACAGGTGGAGCAGTACGAGCGCTCCGGTGGCCGCGAGGCCAACACCCTCATGGACACCGGCATGCCCGTCATCATCCTCACCACCCGGGGACGCAAGAGCGGCGACGTCCGCAAGACCGCCCTCATGCGGGTCGAACACGACGGTGAGTACGCCGTGATCGGCTCCGAGGGCGGCGCACCCAAGGATCCCGCCTGGGTGCACAACCTGCGCGCCGCGCCCGACGAGGTCGCCTTCCAGGACGGCCCCGAACCCTTCGCCGCCCGAGCCCGCGAGGTCGAGGGCGACGAACGCGCCCGCTGGTGGGATCGGGCGGTGGCGGCCTACCCTCCCTACGCCGACTACGAGAAGAAGACCGACCGCCACATCCCCGTCTTCGTCATCACCAAGGTCTCCTGAACCGTCGCTCCCTCAGGCCCGGGCCGGTTCCGCGGGGAACGGAACCCGGGCCGCCGACAGCACCGACGCCGACGTCTTGCCGTGGGTGTCCGTGTGCGGTGACGTGGTCGCCGTGGGGCACTGCCCGCCCGAAGGCGCCGTCCGGGAACCCTGAGGTCCCCGACCGGCGCCGATGGTCTCAGCGCAGGTCCGCCAGGACCTCCAACAGGCGGTCCACGTCGGCCTCGGTGTTGTACAGGTGGAACGCCACCCGTAGGCGGCCGTCGCGCAGGGCCGCCGCGATGCCCGCCTCGGCCAGTCGCTCGGCCGCACCCTCCGGCGCGGGCAGCGACACGATCGCCGAACCCCCGCCCTCCAGGCCCGCCTCGGCGCGGAACCGGTCGGCCAGGGCGACGTCGTGCTCGTGGACGGTCTGCACCCCCACCTGCTCGATCAGGGCCAGGGAGCGCTCCAGGGAGACGAAGGCCGGCCACACCGGTGCCAGGTCCAGGCGGTTGGCCTCGGGACCGTGTTCGAGCGCGGCACCGTACAGCGAGTTCCACTGGTCCACGGCCGAGTACCAGTTGGCGGCCAGGGGCCGCAGCTCGCTCAGCGCCTCGGTGGTCCCGGACAGGAACGCCGACCCCCGGGTGCCCAGCAACCACTTGTAGGCGCTGCACACCACGTAGTCGAACCGGTCGTCGTCGATGGGCAGCCAACCCGTGGACTGGGTGGTGTCCACCAGGATCCGGGCGTCGTGGTCGGCGCAGGCGACGACGAGGTCCTCCAGCGGTGCCAAGGACCCATCGGCGGACTGGACCGCCGAGACCGCCACCAACGCGGTGTCGGGGCGGACCTCGTCGGGCAGCCGGTCCAGGGGCACCTCGCGCACCCGCAGTTCGGCGCGGGCGGAGAACGGGTGCACGGTCGAGCTGAACTCGTTCCGGGCGACCAGGACCTCGGCCCCGGCCGGCAGGCTCGCGGCGACCGTCCCGGTGAACTGGGATGTGTGCGTGCCGATGGCCACGCGGTCCGGGGTGAGCCCGGTCAGGCGGGCGTAGGCGGCGCGGGTGCGTTGGATGCCGGGGTCCTGGGCTCCGGGGGAGAACCGACCCGTGGCCACCTCGTGGGTGTGCTCTTCGAGGGCCCGCCTCGCCGGGTGGGGCGTCAGGCCGTGGGTGGCGGTGTTGAGGTAGGTGCCGTGAGCGGAGAACTCCCGCTGTGCCTGTTGCAGGCGTGCGTGTGCCGTCTGGTCCATGTCAGGCATGGTCACAGGGGCGGGGGAGTGGTTCAAGGGCCGATTCGGTCGGCAATGGCCCCTTCTCGGTCAGTTGCGGAACTTGGCCCGGGCGTGGGTGGAGCCGGCCATGAGCTTGTTGAGCAGGCGGACCAGTTCACGGCGTTCCTCGGGTTCGAGGGCCTCGGCCCAGGCGCTCTCGCGGCGGTTGTGCGCGCGGAACACGCCCAGGATCGCCCCGTAGCCGGCCTCGGTCAGGCTGAGCTGGAGCGCGCGCCGGTCGTGGGTGGCGCGTTCGCGGGAGAGTAGTCCGTCCCGTTCCAGGGTGTTGAGCAGGGCGGACAGGGCGGCACGGCTCATGCCGGAGATCTCGGCGGTTGTCTTGGCCTCCATGGGGCCTGCGAGCCAGAGCGCGAACAGTACGCGAAATCCCGGCCAGGTCCAGCCCCGGGGGCGGTGCACCGAGGACTCCAGGTCGTAGACGACCATGCTCGTCGCCCGGTTGAGGGTGAGGACCATGCGCATGGCCTCGGCGTTGACGGAGGGGAGCTCGCGTTCGGCCTTGTGCACCGCGTAGTCCACGAATGACCAGAAGGTGAGCTCGTCGGGGGGTGCGGCGTTGTGAGTCACGGCGACCAGCCTATAACTCGGGCCGTGCCCGGTCGCGGTGGCGGGCACGTCGTGGAGCGGCGCTCGAAGGGCGAAGGAGTAGCCTGAGGCTGTGAGCTGCGTCACCACTTCATGGGGTGTGGGCCCCATGGTGCTGTGGCTCGGGACACGTTATGGTCAGATTCATCAAACATTTGATCATTTGGGCGGTTCGAGCCGCCCGCGACGAGTGAAGGGCCCTTCGACCATGGCAGCCAAGCCGTTCGCCTCCTCCGCCGACACCGAGGCCAAGGAGCAGACCCTCGAAGTCCTGGCCGACGGCGTCTACGCACTCACCGCCGAGGGCGACCCCAACGTGGGCGCCATCGAGGGCGAGGACTTCGTCGTGGCCTTCGAGGCCCTGGCCACCCCCACCGCCGCCAAGGAATGGCTCGCCAAGCTGCGCGAGCACACCGACAAGCCCGTCCGCTACCTGGTGCTCTCGCACTACCACGCGGTCCGCGTCCTGGGCGCCAGCGCCTTCGACGCCACCGTGATCCTCACCCACGAGAAGACCCACGAACTCATCCGCGAACGCGGCAAGGAGGACTGGGACAGCGAGTTCGGTCGCATGCCCCGCCTGGCCAAGGACGCCGACTCCGTGCCCGGTCTGACCTGGCCCACCCAGACCTTCGCCGACCGCACCACCATCGACCTGGGCGGTGACCGAGGCGAACTCGTGCTGCAGTACTTCGGCCGCGGCCACACCGAGGGCGACATCGTCGCCTGGTTGCCCCGGCACAAGATCCTCTTCGCCGGCGACCTCGTCGAGGCCCAGGCCGCCCTCTACACCGGAGACGCCTTCCACAAGGACTGGGCCGGGGCCACCCTCGACAGGGTCAAGGCCCTCCGGGCCGAGATGCTGGTCGGTGGACGCGGCGCCGTCAGCAGGGGCCGCGCCGAGGTGGACGCCGCCATCGAACAGACCCGCAACTTCCTCGACGTGATGATCCGTGAGGTCGGCGCCGTCCACGAACGCGGCGGCACCCTCAAGGAGGCCTTCACCGCCACCCACGCCGCCCTGGTCGACGACTACGGCCACTGGCCCATCTTCGAGCACTGCCTGCCCTTCGACGTCTCCCGCCTGTGGGACGAGTTCTCCGGTATCGAACGGCCCGTCATCTGGACCGCCGAGCGCGACCGCGAGGTCTGGGACCGGTTGCAGGACTGACCACGCCACTCCACCTTCCGACCGCGCCCGTACGGGGCGCCCCGAGAACGGAGACCACCATGCCGCACCCCCCGGCGCCCCGACCACCCGCAGACCCCACCACCGACCCCGTCCTGGTGCTCGGCGCGGGACCGGTAGGACAGACCGCGGCCCTGCTGCTCGCCCGACGCGGGGTCCCCGTACGGATCGTCGACGCCCGCCCCGGGCGCGACGCGGTCGGCTCCAAGGCCATCTGCCAGCAGCGCGACGTCCTGGACGTGTGGGAATGGCTCGGCGGCGGCACCATCGTCGAAGAAGGCCTGACCTGGGACACCGCCCGCACCTTCTACCAGGGCCACGAGCTGTTCAGCGTGCGCCTGCCCGACCCGGGCGCCTCCTCCCTGCCCTCCTTCGTCAACATCTCCCAGTCCCGCACAGAGGAGGTCCTCGACGGCCTCCTCGCCGACGCCGGGATCGTCATCGGCTGGGACCACGAGGTCACCGGCCTGGACCAGGACGAACACGGCGTCACCGTCGAGTGCGCGACCCCGCACGGGCCGGTCCGCCTGCGCGGCTCCCACGCGATCTCCTGTCTGGGCGCCCACGGCGGCGTCGTTCGCCGTGCACTGGGCGTGGACTTCACCGGAACCAGCTTCGACGACCGCTTCCTCATCTGCGACATCCGCGCCGACCTGGGCGACTGGGAACGCGAACGCCGCTTCTACTTCGACCCCGAGTGGAACCCCGGCCGACAGGTCCTCATCCACCCCTGCCCCGAGTCGGTGTTCCGCATCGACTGGCAGGTCCCCGCCGACTTCGACCTGGAGACCGAGGAGTCCAGCGGACGTCTCGACGCCCGCATCCGTCGCATCGTGGGGGACACCCCCTACGAGATCGTTTGGCACTCGGTGTACCGCTTCCACACCCGGGTGGCCGACCGCATGCGCCGGGGCCGGGTCCTGCTGGCCGGAGACAACGCCCACCTGGTAGCCCCCTTCGGTGCCCGCGGACTCAACTCCGGGGTCCAGGACGTCGAGAACGCCGCCTGGAAGATCGCCTACGTCCGTCAGGGATGGTCCGACGAGGAGCTCCTGGAGAGCTACCACACCGAGCGCCACGCCGCCGCCCTGGAGAACGCCGACATCACCAGCGCCACCATGCGCTTCCTCGTCCCCCACGACGAGGACGACCACCGGGTGCGCCTGGAGGTGCTGGAACGCGCCCTCACCGACCCCGACGCCCACCCCGAGGTCGACTCCGGGCGTCTGGCCGAACCGTTCTGGTACTGCGACTCGACGCTCACCACCCCCTGCCCGGAACGACCCTTCGGCGGCCGACCCCCGCGTGGCCGGGCGCCCACCCCCTGCCCCGGCGTGATCCTGCCCGACGTGCCCCTGGCCCTGGCCGAGCGCCCCGACCTCATCCGGCTGCGACCCCTGCTGCGCGAAGGCCTCACCCTGCTGCTGGGCGCCGCTCCCGAGGGAACCGACGCCGAGGCCCTGCGCGCCGCCGTGCACACCATCGCGGCCCGGGCCACCCCCGCCCCGGTCGCCACCCACCACCTGGCCGACGTCGACCCCACCGGCGCCCTGTGCCAGGCCCTGGCCCCCGAACCCGGACAGGTGTGGCTGATCCGCCCCGACGCCCACGTCGCCGCGGTCGTCGACGGAACCGACACCGACGCCGTGCGCGCCGCGGTACACACCGCCCTGGGACAGGTCGTCACCGAAACCGCGCCCACCAGGTCCACCGCACTGACGTAGAACACGGCCCCGACGGGGCGCCGCACACAGCAGACCCACGAACTCCAGGAGGACGACGATGGCCCACTACCGCCAGGTCGGTGAGGTGCCCCGCACCCGCCACACCCAGCACCACAACCCCGACGGCGGCCTGTACTACGAGGAGCTCATGGGGGAGGAGGGCTTCTCCGCCGACTCCTCCCTGCTCTACCACCGGGCCATCCCGTCGGCCATCGTCGACGCCGCCGAGTGGGAGGTCCCCGACCAGTCCCGCAAACGCAACGCCCCGATGATCCCCCGCCACCTCAAACTCCACGACCTCTTCCAGGGCCAGGAGTGGAAGAGCGCCGACGTCGTGGAGTCCCGCCGCCTGGTCATGGGCAACGACGACGTGCGCATCTCCTACGTCGTGGCGGGAGCGCCCTCGCGGCTGTACCGCAACGGCATCGGCGACGAGTGCGTCTACGTCGAATCCGGCGCCGCCCGTGTGGAGACCGTCTTCGGTGTGCTGGAGGTGGGCCGCGGCGACTACGTCATCCTGCCCCGGGCCACCACCCACCGCTGGGTGCCCACCGGCGACGAACCGCTGCGCGCCTACGCCATCGAGGCCAACAGCCACATCGCCCCGCCCAAGCGCTACCTGTCCCGCTACGGCCAGTTCCTGGAGCACTCGCCCTACTGTGAACGCGACCTGCGCGGACCCCAGGGCCCGCTTCTGGTCGAGGGCGAGAACGTCGACGTGCTCATCAAGCACCGAGGCGACGGCCCCGGCGGTATCTCCGGCACCGTCTACACCTACCCCACCCACCCCTTCGACGTCGTGGGCTGGGACGGCTGCCTGTACCCGTACGCGTTCAACGTCGAGGACTTCCAACCCATCACCGGTCGCGTCCACCAGCCGCCGCCCGTTCACCAGGTCTTCGAGGGCAACAACTTCGTCAT
Source organism: Nocardiopsis listeri (assembly GCF_020741345.1). Classification (GTDB taxonomy): domain Bacteria; phylum Actinomycetota; class Actinomycetes; order Streptosporangiales; family Streptosporangiaceae; genus Nocardiopsis; species Nocardiopsis listeri_A. The sequence goes on from NZ_DYZD01000135.1 coordinate 9,927, forward strand.
CTGCAACTTCGTGCCCCGCAAGGTCGACTACCATCCCGGCTCCATCCCGGTGCCCTACTACCACTCCAACGTCGACTCCGACGAGGTCATGTTCTACTGCGGCGGCGACTACGAGGCCCGCAAGGGCTCCGGCATCGGACAAGGTTCCATCTCCCTGCACCCGGGCGGCCACTCCCACGGCCCCCAGCCCGGCGCCTACGAGCGCAGCGTCGGTGTGGAGGCCTTCGACGAACTCGCCGTCATGGTCGACACCTTCCGTCCCCTGGACCTGGGGGAGGGCGGCATCGCCGTCGACGACGGCGTCTACGCCTGGACCTGGTCCAAGGGCCGGCGGAACAAGTGACGGGAGAAGCCATGAGCGACGTCCTTTACCGGAGCCTGTTCGACGACGCCGCGCTGTTCCCACCCGGCAACGCGCCGATGGGTGAGGCCCTGCCCGCGCACCGGGCGCACCGGGCCTGCGCGCGCGCCCGCTACGTGGGCCCCTTCCTGGTCTCGGGTGGTCGGGTGGGTGAACTGCGCGCCGTCCTGGCCCGCGAGGAACCCGCACCCGAACCGCTCGACGTGGTGGTCACCGTGCCCGGCGGCGCCGACGACGTACCCGGCGCCCTCGACTCGATCGACGAGGACCCGTCCCTGAACCTGGTCGGCGTGGAGGTCGCCGCCGAACCGGGGGAGGCCGCCGCCACCGCGGCCGCGCTCGCCAAGGCCCTACCGGACGGCGTGGTCGGCTACGTGGAGGTGGCCCGGGGCGTGGAGGCGGCCGTCGACATCGCGTCCCTGACCGAGACCGGCGCCAACGCCAAGTTCCGCACCGGCGGGGTGACGGCAGAGGCCCACCCCACCGAGGTCGAACTGGCCGGCCTGCTCTCGGCGGCGATCACCGCCGCGGTCCCGTTCAAGTGCACGGCCGGGCTGCACCACGCCGTCCGCCACACCACCGACGAGGGCTTCGAACAGCACGGCTTCCTCAACGTCCTCCTGGCCACGCACACCCTGCTGAGCGGAGCGTCCACGGCAGCCTCCCAGGAGGTCCTGGCCGACCGGGACGGCCGTGCGCTGGCCCGACGCGTCGCCGCCCTGTCCGACCTCGAACAGGCCGAGATCAGAACCCGGTTCCGTTCCTTCGGGACCTGCAGCATCACCGACCCCCTGGACGACCTCACCGTCCTCGGGGCCCTCTAACGACCCGGAAAGCGAGTTCCATGCCCGACAGTTGGCTCGACATCGCCCCCGACGCACAGTTCGGCCCGGCGACCCTGCCCTACGGGGTGTACACCGTCGACGACGCGCGCCCCCGCGTGGGCGTGGCCGTGGGCGAGCACGTACTGGACCTGGGCGCGGTGGCCCGCGCCCAGGGGGCACCGTTCGCCGACGCGGTGAGCGGCCCGAACCTGGACGCCCTGATGGCCGCCGGCCGGTCGGTGTGGGACCAGGTGCGCCAGAGCCTGACCACCTGGCTCACCGACCCGGTCCACGAGCAGATCGTGCGCCCCCACCTGGTGGACCGCGCCGCGGTGACGCTGCACCTGCCGTTCACCGTCGGCGACTACGTGGACTTCTACGCCTCCGAGCACCACGCCACCAACGTCGGGCGCATCTTTCGGCCCGAACAGGAACCGCTGACACCCAACTGGAAGCACCTGCCGATCGGCTATCACGGCCGCTCGGGCACCATCGTGGTCTCGGGCACCGACATCGTGCGCCCCACCGGCCAGCGCAAACCGCCCACCGAACCCGTGCCGATGTTCGGGGCCTCGGCGCGTTTGGACATCGAGGCCGAGGTCGGTTTCGTGGTCGGCACACCCAGCGCCATGGGCGAGCGGGTGTCCGTGGACGACTTCGCCGACCACGTGTTCGGGGTGTTCCTGCTCAACGACTGGTCCTCGCGCGACCTGCAGGCCTGGGAGTACGTGCCGCTGGGTCCGTTCCTGGGCAAGTCGTTCGCCACGTCCATCTCGCCGTGGATCGTGCCGGTCGCCGCCCTGGAGTCGGCCCGCGTGGAACAGCCCGCCCAGGACCCGGAGCCGCTGCCCTACCTGAAGGGCGAGCGGTCGTGGGGCTTGGACCTGCGCCTGGAGGTGCGGCTCAACGGACACGTGGTGTCCAACCCGCCCTTCTCCCAGATGTACTGGACCGCCGCCCAACAGTTGGCGCACATGAC
>NZ_DYZD01000136.1 GCF_020741345.1 Nocardiopsis listeri
TGATCAGCGGTAGTTCAGCACGAAAAAACCCAAGCAAATCGGGCGAAGGTGCTTCTAGGTGCGCTTTCATGCTGATTTTCGGGGCTGGACCATCGATGACAACGCCGTGACCGGAAGCGGCCATCAGTGACCGGTCCGGCCCACCGCCCTGGTGGGGCGGCGGGGCGTGGGGCTACAGGGCGCGCAGGACCACCAGGTTGCAGGTGATGTTCTCCTTGACGTGGTAGACGCTCTGCGGGGTGGACTCCTCCAGGTGTGCCAGGCCGGCCGCTTCGATGGCCTCGACCTTGGCCTTGTAACCGGAGGGTTTCCAAATGCGGTCCAGGACGGTGACGACGATGGGGGCGCCCGGGCGGGCGACGCGGACGAGTTCGTCGAAGGCCTCGGGGCCCACGTGGCCTTCGGTGAGGGTGCCCACGCAGATGACCGCGTCGTAGGAGTCGGCCTCGGCTGGCAGGCGCTGTGTGAGGTCGGCCTTGGCGAGGTCGCGGTAGAGGCCCTTGGCGCGGGCCTTGTCGAGCATGGCGGTGGAGAGGTCGAAGCCGTCGATGACCTGGAAGCCGTGGTCTGCGAGGGCGGCGCCGACCAGGCCGGTGCCGCAGCCGGCGTCGAGGATCTCGACCCGGGGCCGGTCGGTCAGCAGCGAGCGAAGGCGTTCGGCCGCGTGCTCGGGGGCGGCGTAGCCCATGCCCTCGGTGGTGTCGTGTTCGTAGGTGGCGGCCCACTCGTCGTAGGCGCTTTCGGCCTCTTGGGGGCTCTTCAGGGCGTACACACGGTCCAGGATCCTGCGATGTTCGCTCATGCTTCGGCCTCTCTCGTCTTCCAAAGGAAAGGACAGAACACCTCGTTGGCGACCTTATCGGGCAGAGCTGGCGAACGGGGTGGCGAGGGACACAGCGGTGTCTGTCGGTGAGCGGTGAGGTCGGCCGAACACCGGGAAGGTGCCCTCCATGACAGGTATCTCCCCCGACAGTGAGACCAAGGGCCCCCGAGAGTGGCGGCTGGTGTGGCGCCACCGGCACGCAGTGGTCCTGGCCCTGGTCGTGGCTCTGATGGCGGGCGCGTGGGTGGCGCAGAGCGCGGCGCGTCCGATGTTGTGGGCGGCGGGGGCGCTGATGGGCGCGTTCCTGGTCTGGTGGATACGCGGGCGGTGGCTTCGGGCGAGGGAACGCCGGGCCATGGAGCGGGTCGATCTGTCCGAGGTCGACCTGATGACGGGCGTGGAGTTCGAGGAACACGTCGCCATGCTGATGCGGGTGAGCGGCTACACGGCGGTGACCGTGGTGGGCGGCGCCGACGACGGTGGGGCGGATGTGGTGGGGCGCGCTCCGGACGGCCGAGAGGTCGTGGTGCAGTGCAAGCGTTGGAATCACGCGGTGCCGCCCAACGACGTGCGTGCGTTCATCGGCGTGCTGCACAGCGGTTATGAGGGTTACGAGGGGGTCTTCGTGTCCTCGTCGGGCTTCACCGAGGCCGCCGCGGCGCAGGGCGAGGGTCACATGGTGTTGGTGGATCGGGGCGCCCTGGCACGGTGGATGAGCGGTGTGGAGGTTCCGGAGCCACCGCCGAACGTGTGAGGGCCCGCGCCCAGGCGCGGGCCGGGGTCATGTTCTCGCAGGTCAGGTCCGGGTTCTGGGTTTTCGAAAGTTTCCTGTCCTAAACCCTTGGGATACCGGGCCCGTGGGTTGCTTGCGATTCTCGGGAGAGTTCCCGCCCCTTCCTGGTGAGCCAATGGGGGACGGGACGTGTGGGGCTCTCGGGGTTCGGGGGTCCCACGGGCCCCGATCGCGGCGGGGCCGATCCGGTCCGTAGAGCCCCGAGTTTCTCCGGCAGACTCCCGTAGTTGGCACCCCCGTCAGTCACTGACGGGGGTCAGCGGGCTGTTCGGGCCCACCTGGGTCCCGAGGGTCAGGTGGGCGTGGGTCTTCTGGGTTTCATGTCGGCTCCCGGGTTCAGTGGCGGCAGTACGGGGGTTTGCGGGGGCGGGGGATGCGCGGGTGGACGCCCGGGCAGGCCACCGGGGCGCTGAGCCCGGGCGGGGTCGGCGGGGTCGCCCAGACGACGGTGCGCTCGACCAGTGTGAGAGGGGTGTACAGCAGTGTGAACAGCAAGAGCCCGGAGCACGGGGCGAAGAGGCGGAATCGCTCGAACATGTGCCCAGACTGGCAGGGGGAAGGTGAGCGCGCGGCTACTTCGCGTGATCGCCCCGTGTCCGGTTGAGGTCAGGGGTCGTGCGTGTGTCGTGGGAGGTGCCGGGGTAGGACCTCCCACTTCAGCCGAAGACCTCCAGCAGCACCACGATCAGAGCGATGACCAGCATCGCCGCGAAGATGAAGTAGCAGCCCACGTTGCCCGTCGCGCCCGGGTCGCGGGTGGGGCCGCGGTGGATTTCGGTGCGTCCCTTGCCGGGCTTGCGCTTGCTCTTCTTCTTTCCCATCTGTGGATTTTCCGTTCCGGGTCGGGGGATGATCGGAGCCAGAGCCTGGCATGAGAGGTCGAGATCGGGCAAGCCCCGAGGTCAGGCGTGTTCGGGTTCGGTCGGCTCGTCGGCGTCCTTGGGGGTCTTGCGCACCCAGTAGGTGGCCACCAGCGCGCCGGACAGGTTGTGCCAGACCGAGAACAGGGCGCCGGGCAGGGCGGCGAGCGGCTCGAAGTGGGTGGCGCCCAGTGTCGCGGCGAGTCCGGAGTTTTGCATGCCGACCTCGACGCTCAGGGCGCGACGAGAGGTGTCGGGCAGCCGGCCGGCCACGCCCACGAGGTAGCCCAGTCCCAGACCCAGGGTGTTGTGCAGGATGACCGCCAGGCCCAGGAGGAGTCCGGTGCTCAGGACCGCGTCGGCGTTGGCGCCCACGATGCCGGCGACGACGAACACGATGCCGGTGACCGAGACCAGCGGCATGATCGGCAGGACCTTGGACACGGCGCGGTCGGCGAAGGTGCGCAGCAGCAGTCCGCCCAGCACCGGGAGCAGGACGACCTGCAGGATCGAGACGAACATGTCGGCGATCGAGACGTCCAGGGTGGATCCGGCCAGGAGCAGCACCAGGAGCGGGGTGACGAACGGCGCGAGCATGGTGGAGATCGACGTCATGGCCACCGACAGGGCGACGTTGCCGCGGGCCAGGTAGACGATGACGTTGGAGGCGGTCCCACCGGGGGACGCCCCCACCAGGATCATGCCGATCACCAGCTGTGGCGGCAGGTTGAGCAGGTGGGCGATGCCCCACCCCAGCAGCGGCATGATCGTGTACTGGGCGAGCACGCCGAGGACGACGGCCCGTGGGTGTTCGGCGACGATGGCGAAGTCGGCCGGGCGCATCGTCAGCCCCATGCCGAACATGATGACGCCGAGCAGCAGGGACACGTGCGGCGTGATGAGGGAGGCCTGGTCCGGCACGACCAGACCGACCACGGCCCCCAGCAGGACCAGGAGCGCGAACCACCTGCCGACGAAGTCGGCGACCTGCTTGATCATCGTCATCGTGTACTTCTTCCCACGGGGTGTCCGGAGGACTTCCTTCCGGCCGGCAGCACGTTACCCCCCTGGTGATGGGTGTGGAAGCACCGGGCCGCCCGGAGCGCGCCCGGGCTCATGTGGTGGCCTCAGCCTCGGCCAGGAGGGTTCCGGCGGTGGATCGGGGCACGTGTCGGGTCGGGGTGATGCCCAGGAGTTCGGCGGCGAGTTCCTCGTTGCCGGCGAACCCGGCGTCGGCGTCCAGGGTCTGTTCGCCGTCCCAGAGCATGAGCAGGGCGGAGACGGTGCCGCTCGCCTTGTCGTGGTGCATGTCGTAGTGCGCGGCCATGGGGACGCTGTCGTAGTGCACCCACAGGTCGTGACCGGTCATGAACATGTCGAGGTCGAAGGTGACGGTCAGGCCCATGAGCTCGGGCTTGTAGCGGTCGTCGATGCCGGCGAAGGCCTCGTCGAGGGCGACCACGCGCGGGCAGGTGGGGGTGGCCGAGGTGTACAGGGCGTTGGCGGCGGCGAACAGCGGCAGGTGGATGGCGGCGGACTTCTCGCCGCCGGACATCTGTTCGTGCTTGTTCTTGGTGAGGGTGACCTCGTCCTTGCCCGGTACGGCCAGGCGCAGCTCGAACCGGTACCAGGTGCGGTAGTCCAGCACCGCGGACAGCACCTGCTTGTGACCGGCACGGGGGTGGGCGGCGTGGTAGTCGCGGATCATCTGTCGTAGGACGCCGCGCAACTCCCCGAGCCCTCGGGGGCCGAGGCCGTCACCGTCGCGGCCGACCAGGTCGGCGGCCTTGCGCTGGTGGTCGCCGAGTCCGTCGGAGCGGGACCAGCGGATGCCCACCCGGGTGCCCGACGACATGGGGCGGGCGCGGGTGTCGCGGTCCATGGCGCGTACCAGTTGTTTGGCGGTGCGGACGCGTTCGTGGATCTGTTGGGCGATGCCGCCGAGCAGTTCGTCCTCCAGGAGGCCCTGTTCCTCGTCGCGCAGGAGCGCGCCCTGTTCCTGTACGCGTGCGGCCACGGCGCGGGTGAACGCGGAGACGGGGGTGCGTCCGTTCTCGTCGTTGACGTGGACGGTGACCAGGCCGCTGGCGCCGACCTCGTGGTCGACCCGGTAGCCCTCGGCGTCGCCGCCGAGGGCTTCTTGGAAGGTGCGCAGGGCCTGGGACATGCGGGTTCCGGCGCTCTTGAGCTCGCCGTCGGTGACCTTGGCGGTGCCGACGCGTTCGGTGAAGGCGCCCATCACCGCGGCGGCGTCGCCTGGCAGGGTGTCGCGGACCGAGTCGACCTCGCCGGTGAGCAGACGTTCGGCCGCCTTCTCGGGCGCGGGCCACTGGTCGGGGGCGGGCCAGGTGCCGGAGGTGTCCACGTCCAGGACCGCGCGCACGGCGGGTCGGGTGAGCGCGGAGAGGGCCGCGGTGTGTTCGAAGAGTGTGGCCAGGGCTTCGGTCAGCGACCGGCCGCCGCTGTCGCGCAGTGT
>NZ_DYZD01000137.1 GCF_020741345.1 Nocardiopsis listeri
CGGGGAAGGAGGAAGAACCCACCCACCCAACAACCCCAGTGCCCTCCCCCTCACCATCATCCGCCTCACACCATTGCGCTACCTCCCAAGACAAGGTTCGGGTTCATCGTCCGGTGCTGCCGTCGATCAACTCCCGAAGGATGTCGAGGTGACCGGCATGGCGACCGGTTTCCTCGATCATGTGCACCAATGCCCACCGCATCGAAGGCGCGGACCCACCCGAGTGAGCCGGCCCTTCGATGTCCGCGCAGTCCGCAATCACCTGGTTCGCTGCGGAGATGGCTTCGCGATATCCCTGAAGGACGCTTTCCGTGCTCTTCTGCGGATCGGCTTGGAAGGTGTCCGCCCAGTCGTAGGGCTGCTCTCCGAGGAAGAGCCGGCGTTCGACATGGGTCAGGTGCTCGATGAGACCGAGCAGGTTCGTGCCGGAGGTGACCCCCGGAGCACGCACACGCTCCTCGGGCGCGTCGACGACCTTGGCCAGCGCGCTTTCGCGCAGGTAGTCCAGGAAGCCGGTGAGGACCTCCATCTCGCTCGGGCCGGTCCTGGGCGGTGGCCGGTCCGGTCGTCGGTTCGAGTCGGGCATTGGATCGTATCCCTTCACTGTCGACCGATTCACGTCGTCGAGCGACGGCGCGCCACCAACACGTTGTCGATCACCAGCGCGGTCCGGCCGTCGAAACCCTCCGGACCCTGGACGCCCTCGTTACCCCCTGCATCCCCTGCACCCTCGGGAGTCTGGGCGAGCCGGGAGCGTCGTTCGCATACGAGGGCGGACCAGTCGGCCCCCAGATCGAGCGAGTTCCACAGGTCCTCCGGCGTCGGATGGTCCTCGCGTTGCTCCCAGGACCAGGGAGCACTGGAACCGTGGTCGATGACGATCAGCAGCCCGCCCTCGACCACCGAGTCCGAGACACGGCGCAGGACGGCGTCGCGGTCGATGTCCGTCGGGGTGTGAAAGTAGTTGGCGTAGACCAGATCCCACGCCTCGGGTTCGGGCACCGAGAGGGCCAAATCGTGGTGCCGCGTGCTCAGGCGGTCGACCAGGCCGGCTCTGCGAGCGCGTTCGTTCAGTGTGGCCAGCACGTGTTCCGAGATGTCCACAGCGGTGACGTGCCATCCCCTGGCGGCCGTCCACATTGCGTCTCCTCCACGACCGCAGGCGAGTTCGAGTGCCCTACGGGTGCCCGTGGTCGGTGTTACGAGGGTCGGATCCTCCATCAGCGCGGTGAAGGCCGGGCTCGGTCCGGGTTCCGGTGAGGAGGGATCCTCGTCGCGGTAGCGGCCTTCCCAGAACTCACGGTTGGACGAGAGCGGAGCGGTTTTTGATTCCATGTCGCCATGGTGGGCGCGCCCGGGGCCCGAAAGCACACTCCTGTGCAGATGTGCAAAGAAGCAGATCTACAAAGAACCCGCCCACACCGAACCGTTCAGCTCTCGTGTCGGTTCTCGTATCGACCCTCGGGTCAGCTCTCGTGCAGACGGACGCGTTCACCCTGGGTTCCGAAGACCGCGATGACCTCGGCGGGCTCCCGTTCGGCGGGGTTGCCGATCCAGTGCGGCGTACGGGTGTCGAACTCGATGGCCTCCCCCGCCTGCAGCAAGAGGTCCTCTTCGGTGCCCAGGACCAGCCGAACGGTTCCCGAGAGTACGTAGAACCACTCGTGTCCTTCGTGAGTGCGCATGCCGGGCGTCGGAAGGGTTCGGGCGGGTGGATAGACGACCTTGTAGGCCTGGACCCCACCGGCGCGCCGGATGAGCGGGACGAACGTCAGGCCGAAGCGGCGCACCGGGTGCAGGTGCACGCGCGGATCGCCCACCCGGGGCGCGTTCACGAGTTCGTCGATCGGGAGCCGATGGACCCGGGAGAGCGGCAGCAACTGTCCCAGGTTGGGCTGAACCCGGCCGGTCTCCAGCCGCGAGAGGGTACTCGGGGTGATCCCGGTCAGCTGCGCCAGTTCGGTCAGGGTCAGGACCGCCTGCTTACGGAGACGCCGCAACCGGACACCCACGTCGTCGAGCACAACTTGATCGCCGTTCCGATCAGTGCCTTCGGGATCTTCGAGGGCTTCCGAAGCTTCTGGTTCGCTCATCGGTTCATCTTCACTCATCGGTTCAGCGGAATTCGACCCGACCGAACATGGGGCGACTTCTAAGCCCGGTGGGACCAGACATCCGGCCCGACCTCCTTGACCAGCGCCGATGATCCCACTTGGACCCATGCCGCCAACGCCGCCACCTGTATCCGCACGCATCTGTTGCCCGTACCGGACGCGGCCCCCGACGCGACGTCGACGATGGAGCACGACGGCTACCGGGGCTCCGTCCGCATCGAAGCCACCCGTGGATCAACGGGTTCATCGAGCGCGGCCGAGGCCGACAGGGGCAGTTTCTCCGCATCCGCGGATCCGGCTTCCGGGTGATACACGACGAGTTGCAGGGTCTTCGCGCCGTCGATAGTCAGCCGCTCCCTGTGGCGTGCCCAAAGGTCGCGGAACCGGGGACTGGCCAGGGACAGCGAAGTACTCGGTGGCGTTCGCCCACTCCGGGTACAGGTCCTGCTCGGTCGGGTCGAGGAACATGTCCCGTAGCTGGTTGCCTCCCACGACGAGGCGAGGATCGAGGGTGGCGGCGAGGCTGTTCGCGGCCAGGACGTCGGGGTACCGCCCCTCGATGAAGGACGGGAGGTCGAGGGTGTTCAGGAGCTTGAGCACGCCGAACGGCACCGTCTCCTTGCGCGGCCTACGAGTGCGTTTGCGCGGCGTCTCGACGACCAGGCTCGACAGACGGGCGAAATGGGCGTCGTCGAGTTGCAAGACGTGCGCGATCGACTCCAGCACCTGCGTCGACGGGTTGCGATCGCGCCCCCGTTCCAACCGCAGGTGGTGGTCCGCGCTGATGCCGGCGAGCATGGCGACCTCTTCGCGCCGCAGGCCGGGCACACGCCGCACTCCGTGGTCGGGGATACCGGCCTGCTCGGGCGTGAGCAGGCCGCGCCGGGCACGCAGGAACACGCTCGATGCGAAAGCCTGGCTGGAACCACACCTTCGGCTTCGCCACGATCCCATGTTCGGCCCTCGAAGCAGCGGCACGCAGAGTGGCGCTGAGCGAGCGGACAAGAACAGCATCCAAGCTCGCCCAGAACCATCCCGGTCAGTCCTGGGGTGGGACGGCGTGGGGGAATCCCAACTCTTGGAGAGCGGTACGCAACCGCTCGGCCGCCGCCTCCAGGACGCTCCGGTCCTCTTCCACCTCCACCGTGGTGAAGTCGAAATCGGACAGGTCCCAGACCGGCGCCACGTGGATGTGCATGTGCGGAACCTCGAAGCCCGCGATCACCATCCCGGCGCGAGGCGCGTCCCAGGCCGTTCGCACACCCTGACCGATCGCCTGGGACACCTCCATACACCTGGTCAGCAGCGCGGGCTCGATCTCGGTCCAGCGATCGACTTCTGCTCGCGGGACGACCAGGGTGTGACCCGGGCGGAGCGGGGCGATGGACAGGAAGGCCACGACCTCGGGGTCCTTCCAGACGAAGTGCCCGGGAAGCTCACCGGCGATGATCTTCGAGAACAGGGTCGACATGGGGATGGCCCTTCTTGTACGCGGTGGGTGGGGTGTCCGAGGTTCGGCCAGGGGCTTCGGTCGCTCATTCGAGACCGATCCCGTACTCGTCGATCAGTGGGCGGATCCACGCGTCGAATTCCTGGTCCGGCCGCACTTCCCAAACGCGCGGGACGGTGACCTCGAACTCGGATTCGACCCAGGCGCGGAACCGGGCGTGGGCCTCCTTGGAGTCCTGCCCATCGCTCTCGTCCTCATCATCGAACGCATCGGGTTCGGCCCCGAAGGCGTAATCGACGAATTCGGGGTAGCCGATCGCGACCAGCCTCAGGAAGTCGACGGGGTCGTTCGCGAGGCGGAGCGCTGCGTCCCCCTCGGAGGACAACCCCACGAAGCGAGGCGCGCCGGAGTCGTCGAACCAGAGCAGGGCCAGGCCACCGGATCCATCGGTCTCCGCGATCGGGACGAGACGTTCGGCACCGGGTGCGTCGGGGTCCAGCCAACCTCGAATCGACAAGTTCGCCGAGAACACCGGACCGAGCTGGGATTCCCCCGGGTATGGGGTCAGGAACGGGTTTCCCTTGGCGTCCTCGCCCGACCACCCCTGTGACTCCATGAACGACCACGCGCGACCGAGCTCCGCGGGAAGGGTCGTCTTTGCCGGAAGGTCCGCGGCCAACTGTTCCTCCACCGCCGAGGCCTGCGGCTCTCCGCCCACCATGTCGAAGACGGCGTCCTCGACGGCGGCGCGGGAAAGGACCAGGAAGGTCACCATGAACCGCAGTTCCTTGTCGCCCTGGCCACTGATCAGGGCGACGTAGCGCTCCTCTCGCCGCCAGACCGGGACGGACCTGTGATTGAGCGTCGTGAGGACGACGTCGAGGACCGTGCAGGCGTGGGGGTCGTCCGAGACCTGGATGACGGAGGGCTCTCCCCAGGCCTCACGTGCCGCGCGCTCCATCGCGTTCGCGACCGGTTCGGCCTGCTCCAGGACAGTGGCGTGGTGCTCGCCTGTGGGGTCATCGAAGAAGTCCGGGCTGCGGAGCAACTCGATCTCGTGCAGGTCGACATCGTCGCTGGAGGTGATGGAGATGTCGCCGATGCGGTGTTCGAAGGGGGTGTCCTCACCCGTGTGCCAGGGTTCGACGAGCATCAGCTCGGTCGCCTCGATCGCCTGTTCGGGTGAGGCGTCGGCGAACACCTCGAACAGGGGCTTCCCCTGATCGTCGGCGGCAGCCTCTGCGAGCCGGTCTCCGAACCCGTCTTCGCTTGCGGAAAAGTCCTTCGTCGACACCGCTTGTCCTTCCGGTTCGGTGAGGTTTCGGCCGCACGGGTGGCTTCTGTGGATCTCAGCGCCCAGACCACGACGGGTACACGATATCGGCGCCCCTCGGCTGCGGTGGGTCGTCGATGCGTTGTTCGCATTGCTCCGCCCGGTCGATGCGCGGGGCATGCGTTGGGAGATCGAGGAGGCCGACCATACGTGGTGCGCGGACCCATGCCGCGGACTCCCTCGCCCGATCGGGATGACAGCGTGGACATGGGCCGAGATCCTCATGGGTCGCGGTGGCCGGATTGAAGCGAATGACGTGTCGGCGCTGCTCATGGCAGGAACGGTTCCCGCGATGCTCGGGCGGCGCCGGTTCGGTGTCGGGCAGAGCCTGGTCGAGCACACAGATCAGGGCGTCGGCGGTCGGTGCCGGGGTTTCCTCGACCAGGATGACCGGCGCGGGGTCGGGGAGGCTTTCGCACTGGTGGCCCTGCTCGCGGCGCGGGCGGGGCACCTTCGGTGCGGGAGGTCCGGGCAGGCCGCCGGGGGTGCGGTCGCGGGTGATGCGGATCGGTAACGCCTGGGCCGGATAGTCGGGTCGGCAACCGGTGGTCAGGACCGCGTACAGCGACATCGTGGTCTCGTGATCCGACCGAAGCCATTCCAGGAGTTCGGTGGGGCCGATGGCGTCGTCGTCGAGGTCGCCCACTGCGGCGAGCGCGGTGGGCGGATGCCCCAGGACCAGGCGGCGATCGATCCCCCGCACCTGGGAGTCCCCGTGGTTCGTGTTTCTCGGTCGGGGGTCGGCTCGCGCGCCCTCCTCCCCCTCCCCTTGTTCTTGTGTGTGGGTGTTCTTGTGGTCGGTCTTCTTAGGTGTGCGATCATCCTCCGTTGGGTCATCCACTTTCGGAAAACCACACTTAGGTTCTGACCTGCGATTTTGCAGGGATACGAAATCCTTCCCCGTCATGGAGCGGGCGAGTTCGGCGACCACCCAATGGGCCGTTCCCAGGCGTCCCGGTCGATCACGGGTGCGGTGGCGACGCAGGTAGCCGGAGACCTCCAATTCCTTGCGGCCGGAGCGGCCCGAGGCCACGCCTTCGGGGAAGTGGTGGCGAACTGCTTTTCGGTGACGCCCCACCCCTGGCGGTGCGAAACGATAAAGGCGAGAAGACCGCGGGCCTTGTAGGAAAAACGCACGTCGCGGAGCGCGGCGTCGGCCCCGATGGTGAGGCGGTCCCCGCCGAACTCGCCTCGGGTGATGGTCGCGTAGCTCACGGCGTCACCCCTTTGAGGAGGTGGAACATGAGCGCGACGCGCGAAACAGCTCCCGTGTTTCGGGCACGGGATACCGTGGGTCCATACATCTGGGTACGCTAGGCCGACACCCGCTAGACGTAACACGACGCTCCCACGGAACTCCGCCGTGGGGGCGTCTCGTTTTCACCTGAAGGTCATGGTCCGCCGAACCACCGACCCGTAGCATGTCCTCCGCAATCGCCCCGCTCGGAAGGACCCGCATGATCGTCAGGACCGCCGCTGTGACCACCACATCCCTTCTCGTCATCTCGTTGGCTCCTGCGACTCCGGCCCTCGCGGCCGAAGACACCTACTCCAGCTACGCCGAACTCGCCGCCAACGAGACCGAGGGCACCGATTACCGGCGTTCCACCCGAGAGGGTGAGACCGACGTCGCCCACATCGCCATCCACGGCGGCGGTATCGAACGCCCCACCACCGAACTCGCCGACAGCGCCGCCCAGGCCGGTGACCACGCCTTCGCCACGTTCGAGGGGATCAAGTCGACCGGCAACAGCGTCCTGCACATCACCTCCACCAACTTCGACGAGCCCATGACCGTCGACATCGTCGCCGACTCCGACCACACCGTCTCCTGGCACGGAGCCGCCGGCGACGAGGCGCTCACCTACGTGGGCGGCCTGGACACCGATCTGCGTGACGCGGTGCGCGAGGAACTGCGCGATGCCGGGTTCGATGCCCCGAGCACCATCCCCGATCACCTCAAGGGCGAGAGCCCCGACAACATCGCCAACCGCAACGCGAGTGGCGAGGGCGTCCAACTCGAACTCACCCGCGGCCAGCGCGACGAGCTCATGGTCGACCGCACCCCCACCGACGCCTTCGACGACTACATCGCCGCCGTCGAAAGGGCCGTCGCCCAGCGCTGACCCGGCTCAACCGTTGTCCGAAGTGTTGGGGTCACTCGCCCCTCAACGGCTTGCCGAAGACGGAAAGGGCGGAGTTCGCACAGCTTCCTGCTGTCACTGGTGTCGATGCGAAAGCACTGGTCAGGGGCGGGCAGAGCCTGGGCGGGCGGCGGGTGGCCCTGCACCGGCGGCGTGCGAACATCCGCCCATCTCATACCGTCGAGGGGTGCGTTTCGCGCACGGGCGCGGTCTCGGAGGAGCCCACGCCCAGCCGGCGAGTGCGTGCGGCGCGGATACCGTTGCCGATGACCACCACCTCGGCCACCTCGTGCACCAGCACCACCGCGGCCAGCCCGAGGATTCCGAACAACGCCAAGGGCATCAAGCCGATGATGATGGCCAGCGACAACCCCACGCTCTGCCACATGATCGCCCGGGAGCGGCGGGCGTGCGCCAGCACCCGGGGCAGGTGGCGCAGGTCCTCTCCCATCAGCGCGACGTCGGCGGTCTCGATGGCCACGTCCGTGCCCATCGCCCCCATCGCGATCCCCAGGTCGGCGGTGGCCAGAGCCGGGGCGTCGTTGACCCCGTCGCCCACCATCGCCACCGGGCCGTGGGTGCGAAGTTCACCGACGAGACGGGACTTGTCCTCGGGCCCCAGCTCGGCATGCACTTCACCCTGATCGATGCCCGCCTCGGCGGCCAGCGCGGCGGCGGTGGCGTGGTTGTCGCCGGTGAGCATCGCGACCCGGTAGCCCGCTTCGTGCAGGGACGCGACGACTTCTGCGGCTTCGGGGCGCAGTTCGTCGCGGACCGCGACGGCGCCGATCAAGATGCCATCGTCTTCGACCAGGACGGCGGTGGCACCCGCGTGCTGGATGCGCTTCACGTCCTCGGTCAAGGGCCCGGGGGTGATCCAGCCCGGTCGACCCAGCCGCACGCTACGACCGTCCAGAACACCGGTGAGCCCGGCTCCGGTGACCGCTTGGACCGGCTCGGCCCGCTTCGGGGCGGGGGCTGCGGCCAAGATGGCGCGGGCGAGCGGGTGTTCGCTGCGCTCCTCCAAGGCGGCGGCCACCGCCAGCACCTGCTCGGCGGTGCGCCCCGAGGCCGGTACGGTCTCGATCACGGTCGGGCGGTTACGAGTCAGGGTGCCGGTCTTGTCCAAGGCCACGGTCTTGATGTGACCCATGGCTTCCAAGGCGGCTCCGCCCTTGACCAGGGTGCCGTGCTTGGCGGCCGCACCGATCGCGGCGACCACGGTCACCGGCACCGAGATGGCCAGTGCGCACGGGGAAGCGGCCACCAGCACCACCAGCGCACGTTCGATCCACATCAGCGGGTCGCCGAACAGGGACCCCAGGGCTGCGATGAGTACGGCGGCGACCATCACCCCGGGTACCAGGGGCGCGGCGATGCGGTCGGCCAGGCGCTGTCCGGCGCCCTTGCGGGACTGTTCGGCCTCCACGATGGACACGATGCGGGCCAGGGAGTTGTCGGCGGCGGTGGTGGTCACGGCCACTTCCAGCACGCCGGTGCCGTTGATGGAACCGGCGAACACCTCGTTGCCGGGACCGGCCTCCATGGGGACGGACTCACCGGTGATGGCGGAGGTGTCCAGACTGGCGTGCCCGGAGGCGATACGACCGTCGGTGGCCAGGCGTTCCCCAGGGCGCACCACCAGCGTGTCGCCCACGACCAGATCGGCCGGGTCCACGGTTTGCTCGGTTCCCTCACGCAGCACCCGGGCCTGGTCGGGGGCCAGATCCAGCAGGGCGCGCAGGCCGCGCCGGGTTCGGGCCACGGAGTACTCCTCCAGCCCTTCGGCGATGGTGTAGAGCACCGCCAGCATCGCGGCCTCGCCCAGCTCGCCCAGCAGCACCGCGCCCACGGCGGCGATGGTCATCAGCGTGCCCACGCCGATCCTGCCCTGGGCCAGGCGGCGCACGGTGGAAGGGACGAACGTCCACCCCGCGACGGCCAGGGCGGCGACCTTGAGCACCGACCCCACCAGGTCGGGACCCCCGACCCAGCCCGCGCCGTACCCTGCCGACAGGAGCAGTGCGGCCACGGCGGCGAAGCGGATCTCGCTCACCCGCCACAGCGTTTCCGGCTCCGGCGCCTCGGCCTCGCCGCTACTGCGGGGCTCGTCTCCACCACATCCGCACGCGTCACTCACCGCGCACCTCCGTCATCATGGCTGTCGGTCCCGTAGTTGGGGCACAGCGCGACCGCGTTCCCGGTCGCGGCCAGCAGGACCTCGGCCGAGGCCAACAGCTCCAGCAACTCGGGGCGGGTCAGGGAGTAGAACACCTGGCGCCCCTCGGGGCGCCCCTCGACCAGGTGACAGTCGCGCAGGCACGCCACGTGCGCCGAGACCGTGGACTGGGCCAGTCCCAGCCGGGCCACCAGATCGGCCACGCGTGCCTCGCCCTCGGCCAGGCGGCGCACGATGGCCAGCCGGGTGGCGTCGGAGAGACTGTGGAAGAGGGCTTCGGCGGCGCCCATGCCCTCGGTCGAGGCCGGGCACCCATCCGCATCATTCATCGCCATAAGGCGATCATATCCGACATGGACGATGATGAGGGTGTGGTTCTCACCGCGCACCGCCTTGAGCACCGTTCAGGCCCCTCAAGGCACAGCTCCGGTCGACGACGACCACCCTCTGCCGAAGAAGGACCCCTCGGAGCGGTCAGGTTCCACCCGATCGGCGACCCGAACGAGATCGCGACCGTCCTCGCTCCGCCGGCAGACTCCCCTGCTGCGACCCTCGTGTGCGCGTGTACGTCATGGTGACGGTGGAGGGCGTTTTCCAAAGAGACCCGCCCCGGTGGGTGGTGGGGACGCCCCTCTCCTCATGGTCGTGGCACCGGAGACGGCCGCCCCATCCCTATCCGCGTAAGGTTCACAGCCAATGACCTGCGATAACACAAGTGGGGCGCGGTCACGGCCGTGGGGTCTCGGTGCACGGTCCGAAAAGGGGACCTTCTCAGGAGGGCGGGAAGCGCGCCGTGAAGACGTGCTCTTCGTGGACACCGACCGCCAGAGCCACGGCCACGTTGGCCACCGGAGATGTTCGGTTACGTGAAGGGCCCCGCCCGTCGGTATCGAGCCAGGCCCTTGCGCGGAAGACTATTTCGAGGTCAAGGTACCCGACCTTTGATAAGCGCCGGCGGCACCCTCCCCGGCGATGTCGCGCACCGGCAGAGTCGTGCTCACAACGCTCGCGGGGTCTTCAGTTCCGGTTCGTTCTCATCTTCGAACTCGAAGCTGAAGTAGACGGTCAAGACATAGGGGTCGTCCTCTCCGAGCAACTCGTCCCACGCCGCGTCGAGCAGGTGCACACTCTGCTCGTTCGCCCACAGTTGCGCTTTGCGAAAAACCTCGGCGTTGGTTTTTCCGAAGAACATCTTGCGGGCGGTCGGGTGGACCTGGGATTCGGCGGCGGAGTCATCGAAGTCCGCTGGGACCTCGATGCAGAGTTCAGGATCAATTGCCATGGCGGTCATCCTGGCAGTGTTCCGCTCTGACGGCCACTCCGCCATTCTCCGACCCCGTAACGCACGGCAGACCGATAGGCGCGCCTCGAAGCCGCGGTGTGGTTTGAGCTGAATCTGCCGTATCGGTACTTTCGTGGCTTCCTCAGAGGACCACACGATCAGGGCATCCACGCCCGGGTTCCCCGATATCGCAATACCTTGGCTTGCGATCGCCTGTCGCCTCTGGTCCGGAACATGCACCCACACCTCGCGTCGAGCACGCTGCGCCGGCTGATCGGCGCGATCTACGAGGCCTTCTCACTCAACCGCATCGTGCCCCGCATGCCCTTGGGTCGGGCCCGACCCCGTACACGTCTTGCCTCAGAACTCCTCGTACGTGGCGGGGTCCTGGCCCGCCAGGCGACCGTCAAGGCGTCCCAATTGCGTGATCGCCGCGACCTCGGTGTCGGTGAGGGTGACATCGAGCGCGCCGAGGTTCTCGACCTGACGTTCGTCGGAGGCGGCTTTCGGCAACGGGATGGCGCCACGCGCGATCTGCCAGGCGAGCACCACCTGCCCGGGTGTGGCGTCATGGTCCCTGGCGATCGCGCCGATGTCGTCACGATCGAGCAGGTCGTTGCCGCGCCCGAGCGGACTCCACGCCTGGGTGAGGATGCCGCGCTCGGAGTCGTAGGCGAGCTGTTCGGCCTGGGGGAAGTACGGGTGCAGCTCGATCTGGTTGACGTCGGGTAGTACGCCGGTGCGCTTCTGGAGGGTTTCGAGGTGTTCGGGCAGGAAGTTGCAGACACCGATCGCGCGGACGAGGCCACGCTCTCGTGCTTCGATCAGCGCCTCCCACGCCTGCACGTACAGTCCCTGCTTCGGATTCGGCCAGTGGATGAGGTAGAGGTCGAGGTGGTCGAGCCCGGTCCGGTAGACGCTCTCCTCGATCGAGCGCATGGCCTTGTCATGCTCCTGGTGCCGACCCGGGAGCTTCGAGGTGACGATCAGGCTGTCGCGGTCGACGCCCGATGCGCGAACCGCACGGCCCACCGCGCCCTCGTTCTCGTAGTTGAAGGCCGAGTCGAGCAGGGTGTACCCCTTGGCGATCGCACGGGAGATCCCGTCGACGCCTTCCGCTCCGTTGAGCTTGTACGTACCGAACCCGAGCCCCGGCAGTGTGAGGCCCGAGTGCGAGGTGTGCGTGGTGGTCATGCGTCCCCCTGTTTCTGGTCGTGTCCTGTGTATCGGGCGTTACCCATCACGGCACGGTTCAGGCGTCGTCCCGGCGTGGCGGACCCCGGCCATCACTTTCGACCGCAGAATCAGTCGCCCGCACGGCAATGCCCGCACCGCATGAACACTCCCCGGTTCCGGCGGACCACGGATTCCGCATCCAGATCATGGGGGCGGTGGGCGACGATCCACCCACCGCCCCGAACTCACACGGCCTCGACCTTGGGGCGGTCGCGGAAGGCCACACCGGTGTAGACCGCCGTTCCCAACGCGACCGCGGCCAGCAGGACGAACCCGAAGGCGTAGGCCCCCGAAGCCTGGAACACCACACCCATGACCAGCGGCGGGAAGTACCCGCCCAGACCACCGGCGGCTCCCACGAGCCCGGTGACGGTACCGACCCGGGCCGGTTCCACCAGCTGCGCGACCAGGGCGAACACTCCCCCGGTGCCCAGTCCGAGAAAGGCCGCCATCAGTACGAACACCGTCCCGGCCGCCAACTCCGCCGGTGGCTGGAAGACCAGCGCACCCGCCATGAGCGTGGTCCCCACGAAGGACACCATGCACACCCGCACCGGGCCGACCTTGTCGGACAGGATGCCGCCCAACGGCCTGGCCACGACGGCGACCAGGGCGAACCCGGCGGTGCGCAGGCCCGCCTCGGTCCGGGCGAACCCGTAGGCGTTGTGCAGCAGGGTCGGCAGGTAGGTCGAAAAGGCCACGAACCCACCGAAGGCCACCGCGTACAGCAGGATGTTCTGCCAGGTCGCCTTCAGACCGAGGGCGCCACGCAGGCGCGGCATCAACGGGTCGGTGGAGGGCTCCCATCCGGGCGGGTTACGGCACACCACCAGCACGAGCACACCCATCAGGACCAGCGCCAGGGCCATGACCATGTGCGTGCCCATCAACCCGATCGTGTCGGCCAGGTACGGGGTGCACAACGCCGACAGCGCCGTTCCTCCCATCCCCGCACCGAACACACCGGTGGCGAACCCGCGCTTCTCGGCGGAGTGCCAGCGGCTGACGAACGGCACGCCCACGGCGAAGGAGGTTCCCGCGATGCCCAGGAAGAACCCCAGGACCAGCAGCATCGGGTAGGAATCCCCGGCGAAGCCGAGCAGCAGCACCGGTACCACGGAGACGAAGGAGACCGCGGCCATCATCACCCGGCCGCCGTAGCGGTCGGTCAGCGCACCGACGGGGATCCGTCCCAGGGCCCCGATCAGCACGGGAAAGGCGATCAACACGGAGGTCTGGGTGGGGCTCAGGTCCAGGCGCGCGGCGTAGCCGGGCGCCAGGGGCGCGATGAGGTTCCACGCCCAGAACATGAGCGCGAACGCCGCCGTGGCCAGGACGAGGTTGGTTCTGGCTCCGCTGTTCATGGCATCCGGCTCCCGTCCTCCACGTTCTCCCAACCTCGCCGACCGCGGCGCTCACCCATTTGTGTGTCCCGCGACCGGTACAGCACGTAGGGCCGCCACAGGTAGCCGAGCGGTGCGCTGAACACGTGCACCAGGCGGGTGAACGGCCACAGGGCGAACAGTGCGAAGGCGGAGAGGGCGTGCGCCTGGAAGGTGAGCGGGGCCGCGGCCATCAGGTCCGGGTGCGGGTCCAGGAGGAACAGCCCGCGGAACCAGATCGACACCCCTGCCCGGTAGTCGTAGTGACCGATGATGTTGCCGACGATGGTGTTGGCCATGCCGGTGACGATCACCAGGCCGAGCCCGACGTACATGAGCTTGTCCATCCGGCTGGTGGCCCGGAAGACCGGCCCGACCAGGCGTCGGCGCAGGATGAGCAGGGTCAGTCCCACGACCACCGCGATCCCGGCGACCAGGCCGAGTCCGACGGCCATGACGTGGTAGAGCTCGTCGGTCACGCCCACGGCCGCGGTCCACGACTTGGGGATGAGCAGGCCGACGACGTGGCCGCCGATGACGGCGAGCATGCCGAAGTGGAACAGGGGGCTGCCCCAGCGCAGCAGTCGGCTCTCGTAGAGCTGGGTGGACAAGGTGGTCCAGCCGAACTTGTCGTAGCGGTAGCGCCAGTAGTGACCGACGAGGAAGACCGCCATGCAGGCGTAGGGGACGATGACCCACAACACCGTTTCGAGTGCGGTGTTCACGAGTGCACGCTCCTGGTTTGCGGAGGTGGGAAGGGGGCGAGACCGACTTCTTCGGCGGGTGGCCCCTCGGCCACGAGTCGGGCGACCTTGTCGTCGATCCGGTCGGTCTTGGGCGGCAGGGTGGCGTTGATCGCCGTGACCGCGCCCGTGTAGGGGGAGTCGGCGTCGCGCAGGGCCAGGTGCAGCAGTTCCAGCCCGGCCCGGTACCGGTTCAGCAGGCGCGTGCCGCCGGCGGGATCGACCGTGGCGGCGAACTCCAGGACCACGCACAGGTGGTCGGGGAGTTCGTCCTCGTCCAGGAGGAAGCCGGCCCTGCGGTAGGCGTTGGAGAAGGACAGCAGGGCGGCGCCGCGGTTGCGGGTGTCTCCGTGGGCGTAGTAGGTCAGGTGCAGGCACGAACGCCGGTGCAGGTCGAAGGTGCCGACGTAGGTTTCGGCGAGTTCGGGTGGCGGGGTCGAGGCGAGCCACGCGATCACCCCGAGCAGGTCCGTGCGCGGCGGGTCGGGCAGTTCCTCGGCCGCCTGTCGCAGCATCGGCAGGTCGGCCAGGAGCCGCTCGTCGGGGTGGGCCAGCACCAGGGCGGCGATCCTGTGGGTCAGTGCGCGTTGCCGGTCGCTGATGGGGTGGCGTTTGAGCGCCTTGAACAGGCTCATGCGTGTTCCCCCGACCGACGGACCGAGGGCATCGGCAGTGAGACCCCGCCTCCGGTGAGCGGGCCGCCCTTGTCCGGTCCACCGGCGCCGGGGCCGCCCATGCCGGGTCCACCCTCGGTGTCCAGGCTGCATCCGGTGGCGAAGGCCTCCAGGGAGTGCGCCTGTTCGGTGTGCGCGGGCGGGATGACGTAGCGGTCCTCGTACTTGGCGAGTGCGAGCAGCCGGTACATGTCGTACACGCTCTCGCCGTCCATTCCCACGGCCTGGGGAATGCGTTCGTCGGTCTCCCGGCCGAGGTTGATGTCGCGCATGTAGGAACGCATCGCGGCGAGGCGGCGCAGTGAGTCGGTGACGGGTCCGGTGTCTCCTGCGGTGAAGAGTTCGGCCAGGTACTCGATGGGGATGCGCAGGCTCTCGATGGCCGCGAAGAGGTTGTCGCGGTCCTCGGCGTCCTGGCCCGTCTCGGACACGGCGTCCACGACCGGGGACAGCGGCGGAATGTACCAGACCATGGGCATGGTGCGGTACTCCGGGTGCAGGGGCAGCGCCACCCGGTACTCGTTGATGAGCGAATAGATGGGCGAGCGTTGGGCCGCCTCGATCCAGTCGCGGGGGATGCCCTCCTTCTCCGCGGCCCGGACGACCTCGGGGTCGTCGGGGTCCAAGATCAGGTCGCGCTGGGCCCGCAGGAGTTCATGGTCGTCCTCCACCGAGGCGGCGGGCAGCACGGCGTCCATGTCGTAGAAGACCAGGCCCAGGTAGCGCAGCCGGCCCACGCACGTCTCGGCGCACACCGTGGGCATCCCGACCTCGATGCGCGGGTAGCAGAACGTACATTTCTCGGCCTTGCCGGTGCGGTGGTTGAAGTAGATCTTCTTGTAGGG
>NZ_DYZD01000138.1 GCF_020741345.1 Nocardiopsis listeri
GTGCAGGTCGACGGCCATCATCCGGTCCGCGCCCGCGGTACGGAACAGGTCCGTCATGAGGCGGGCGGAGATGGGCTCGCGGCCACGGTGCTTCTTGTCCTGGCGCGCGTAGCCGAAGAACGGGGTCACCACGGTGATCCGCTTGGCGGAGGCGCGCTTGAGCGCGTCCACCATGATCAACTGCTCCATGATCGACTCGTTGATCGGGTCCGCGTGACACTGGATCACGAAAGCGTCGGACCCTCGCACCGACTCCAGGTAGCGAACGAAGATCTCGCCGTTGGCGAAGGTGTCGAACCGGGTGGGGACGACGTCGATCCCCAACTCCTTGGCCACCTCCTCGGCCAGCGCGGGGTGCGTGCGCCCCGAGAAAAGCATCAGTTGTTTCTGCCCGGTGGCCTTCATCCCGGTCACGTGATTCTCCCCCACAGTCACTGCTCGTCGGCGTCGGCGCCCGCGCGCCGTTCCGCCTGCTCCGCCGCTTCGGCGGAGGCTGTTCCCGGACGCTTGCGAAGCGTCCAGCCCTCGACGTTACGCTGCCGGTGCCCCTCGGAAACGGCCAGGGCCCCCGGTGGAACGTCGTCGCGGACCACGGCCCCGGCTCCGGAGTAGGCACCGTCGCCCACGGTCACGGGCGCGACGATGGTGTTGTCGCTGCCGATGCGCACGTGGTCGCCGATGGTGCTCCGGGACTTGTCGACCCCGTCGTAGTTGACGAACACCGAGGAGCAGCCGATATTGCTGCCCACACCGATGTCGGCGTCGCCCACGTAGGTCAGGTGCGGGATCTTCGATCCGGAGCCCACGTTCGAGTTCTTGACCTCGACGAAGGCCCCGGCCTTGGCCCGCTCGGCCAGGCGGGTGCCCGGCCGGAGGTAGGTGTAGGGACCGACGTCGGCCTCGGCCCCGATCTCGGCGCCCTCCGCGGTGGTCTGACGCACCACCGCGCCGTCACCGACCACGGTGTCGCGCAGGTCGGCGCCGGGGCCGACCTCGGCGTCCTCGCCGATGCGGGTGCTTCCGTACAGCCGGGTGTCCGGGTGCACCACGGTGTCGCGACCGATGGTGACCTCGGCCTCGACCCAGGTCGTCGCGGGGTCCACCACGGTGACGCCGGAGAGCATGAGGTCGTGCAGGAGGCGGTCGTTGAGCAGTCGGCGGGCCTCGGCGAGCTGGGCGCGGTTGTTGACGCCCTGGACCTCGTGCCAGTCGTCGGCGACCCACGCGCCCACCCGGTGACCGTCACCGCGGAGCAGACCGACGACGTCGGTGATGTACTCCTCGCCCTTGGCGTTGTCGCTGGACAGACGCTGGACGACCTCGGTGAGCAGGGCCGCGTCGAAGGCGTACATGCCGGAGTTGATCTCGTCGATGGCGAGCTGCTCGGGCGTCGCGTCGGACTGCTCGACGATCTCGGTGAACTCGCCGTCGGCGTCGCGGACGATGCGGCCGTAGCCGTGCGGATCGGGGACTCGGGCCGACAGAGCGGTGACGGCGTTGCCCTCGCGCTCGTGTTCGGCGATCAGACCCACCAGGGTCTCGCCGCGCAGGAGCGGGGTGTCACCGCAGGTGAGAACCGCGGTCCCGGTGAGCTTGAGCCCTTGGCGGGCCAGGTCCTCCAGGGCCATGCGCACCGCGTGACCGGTACCGTTCTGTTCCTCCTGGATGGCGGTGGACGCCTCGGGGGCGACCCGCGCGAGGTGCTCGGTGAAGTGTTCACGCTTGTGGCCGAGCACCACCACCGTGTGTTCGGGATCGGTCGCCCGCGCCGCTTCGAGAACGTGGCCGAGCATGCTGCGGCCGCCGATCTCGTGAAGCATCTTGGGGAGCTTGGACTTCATCCGGGTGCCCTCTCCTGCGGAGAGGACGATGACGGCAGCCGGGCGTTTCACGCTCACTGAAGGAGACCCCTCGTGATAGCTGGCACTTGAACAGTCGGCTCACCCTTCGGCGGCGCGTCCCGCATGCCGCGCGGGCGGCCGTCGGATGACCGGCGGCCGACATGGGAAGGATACATGCGCGTCATGAGCGCTCTTCTGCGGTGGCGCGCATGGAGGGTGCCGCTGTTTTCGGGCGCCGTGCGGCGGACCCACGGGGCGTGGAGTCGAAAGACCACGTGGGTGGGGCCGCGGCTCGTGTGATCCACACGACCGTGTGGTCACGGTCTCAGGCCTGACGGCGGACCGCTCCCGGACCAGGGCTCGAACCTGGACGATGGGGACCAAAACCCCACATGCTGCCGATTACATCATCCGGGAACGCGACGGGCGGTCCGCCCGTGCGTGCGCCACCAACATAGCGCCTTTCATGGAGGGCTTGCCAAACCTACGGGGTCGTAGGTTACGGTTACGTAAGAATAGGTTGGGCCGTCCCGCCGGGTACACCAGACCCCTGCGACGCCGTTCTGACCAGCGACGACGTTTCCTGCGACGAGGTGTGCAAGACCATGACCGCTGCCCCTGAAGTTCCCACCGAGAGCACCGAGAGCACCGTGACACACGCCCCCAAACGTGAGCCGATACCCGAGTACGAGCCCGAACCGAGGGGCAAGGCCGAGCGCTACACGGTCTTCGCGTTCGTGTTCGTCCCGCTGCTCGCCCTGCTCGCCGCGGTGCCGTTCTTCTGGGGCTGGGGCCTGACGATCACCGACATCGTCATCGCGACGGTCTTCTACGTGATCAGCGGTCTGGGCATCACCGTCGGCTACCACCGTCACTTCACGCACGGTTCCTTCAAGGCCAAGCGCCCGCTGCGCATCGCGTTGGCGATCGCCGGCAGCCTGGCGATCGAGGGCAGCGTCATCAAGTGGGTGGCCGACCACCGCCGCCACCACAAGTACGCGGACGCCGAGGGCGACCCGCACTCCCCGTGGCGCTTCGGCGACGACTGGAAGTCCGTGGCCAAGGGCATGTACTACGCGCACATGGCGTGGATGTACCTGGACGAGAAGAAGACCTCGCCGCGCCGCTTCACCCCGGACCTGCTCAAGGACAAGGACGTCGTCCTCGTCGACAGGCTGTTCCTGCCGATCGTGATGTTCTCCCTGTTCGCCCCGGCCGCCATCGGTGGCCTGGTCACCATGTCCTGGTGGGGCGCGGTCACCGCGTTCTTCTGGGCCAGCCTGGTACGCGTCGCCCTGCTGCACCACGTCACCTGGTCGGTCAACTCCATCTGCCACACCATCGGCGAGGAGAACTTCGAGGTGCGCGACCGCTCCCGCAACGTGTGGTGGCTGGCCATCCCGTCCTTCGGTGAGTCCTGGCACAACCTGCACCACGCGGACCCGACCTGCGCCCGCCACGGTGTGCTCAAGGGCCAGATCGACATCTCCGCCCGGGTCATCTGGCTGTTCGAGAAGTTCGGCTGGGCCACCAAGGTGCGCTGGCCCAACAACGAACGACTCGCCGCCAAGCGGGTCAAGGTCTAGGATCGGTAACCATCATGGGAGCAGCCGACAGCGAACAAGGGACCCGCGTGCGCCGCAAGCGCATGACGGGCAAGGAGCGTCGGCAACAGCTGTTGGGGATCGGCCGGGAGCTGTTCGCCGAACGAGGGTTCGACGCGACCTCCGTTGAGGAGATCGCCGCACGGGCCGGTGTGTCCAAGCCGGTGGTGTACGAGCACTTCGGCGGCAAGGAGGGCATCTACGCCGTCGTCGTGGACCGGGAGATGCGCACTCTCCTGGACATGATGGGCGAGGCCCTCACCGCGGACAACGCACGGAGCAAGATCGAGAAGGCGGCCTTGGCCCTGCTGCGCTACGTCGAGGAGGACAGCGTCGGTTTCCGGGTGCTCACCCGCGACTCCCACGTGGCCTCCGGCACCGGCAGCTTCGCCAGCCTGATCAACGACATCGCCAGCCAGGTCGAACACATCATGGCCGATGAGTTCGACGAACGCGGTTACGATCCCGGGCTCGCCCCCATGTACGCGCAGGCGCTCGTGGGAATGTGGGCGCTGACCGGCCAGTGGTGGCTGGAAGTACGCAAGCCCAAGCGCGAGGTGGTCGCCGCCCACCTGGTCAACCTGGCCTGGAACGGGCTCTCCGCGCTGGAGGCCAAGCCGAGACTGGACACGCGCCGCAAGCGCTCGGTCTGAGGAACATCGTCGGTGGGGCGGGTACGTTTCGTGTACCCGCCCCACTATCTTGATGTCAAGAGATATGCTGTGTCCCATGCGCGATGAGGTGGATGGGCTATTGGAGGCGTGGCGCTCCCAGCGGCCGGACGTGGACGTGTCACCGCTGGAGGTGTTCAGTCGGGTGTCCCGGCTCGCCCGCCACCTGGACCGTGCCAGACGCACCGTGTTCACCGAGCACGCCCTGGAACCCTGGGAGTTCGACGTCCTGTCCGAACTGCGCCGCTCCGGGCCGCCCTATGAGCTCAGCCCCGGCCGGCTGCTGCGCGCCACCCTGGTCACCTCCGGCACCATGACCAATCGGGTCGATCGTCTGACCGCCGCCGACCTGGTGCGCCGCCGCCCCGACCCCGCCGACAAACGCGGCGTGCTGGTGCGACTCACCGACAAGGGCGCCGAACGCATCGACGCCGCCCTGGCCTCCCTGCTCAGCTACGAGGAGACCCTGCTCGCCCCCATGCCCGCCGCCGAGCGCGAGCAGCTGGCATCGTTACTGAGATGCCTCTTGGCCCCCCTCGACAGGACGCCCTCGAGTCAGCAAGGCTGATCACTCGGCGGTACCCGTCCGCTCACCGGGAGTCCGCCTCTGGGCGCGCGTTGATTCCAGTACAGGGTCTTGGTTGGAGAGCATTGTGAGAATCCGGTGGACGGCCGCGGTCGCCGCGGTCCTGGTGGTCGCGGGATGTTCCGGAGGGGGCGGCGAGGAGGAGACGACCACCTCCGCGCAGAGCCACTACCTCTCCCTGGGGGACTCGCTGACCGTCGGTGTGCAGCCCGACGAGTCCGGCTCCCCGCAGGAGACCTCCCAGGGGTACACCGACGTTCTGTACCGCACGCTGAAGGACGCCGACTCCACGCTCCAACACGAGCGGTCGGGCTGCGGCGGCGAGGACACCACCACGTTCATCGAGGGTGGGATCGCCGACTGCGACACCCGCTACGAGCAGGGCTCCCAACTGGACGAGGCCGTGGCCTTCCTGGAGGAGCACGGCGACCGGGTCGCTCTGGTCACCCTCACCATCGGCGGCAACAACTTCACCGACTGCGTGGAGGGCGTGGACCCCGATCCGGAGAGCGAGACCGAGATCGACATCGACGACGTCGGCCTGGACCGGGACTGCGTGGCCAACGGCCTCGAACGGCTGGAGACCGAGGTCCCGGTGATCGCCGAACGGCTCACCGAGGCGGCCGATCCGCAGACCCAGATCGTCGCGATGACCTACTACAACCCCTTCCTCGCCCTCTCACTGCTGGAGCGGAACGAGGAGGGCGACGAGGGCGACGGGGACGCGGAGTCCGGCCTGGCGGGCACCACCGTCGGGATCCTGGAGGACGTCAACGACTCCCTCACTACCATCTACCGGTCGGCCGGGATCGACGTCGCCGACGTCGACGAGGTGTTCGACGGCTCCAACACCACCGTGCCCGACCAGAGCGAGACCGGAATGCCGGTCAACCTGCAGAACATCTGCGATCTGACCTGGATGTGCGACACCGCCCAGGGCCCGGACATCCACACCAACCTCGCCGGGGCCCAGGAGATCGCCGAGGTCTTCCGCGAGCAGGTCCGGTGACACCTCTTGATCCGCTGGTGCCGTCAGGGTCGTACCGTGCCCGGCGGCACCACCGCTTCGGCGATCAGGGCCGCGGCCTCGCCCAGCCGGCCTCGGTCAGGTGGCCCAGCGTGTACCGGCCGTCCTGCGGGTCCGGGGACCGGACCACCCAGCCCGCCTTCTCCAGGAGTGAGATCACCCGGGACGGGAGCGAGAGCGTCGTGTCGGCCCCCGCCGCGAGCTCACTGAGCCGCACCGTCCGTTCGGGCGCCTCGGAGATCTGGGACAGGGCGTTGCACTCGGCCAGGCTCAGGCCCGCTTCGGCGCGGAGCCGAGCGTCCAGACGCACGGGCGGCCACCTCATCGGACTCCATACCGAACGCCAGGTCCGGGCCTCTTCCTGATCCGGCCGGCGGGCGGGGTGTTCTTCGTCATGGCACCAGTCCACTCGATGACTTGACGCGGAAAGTGATCGTTACGAGGCCTCGTGAAGAGTCCTCGGGGAAGAGGGGATTTCCATGAACCGCATCCCGCGCACCGACATCGACGTCTTCCCGCTGCACCTGGCGGCAACACCTTTCACCGAGGCAGCGCGCCCTCGATGAGGGAGACGATCTCGGGGGCGTCGGGGACGGTCGTGGGACGGAAGCGGTGAACGGCGCCGTCGGGCAGGACGAGGAACTTCTCGAAGTTCCACTTGATCCGCCCGGCGGTGCCGTTGGCGTCGGGGACCTCGGTGAGGGCGGTGTACAGCGGGTGGCGGCCACGACCGTTCACCTTGACCTTGCCCGTCATGGGGAACGTCACCCCCCAGGTCATCGAGCAGTACTCGGCGATCTTGTCCTCACCGCCGAACTCCTGGAGGAACTGGTTGCTGGGAAGGCCCAGCACGGTGAAGCCTCGGTCGGCGTAGCGCTCCTGCAGGTCCTCCAGGGCGGCGTACTGCGGGGTCAGACCGCATCGGGAGGCGACGTTCACCACCAGACGCACCTTTCCCGCCCACTCGCCGAAGGTGGTCTCGCGCCCGTCGATCAGGGTCACCGGGATGTCGTCCAGTTCCGCCATGTCACTCCCTCGCGTCAGTCGCCGACGAGTTCGGCCTGTTCCAGCCAGACCATCTCCAGCTCGTCCTTCTCCGCGGCCAGGGCCTTGGCCTCCGCGTCGAGCTCGGCGAGCCTGGTGTAGTCCTCGGCGGCCTCGGCCATCTGCTCGTGCAGCCGGGCCTCCTGCTTGGCGATCTTGTCCATCCGCCGTTCGACGCGCTGCATCTCCTTCTGGGCGGCGCGACGCTCGGCCGCCGAGACGATCGGCGCCTCGTCCTCGGCCGGTTTGTCGGCGGCGACCGTCTCGGAGGCTCCCAGCGGCACGGTGACGTCACCGGCGCG
>NZ_DYZD01000139.1 GCF_020741345.1 Nocardiopsis listeri
CCCCTTCTCGGTCGTCACGCCGGTCTCGTCGGAGCCGTCCGTGGCCTCGGTGACGGGGTGGTCGACCTGACCGATGACCGGGGCGAGCGTCTCGGGAAGCCCGCCCGTGTCGGGCAGCGGTGCCGAACGCACGGCCTCGTGAACGTGCTGAACCGGATCGGGGGTCTTGGTCTCGATCGCCTGTGCGGCCTCCGAGGCACCGCTGACCGCTCGGGTCGCGTGATCCCCCACCTCGGTGACGGTGTCACCGACCGGGCCGAGCCCCCCGGCCCGGTCCACGACGGTGCCCGTCGCGGGCAGCGCGGGTTCGGAGAGGGAGAGTTCCTCGGCGTGCGCCGGGGCGGAGGAGAGCCACACGGTGAACAGGATCCCGGTCACCAGTCCCGCGAGCAGCAGGGCCCTGCGGAGTGGTTCCGGCCACACGGCGGGACCGGCGCCGGTGGCGCCGACCGTACCGTGGTATCCAGACACCGAGGGTTCCTTCCGCCGTACCGTGGGTCCTCCCGAGGCGATGCCCGGGTCCCGACAGCCTGTGAGGGTCGTGTGAATGGCACCGGAAACACCGTGTTCCAGATGCTCGACTCCAGGTCAGAGAGGGCTTGCCGCGCTGACTGACCGCGACGTTAGCATGAATTGCCCAACCGTCGTCCGCGTTTCCGAAGTAATTGATCCGCCCCGCAGACAGGCTTCAGAGCAGCCAGATGTGGCAAAACGGGAAAAAACCAACGACAATTCGAGTATTAGCCCTCAACCCCTCAACGGCTCTGCGGAGGTTGAACCACACATGACCGAGATCCCCCAGAGCCACCGGTTGTCCCCCAAGCCCTTGGACGAGCTCCTCGCGGAGATGCATTCCGGGGCCCCGACACGGCTCTCCGCCCAGGGACGAGTGCATTCCCTGCTGCAGGCGGTGTTGACCATCGGTGGTGACCTGGACCTGGCCACCGTGCTGCGAAGGCTGACGGAGGCCGCCGCACACCTGACCAAAGCCAGGTACGCCGGACTCGGAGTGATCGGCGAGGACGGCAACTTCACCGAGTTCATCCCCGTGGGACTGAGCCGGGAGCACGTCGAACGGATCAGTCGCTTCCCCCATGGCAAGGGCGTACTGAGCGCACCCCTGTACGACCGTGCCGCGCTGCGCCTGTCCGACCTGCGCGACCACCCGGAGTTCGGTGGGTTCCCCGAGGGACACCCCGGCATGTCGAGTTTCCTCGGGGTACCGATCCAGGTTCGCGACGAGGTGTTCGGCAACCTCTACCTCACGGAGAAGGAGAACGGGGAGGAGTTCGACGAGGAGGACGAGGCGATGGTCACCGCACTGGCCACCGCCGCCGGCGTCGCCATCGAGAACGCCCGCCTGTACGAGGAGACCCGGCTGCGCGAACGCTGGTTGGGCGCCTCCAGCGAGATCACCACACGGCTGCTCTCGGGTGCGGACACCAACCAGGTGCTGACCTACATGGCGGCCCAGGCCAGGGAGATCGGCGGGGCGGACACGGCGGTGGTGATGCTGCCCGACCCGCACGCGCGCGGTCACCTCTTCGCGGAGTTCGCGGACGGCCCGATCGCCCAGGAGATCCTGGGGACACCGGTCGAGATCCATGACTCCGTCTGCGGGTGGGTGTACGAGTCCGGGGAGGCCGTCACCATCCCCGATCTACGGCAGGCGAAGTGTCCGATGCTGACGCACCGCGGGTACGGCCCCGGGTTGCTGGTGCCACTGGGCACCCCGGGTAACACCCGAGGCGTGTTGCTGCTCGGCAAGCTCCTCGAACGGGCTCCGTTCGACGCCAACGTCCGACGGATGCTGCATTCGTTCTCCGCCCAGGCGGGGGTCGCGCTGGAGTTGGCGGACGCCCGCCGCGACACCGAACGGATCGTGGTGTTGGAGGAACGCGACCGGATCGCCAAGGACCTGCACGACGTGGTGATCCAGCGACTGTTCGCCTCCGCGATGACCCTGATGAGCACGGTCCGACTGATCGATTCCGCCGAGGCCGAGGAACGGGTCCAGCTCACCATCGACGAGCTGGACGGCACCATCAGGGAGATCCGCTCCACCATCTTCGACCTGCAGAACCCACCGAGTCGACAGGACACGTCGTTGCGCGGGCGGATCCTGCGCCTGGCTGAGAACACCGCGCACAGTCTCGGTTGCCATCCGGGGGTGGGCCTGGACGGACCGATCGACGCGTCGGTCCCGGAGGAGGTGGGCGAGCAGCTCCTGGCCGTCCTCGGCGAAGGGTTGACCAACGTGGCCCGGCACGCCCGGGCCTCGGAGGTGCACGTGTCCGTGGTCGTGGAGGAGAGGGCGGTCACCGGCCGTCCGACCACCCTGGCGTTGAGCGTCACGGACAACGGGATCGGGTTGCCGGAGGCGGGCCGCCGCAGCGGACTGCGCAACATGAAGGAGCGGGCCCTGGCCCTGGGCGGGGAGTTCGAGGCCAGGCGCGGTGAGGTCTCCGGAACCGTTCTGACCTGGAAGGTTCCGGTTCCCGACCCGGCCCCGGAACCACATCCCGGGCTGTACTGAACCGGACGCCCGCCCGGGCTCGGGAGTTGTCCACAGGCCGGAGATCGGGGCTTGGCCCGCGGTCTCCGGTCGTGTTCAGTGGAAGGTGAGGGACGCCGCGAGGTCCGGTCCCTCCCTCTCCCGGCCCGGTAGGAGGTCGCCGCTTCCATGCCCCTCACCCCGATCATCGATCCTTCGTCGCTTCGACCCGAATACCGCTGCCGCCGACGACCTCCGCCTTGGAAGCTCGCCTGCGAGCCGAGGACGCGACCGAGCCGGCCGGGACCGTCGAGGAGGCGACGGTGAACGGAGTGGAGCCACCCGGGGCGGCGCCGATCGAGGTCCCCTGACCTGAAGCGCCAGCCCCTACCCCGGACCGATCACCCAGGAATCGGGATCCCGGAGGAGGCCCCGGCAAAGCGACCGGGACCGGCGTTCGGTCCGCCGTCGACACCAGGTCGAGGAAGCCGAAGAACACGGTCCTTCCGTAATCGAACCGGGTGACCATCGACGCGATCCTTCCGGTCTCGGCAGGGCCGGGCGCGTCGATGCGGTCATCACAAGGGAGATTGGCCATGACGCCGAGCCCGAACACGTACCCGGCGACCTCCTTGGAGGTGGACGGGTACATCGCGACGATCCTCTGTCCACCCGGCATCACCGCGTTCAAAGCGAGACCGGCCGCCCACCGCGATGCCACGGCCGCGCTGGTCACGTCCCACGGAGAGCCGGGCCACCGCTCCGCAGGGACCCGCCTCACGAACGGCACCACCGGGGTGACCACACCGGGGAACCGCGAAGAGGTCCGGATCGTGCGGTCACCTCGGGAGACGACCGCCGGCGGGACCTCCAGGGGCGGGCCGGGAAGGGTGCCACCCGGCCGGTTCGTGTCGACGCGTACCCGTCCGCCGGGTACGGGGCCGCGAATGCACGACGGAGCGACGCGGCCGAGGGCCAGAGACGTCAAGGGGTCGCCAGGGGAGCGAACAACCTCACCGGCAAGGCCCTGCACCCGACCCGCGAGAAGACGGCCCCGATCGGGAGGCGGACTCGGCGCTCCGACCGGCGTCCCGATCACCCGAAGGTTCCGTTCGGGCGCCGGCCGCTCCCGGAGGCGAGCGGTCTCCAAGGGGAACAGCCGTGCGTACGGAACCCACGGGACCCGCTCGTGCAGGTACCTGCCGTCGATGGCCCGGTTCGGGCGGTCGCCGGGAAGTCTCATCTCGTCGAGGGAGGAGCGCGGTGAGGGGGCGATGCCTCTCTGGAAGCCACCGCCGACCGGTTCGATGGTGCCCAAGAGGAGTCCGACCCCGGCCGCCTCGGTGACGACCCGCTCGGGGTCCGGTTCCCCGAGGATGCCGGGTTCGGATCGTCCTGGATCCACCTCGTGCGCTTCGATGGAGGTTTCGGCGCCATGCTCGTTCCGGGTTCTGGTTCGCGCGTTCGCGGACCGAAGGGCAGAGGCCACGGGTTCGGACGGTTCCGGGCCGCGCGGTCCGGTCGGCGCACCGCGGGCTCCACCAGCGGGATGGGCCGCTCTGGCGGGCCTGAGGCTTGGTCGAATGTCGGGCGCGTGGTCGACCGGGACGGGGGGCGGGACCGGCCCGAAGGGGTGCCGCCCACGCGTGAGCATGTCTTCGGGCATCCCGAGCGGCGCGAATGAAACTCTGATCCGTTCGTTTCGTCACCGCCCCCGGAAACGCTCCATGCGTGCCAGGGGCGACGAAACAGCGCCTACGCAATGCGCGTGACGGATCACGGTCGTGACGAAACAACGCAACGAAAGCGCGTTCGAGGCCACCGGGGCGGCGAGGGTCGCCGCGTGGGCGAACCCGGCGACCCCGGAGTCCCCGAAGGCCCACGCGGCGGTCTTCA
>NZ_DYZD01000140.1 GCF_020741345.1 Nocardiopsis listeri
GGTCGACCTGTTCGACCGGGTCGCCCGCGCTTTCAGGCCACCCGCCCGCTCCGGGGTCCGTGCAAAGCAAAAACCCCGCCAGCGTGTGCAAGCGGGGCGATCCGATCGGACGATGAAGACGAAGGCGCGACGCACCAGGGCCGAAACGACAGCCCAGGGGTGGGAGTCGAGCACTCGCCATCCGACCGAAGACCCACACGAGCACCGCTCGGTAGGTGGGAGGATCATCTCCGCTTGCGGTTCCACCGCGCCTGAGCACGGAGGAACGAAGTCGATTTAACTCGATTGTATCAGCACTCCGAAGCGTTCGGACCGCCTAGGAAAGTGCGGCCCGACGCTTCAGTTCGGTCTCGCCCGCGGCCCGCATGGCGGCGACCGGAACGTCCGTGGCCCCCGTCATCAGGCGGACCTGTGCGACGGCCTGATGCAGCAGCATCGGAAATCCGCCGACCACACGCCCGCCCCGACCGGTCACTGCCTCGGCCGCCTTGGTGGGCCAGGGCGCGTAGACGACGTCGAACAGGTCGGCACGGCTGTCGGCCAGGGCCTCGGCGTGGGCGTCGGTCGCGCCGGAGGGCAGGGTGGACATCACCAGGTCGGTGTCCAGGTGCCGTTCCACCTCGGCCAACGGGGCCACCTCGATCGGAACCCCGAGTCGCTCGGCCGCCGCGACCACCTCTCCGGTACGGGCGGTGCTGCGGGCCAGCACCGTGACGGTGCCCGTCTCCCCCAGCTCGCGCAGGGCCGCCAGGGCGGAGGCCGCGGTGGCCCCCGCCCCCAGAACGACCGTGTCGCGCGGGGCCCTGACACCCGCCTCGGTCAACGCGACCGCGATGCCCTCGACGTCGGTGTTGTGCGCCGCCCATCCACCGCCGTCCCGGACCAGGGTGTTGGCCCCGCCCACCTGAGTGGACAGGTCACTGACCCGAGCGGCCAGTTCCATGGCGCGACGCTTGAGCGGCATGGTCAGGGACAGACCGGCCCAGTCGTCGTCGAGCCCGGCGAGGAAGGGGGCGAGCCCCTTCTCGTCGCACTCGTGACGACCGTAGGACCACTCGGCCAGACCCATCGCCCCATAGGCCGAGGTGTGCAGGATCGGAGACAGGGAGTGCGCCACCGGCGACCCCAGGACCGCGGCTCGCATCAGCTTCCAGCACCGCCCCAGGTCTCCTCGAAGCGTTCCTTGAGAAGCTCGAACTCCTCGTGGGTCTCGGCGAACTCGGTGACACCGTTCTCGGGGTCGGTGGCCACGAAGTACAGCCACTCCCCCTCCTCCGGCTCCAGAGCCGCCTTGATGGCGTCCTCGCCCGGTGCCACGAACGGGCCCGGCACCAGGCCGGTCCGGTGGTAGGTGTCGAATCCGCTGTCGTCGGCCTCACAGGCGGCCAGCTGTTCGTTGTTCAGCGCGATGCCGTACTCGCCGATGGCGTAGAAGCAGGTGCTGTCCATCTGCAACGGCATGTCGATGTCGAGCCGGTTGTGGACCACACGGGAGATCTTGGGCATGTCCTCGGCGCTACCGCTCTCGGCCTGGACGATGGAGGCGATCGCCATCACCTCGTTGGCGTCGTAGCCGATCGCCTCGGCCTCTCCCTCCAGGTCGAGCTCCTCGGTCACCTGACGGTGCTGGGTGACCATGGTGCGCAGCATGGACGCGGCATCGGTTTCGGGCTCGAACCGGTAGGTGGACGGGAAGAGATAGCCCTCGGGCCCCTCGACGGCGTAGTCCGGCAGACCGAGGTCGTCGGTCCGGGCGTAGGCCTCGTCCAGCTCCTCCCGGCTCACACCCGTGCTCTCGGCCAGTGCGTCCAGTATCTGGTCGGCGCGCAGCCCCTCACGGATGGTGACCCGACCGCCGACACGGTTGTCGGGATCGAACAGGGCGGCCACGGCGGCCTCCCCGCTCATGCCCTCGGCCAGGGTGTAGGTACCGGGGGTGAGCTCCCCGCCGGACTCACCGAGCGCGTTGGTGAAGGCACGGCTGCTGGCCACGACGCCCTGCTCGACCAGGGCGTCGGCGACGGCGCCGCCGCTCTGCCCGTTCTCGACGGTGATGACGACCTCGCCGGAACCGGTCCCTTCGAAGTCCTCCGGGAACACGTAGCTGCGCATGACCACGAAGCCACCACCGGCGACGACCAGCATCAGGACGAGGGCGAGCAGGATCGTCGGGCCCTTGCGCCTGCGACGCGGCGCGCGGCCGCCGCCCTTGGCCGATTCGAGCCTCTTGGCCTGGGCCTTCTTCGCGGCCTTGAGGCGCTTGCGGTTGGCCCGGCTGTTGCCGTAGGAGGCGGCGATGTCCTCGAGGCTGTCCTCCTCGTAGTCGTCCTCCTCCGGTTCCTCCTCGGGCTCCGGCTCGATCGCTTCGGGCTCGGGCTCGGCGCGCCGGCCTCGGCGTCGACCACGACGGGGCCGGGGTTCCTCCTCCTCGTCGGGCAGGGGGAGGGCTCCGGTGGAGGGGAGGGGCTCTTCCTGCATCGGGAAGGCCCCGGTGGACGCGCGAGGCTCGTCCTGGACACGGGGGTCGTCGGGAAGATCGGGAAGGGGGAAGGCACCGCTGGCCGGTTCGGCCGCGCGCCTACGGCGCCCGCGGCGAGGTCCGGGTTCGACGAAGGCACCGCTGTCCGGCCCGCTCTCGAAGGATCCGGTGTCGTTGCGGGCTCCGCCCGGGGCGGCCAAGGACCCGGTGTCGGTGGGTTCCTCCTCGGCCGCGCGACGGCTGCGGCGCCGACCACGACGGCCGGTCGGCTCCTCGGGTACGGCCTCGAACGCGCCGGCCTCGCGGGGGCGTTCGTCCTCCTTGGCACGGCGACGGCGGGCGCGGCGGCCCTTGGGCCGGTCGTCGGGGTCGTCGGCGAAGAAGGCGGGGGTGGGTTCGTCCTCGTCGTCGCCCCACAGGGGCGAGCGGACATCGGGCGCTTCCTCCGGGCGCGCGCGACGGGCCCTTCGAGGCGGCTCCGCCGGGGGTTCCACGGGGCGTGGGCGTCCGGGCACTTCGGAGTTCGCGCTCAGACCGGCCAGGGCGGCGAGGGCCTCCTGGGTCGGGTCGGCTCCGGGCCTTTGGTGGCTTCCCGTGTCGGCGGGTCCGGGCCGCTGCCCGCCGCGGGCCGCTCGGCTGCCCCGCAGTGCGTCGGCGGCACCGAAACGGCGCGGAGGTTGTTCACCGGAACCCGGCTGTTCCGTTCTGCTTCGGCGCCCCCCGGGGGCGGGGGGCCCGGTGTGCCGGAACTCACCGGTGCCCGGGGCCTCGTTCCAGGCGTTCTGTCCGGGTTCGGGGCGTGCCCGACGGCCACGCGACGGGGGCTGCGCGGGCAGGGGGTCGCTCAGCGGGTCGTAGTCGTAACCGCCCTGACGGTCGGCACGGCCACGGTAGGGACTATCGGGGTAGTCATCCCTGTCGGTCATGAATCTCCCTGGCTGGCACGGACGATCTCGCCCGGGGGATGGCCTGTCGACCGTTCCTGGTCCAAGGCACTCTGCAAGAGGACGGTGGCCGCCGCCTGGTCGATCACAGAACGGCGGGCACGGCCGCCCTTGGCCCCCTTCTTGCCGAAGGAGGCGCCGCCGAGCAGCTGACCCTGGGCGGTCACCGTGGTGAGTCGTTCGTCCACGAGCCTGACGGGGACGGGGTCGAGGAGTCGGACCAAGGAGTTCGCGAACTCGCGAGCGGACCGGGCCGCCGGCCCCTCCTTGCCGGACAGTGATGCAGGGTAACCCACGATGACCTCGCGGGCCTCCTTCTCCACCACGAGAAGAGCGATGCGTTGGATGTCCCCTTTGCCGCGGGGGATCGTTTCGACGGGGCTGGCGAGCATCCCGCTCGGGTCACTGGCCGCGACGCCGATACGGGCGTTACCGGGGTCGACCGCCAGTCGGACTCCATGCCTCACGAGGACGCCTCTTCCGGTACGGGGGCGTTGTGCGGAGGGGCTGTGCGGTCGACGGCACAGCACCGCTGTTGGGAGATCCTCAACACGGTGGTCCTGTTCATCAGCGGGATCGCGGGAAGGCCGCGCAGACAGCCATGGGGTTCGGCTGTGGCGCGCCACAGTATGCCCGATTCGATGACGGTGCGCAGCCTCGGCCTCGGCAACCGTCGGCTCGGGGTTCTCCGACCGGGTGGAGGGCCTCGTGTCGGGCTGCGGCGGGTGTCCAGGGCGAACACGTACCGTCCGAGTGTAGATCACCCAGGCTCCACCTCGAGTCGAACCGGCAGGTCCGAGCGGGTTCGGTACGATCACGGATTCGGCACATGGGAACAACCATATGGTCACGGAGAGTCACACTACGGGTGGTTTCGGTGTCCATCATGGAGCGTGGGGTTTCGGAGTGGCGAACGCCCCGCGCGGTCTCCTCCCGGATCCACGCGGGGCATGTCACATGTCTCAGGCGCCGGCCACGCGCGCCTCGACGGCGCGCAGGGCCTCGTCCACCTTGCTGGCGTCGCTGCCGCCGCCCTGGGCGATGTCGGGCTTGCCGCCACCACCGCCGCCGAGCGCACGGGCCGCGACGCCCACCAGGTCACCGGCCTTGATCCCGGCCTTCTGGGCGGCCTTGTTCGTGGCGATCACCACGACCGGGCGGTCCTTGGGCACCGCGGTCATCGCGACGACCACGGGCTCGTCCTCACCCAGACGGCCGCGCACGTCCAGCACCAGCTTGCGCAGGTCGTCACCGCTCGCGCCCTCCGGCGCATCGGTGGCCACCACCAGCGCCGAACCGTGCCGGCGCGCGCCCTTCGCGATCTCGCCGGCGGACTGCAGCACCTGGGCCGCGCGCAGCTTCTCGATCTCCTTCTCCGCGGTCCGCAGCCGGGAGACCATGGAGTCGATCCGCTCGGGCAGCTCCTCGCGCGGGGTCTTGAGCTGTTCGGAGAGCCGACCGACCAGCGCCGACTCCTTGGACAGGCGCTTGAAGGCGTCCACGCCCACGGCGGCCTCGACGCGACGCACGCCCGAGCCGATGGAGGACTCCCCCAGCAGCTTGACGATGCCGAGCTTGGCGGTGGAACCCACGTGGGTGCCGCCGCACAGCTCGACGGAGTAGTCGCTCATCTCCACGACGCGGACCCTGTCGCCGTACTTCTCGCCGAACATGGCCAGAGCGCCCATCTTCAGCGCCTCGTCCAGGCTCTTCTCCTCGGTCTGGACGGAGATGTCCCCGGCCAGGACGGTGTTGACCTCCTCCTCGACCTCGGCCAGGCGGCCGCCGCCCAGCGCGTTGTCGGCGGTGAAGTCGAAGCGCAGCCGGCCCGGACTGTTCTCCGAACCCGCCTGGCCCGCGGTGGGACCGAGCGCGTTGCGCAGCGCCGAGTGGAGGAGGTGGGTGGCGGAGTGGGAGCGCTCGATGGCGTGCCTGCGGCCGGTGTCGATGGCCGCGTGAACGGTGTCGTCCAGGACGACCTCGCCCGAGCGCACGGTGCCCCGGTGCACGAACAGGCCGGGCAGGGGCTTTTGCACGTCCTCGATGTCGACGACGCCGCGGCCGTCCACGGTCAGGGTGCCCTTGTCGGCGAGCTGACCACCGCTCTCGGCGTAGAACGGGGTGCGGTCCAGGACGATCTCGACCTTCTCGCCCGCCTTCGCGGCCGGCGCGCCCTCACCGTCCACGACGATGCCCTTGACGTGGGACTCGCTGTCGGAGTCGGTGTAGCCGAGGAAGTCGGTGTCGCCCGTCTCCTCGTGCATCCGACCGTAGAGGGAGATGTCGGCGTTGCCGAGCTTCTTGGCCTTGGCGTCGGCCTTGGCGGTGTCCTTCTGGCGCTGCATGAGCTCGCGGAAGGCGCCCTCGTCCACGCTCAGACCCTGCTCGGAGGCCATCTCCAGGGTGAGGTCGATGGGGAAACCGTAGGTGTCGTGGAGCTGGAAGGCGTCGGAGCCGGAGAAGACGGTTCCGCCCGCGGTGCGGGTGCGCTCGGCGGCACGGCCGAACAGCGTGGTGCCCGCGCGCAGGGTCTCGGCGAAGTTCTTCTCCTCGTTGTCGATCACGCTGTGGACCACGTCGGCCTTGTCGAGCAGGTCCGGGTAGATGTCCTTCATCGCGTCGATACCGACCGCGGTCAGCTCGTGCAGGAAGAAGGAGTCGGTACCCGAGAGCAGACGCAGGTTGCGGATCGAGCGGCGCAGGATGCGGCGCAGCACGTAGCCGGCCTTCTCGTTGCCGGGCTTGACGCCGTCGCTCACGAGCATGACGGCGCTGCGCACGTGGTCGGCGACCACGCGCAGCTTCACGTCGGTGTCGTCGTCGGCGCCATAGGTGGTGCCGGTGAGCTCCGCGGCGCGGTTCAGCACCCGACCCATGATGTCGGTTTCGTAGATGTTGTCGACGCCCTGCAGGACCGCCGCCAAACGCTCCAGGCCCATGCCGGTGTCGATGTTCTTCTTGGGCAGCTCGCCGAGGATCGGGTAGTCCTTGCCGCTGCCCTCACCCCGCTCGTACTGCATGAAGACGAGGTTCCAGATCTCGATGTAGCGGTTGTCGTCCACCGCCGGACCGCCCTCGGCACCGTATTCGGGGCCGCGGTCGTAGAAGATCTCGGAGCAGGGGCCGCAGGGACCGGGCACGCCCATGTCCCAGTAGTTCTCCTCCATGCCCAGGCGCTGGATGCGCTCGGGGCGCACCCCCACCTTTTCGCGCCAGATCTGCGCGGCCTCGTCGTCGTCGAGGTAGACGGTGACCCACAGCTTCTCCGGGTCGATGCCGAAGCCGCCCTGGTCGACGGGGGCGGTGAGCAGCTCCCACGCCAGCGGGATCGCCTTCTCCTTGAAGTAGTCACCGAAGGAGAAGTTGCCCAGCATCTGGAAGAAGGTGGCGTGCCGGGAGGTCTTGCCGACCTCCTCGATGTCGATGGTGCGGATGCACTTTTGAACACTGGTCGCGGTGTCCCACGGGGCCGTGCGCTGACCCAGGAAGTAGGGCTTGAAGGGGACCATGCCTGCGGGCACCAGCAGCAGAGTGGGGTCCTCGGCGATCAGGCTTGCCGAGGGCACCACGGTGTGTCCGTTCTTCTCGAAGAAACCGAGGAAGCGGCGCGCGATCTCTGCCGTCTCCATTGTGATGCCCTCCTGTGTTCGGCTCCCGCCGCTGCGGGCGCGGCGGGGTTGTCCCTGGGTGGGACCGTGGTCACGCATGGTCGGTAGGGGCCCATCGTAGAGGGGAACCCCGCGCCGACGCGCATGGTTTGTCGTGACCGCCGAGGGACCCGTTGTCCGGGACGACGCCGACGGTCCGGTCGTTCCACCAGGCTATCGCCGTCGGGCACCGCCGCCGGACCGTAGAACGCCGGTGGGGCCCGCCGAAGCGGACCCCACCGGGTGGTCATCGGTGCCGTTCAGAGGCCGTAGTGGGCGCGCACCCGTGGAGTGAACATCAGGATGGTCATCAGGCAGTGGACGGCCAACGGGATGAGCGACACGGAGTCCCCGGAGATGACCAGGACCAGTAGGAACAGGGCGGAGGCGAGGTTGAACGCGACCACGCCCCAGAAGACGCCCTTCTTCCGGCGGCCCATGAACGCGGCGAGCGCGGTCGAGACGATGCCGTAGCCCAACGGGATGAGCGCGACGACGGCGCCCAAGGCACCGAGGAACCCGAGCGCGGCCCCGAACTCCTCGTCGGGGGCCTCGGCCACGCTGTTCAGGGCGGCACCGCCACCGACCACGAACAGCAGGAGGACGCCGAGGACGGCTCCGAGGAGGATGCCGATGGGGCCGCCGATGAACATCAGCACGCGGACCGTGGTCCCCGTGCCGGGGAGGGTCTGGTCGCCCTGGAACACCGTCATGGGCGGCGGAGGTACCTGTCCGGCCGGCGTGGGGTACCCGTAGCCCTGCCCTTGGGGCGGTTCCGGGTACTGGGAGGAGGGATGCACTCAGGTGCCTCTCAGCGTCGGATTCTCGATGTCGTACGCGGAAGCCTACAGAGAAGTTCGAGACGACCACGAACCGTGTGGTCGTGGGCCGCCCCACGAGCGGCGGGGCCGACCCGTGGGTCGACCCCGCGCGGATTCACCCAGGATTCAGTAGCCGCCGGGGTAGCCCGGGGCGCCGGGAGCGGCCGGCCTGTTCTCGTAGAAGGCGCGCGTATTGGGCACGACCATCAGGACGATCATGCCGATGGTGAAGAACAGCGGGATGATCGAGGCGAAGCCGCCGGTGATCACGGCCAGGACCAAGAGCAGTGCGGACAGGCCCTGAAAGACCACGATCGACCACATGACGCCGACACTGCGGCGGCCCATGATGGAGGCCAGGACGACGGACACCACCCCGTAGACGAACGGGATCGCGCCCATGACACCGAAGAACACACCGGCCTCACCGCCGGAGAGCGGCAGCCCGGCGTCCTGCATCCCGTCGAGGAAGTCCCGACTGAACTGTCCCTGACCGGAGGCCATCACCGCTGCGAGCCAGAAGAGCGCACCGAAGAGCAGCCCGCACACCCCGCCGATGAACATCAGGACCCGTACGGTGATCGCGGTCCCCGGCATCCTCGTGGGGGCCGGCGGGCCGGGCTGGTAGGCGTACGCCCCGGCGGCGTAGGGGTCGTCCGGTTGTTGCGGCGGATACATGTGGCCTCCGTCTGCTCTGCGACTACTCCAGAACCCTATAGAGACACCCTTACCCAGTGTGAGACCCACCGGGTGACAATTCTGGACATCTTGCAACAACTTCTTCGAGGTCCGCTCACCACCGGTCACCACTCGACGGCGTCGGTCCCCTCCTTCCTCCCTCGCACCGAACGCCCGCCCGTCTTCGGGGAGTAGTGCCGCAGCAGTTCGGCCTCCTCCGCCCGAACGGCCTCGGCCAGGTCGTCGTTGAGTTCGCGCAGGGCTCCCTTGTACTCGCCGACACGGTTCTCCACCCGGTCGGCGATGCCACCGGGGGTCAGCGCGTTGCGGGCCCGATTGACGCGGTGGACCACGTAGCCGCCCACCACCGCCCCGGCGGCGACGTAGAACAATCGGCCGATCACCGGCTCTCCTTCCGGCGACGTCCCCGCATCACGGCCAAGGCCTTGCGGCGCCCCAGGACCTGGCGGATGGCGTAGGAGAACGAAGCGACCTTCACCAACGGACCCGTGAACACCGAGCGGGTCAGCGCGGTCATCGTGGAGACGTCCTCGGAGGAGGCCTGCACGTTGGCGGTGATCTCCTCCACACGCTCCAGCGAGGTGTGGGTGCGCTCCATGGTGGAGGCCACGTCGTCCAGTAGCGGCGGGGTGCGTTCACCCAGTTCGGAGACGACCTTGGTGGTCTCGTTGATGAGCTTGATCAGTTTGACGAGCGCCACGCACATGAACGTGGCCAGCACCGCCCAGACCACCGCGGCGACGAGCGCGGCGACCTCTCCTCCGGTCAGCATTGAGGCTCCGTAGGCAGATAGCAGGGTTGCTTCGAGGGTGTGCGAACGCGCCTTGGGGCGAGTACGGGGCACACGGGGGTGGGGGGAGCCGACGATCGCGCCGGGTCGGATCTC
Source organism: Nocardiopsis listeri (assembly GCF_020741345.1). Taxonomy (GTDB): domain Bacteria; phylum Actinomycetota; class Actinomycetes; order Streptosporangiales; family Streptosporangiaceae; genus Nocardiopsis; species Nocardiopsis listeri_A. Next base: position 9,477 of record NZ_DYZD01000140.1, read on the forward strand.
CCGGTCCGGGAACGTCGCGGGGCCCTGTACGGGCCGGGGACGAGCCGGTTTCGGCCGACCCTATCGTGTCCACCCGCCGTCCGCTCGGGCCCGCCACGGTGTGCCGGGAACCGGTCGAGGCGACGAGGCCGACGACCTCGCATTCCCTTCTGGCCGGTGGAGGCCGCGGGGATCGACGAGGTCACGGTCTTCCGCGAGAATCACTCCAGAGCGGGATCTTCACTACGATGTCCGGACACCACGCCGCCCGCCTGCCAACGGAAGCACCGACAGGACACCCATGAGCCCTCGTTCTCCCCGAGAGATCTCCGTACTGGTACCACCGGATCTCGCGCCCCTGTATCCGGACGACCCGTCGCGGATCGGCCCCTACCTCGTCCTGGGTCGGTTGGGACAGGGGGCCACCGGCACCGTCTACGCCTCGGTGGACACCTCCTCCTCCAGCGCGGACGACCGCCTTGTCGCGGTGAAGCTGCTCAAGGCTCCCGAGCTCGAGGTTCCCGGTGCCTACGCCGAACTGGCTCGACGCTTGCGGAACCTGTCGGCGGCCGACCCCGGGCGGATCGTGGTGCCGTTGGCCTTCGACGCCGACGCCAACCCGCCGTGGCTGGCCATGCCCTACCTGGCGGGGGAACGGCTCTCGCACTTCGTGACCAAGCGGGGCGGCCTGGGCTTCGGCAAGCTCATCGCGCTGGCCACCGGGTTGGCCGAGGGTCTGACGTCCCTGCACGCGCGCGGGGTGTCCCACGGTTCGCTCCGACCCAGGGAGATCCTCCTGGGGTCGCGCGGTCCGCACATCATGGAGTGCGCCATCGCCGCCGACTCCGAGCGACTGCTCGGTTCGGGGGCCACCTGGCTCGGCCCCGAACGCTACCGGGGCGGCCCTGCGACCCCCGCCGCGGACGTGTTCGCCTGGGGCGCGGTGGTGGCCTTCGCCGGGACCGGGCGTCTGCCCTTCGGCACCGGGGAACCGGAGGAGATCGCCCAGCGGGTGGCCTCTGGATCCTTCGACCTGGACGGCCTCTCCAAGGGGTTGTCCCCCGTCGTGGGTCGCGCCCTGGATCCGAACCCGGACCGCCGCCCCAGCCTGCGCGAGGTGATCGGCGCGGTCATCGCGGTGTGGCAGACCGAGACCGCGGAGGACCACGCACCACCGACCCCGGGTGATCGCGAGGAGATCAACCGGATCCTGGAACGGGAGTGGCACGGGGTGGAACCACCGCCCCGGGTCCCCGAGGTGATCCGGTTGGAGGGGCGGATGTCCAACAAGCGTCCGACCCGCACCCTGTTCGTGGTCGGCTCCGCCGTCCTGGCCGCGGCCCTGATCGGTGGCGGGATCTGGGGCATCGGCCGGTTGATCGGTGACAGCGCCGCGGCGGGTCCGGTCGCCGACGACGCCGAGGAGGACCCCTCCGAGGACGCGAGCGCGACCGAGGAGGAAGAGGACCCGCTGACCCTGGTGGTGCGCTTCGACCCCGCCGAGCAGGAGGAGCCCGAACCCGGCGAGGAGGAGCGCTCCTGGGTGTACACACCGGTCACGCGCGAGGGCGAGATCCCGCGCAACCAGGGCGTGCCCGGCCACGAGGCCTGGGCCGAGGAGTGGGACGAGGACGGCGAACCCGGTGAGGCGATCATCAGCCCCGACGCGGAGGTCCTGTGCGCCAAGTTCTGCGCCGCGCCCGACCACGTGTTCCTCGACGAGGAGGGACGCGGCACCTGGGAGCTGACCGGCGCCGACTTCGAGGGCTACCTGTCCTGGGGGCCGGCGTTGATCGTGGAGATCACCTTCGCCGAGGAGCAGGAGGACGACGGCCCCCGCGAGGTCGTACAGGTGACCGAACTGTTCGCGGACTAGTTCCCCTCACCCCGCAGCACGCCCTTGATCCTGTTCAGGACCTCGGTCAGGCGACGTTCGGTGCCGTGCTGGGTGGGCCGGTAGTACTCCCGGTCGGTGAGCCCGTCCGGGGCGTGCCGTTGCGGGGCGACTCCGCCCGGGTAGTCGTGCGCGTAGCGGTACCCCTTGCCGTGTCCCAGGTCGGCGGCCCCCTTGTAGTGCGCGTCGCGCAGGTGGGCCGGGACCGGCCCGGCCCTTCCGGCTCGAACGTCCGACATCGCCTCGTCGATGGCGGTGATGACCGCGTTGGACTTGGGCGCGAGGCTGATGTGGATGACCGCCTGGGCCAGGTTGATGCGGGCCTCGGGCATCCCGATGAACTCGACCGCCTGGGCCGCCGCGACGGCGGTCTGCAGGGCGCTGGGGTCGGCCATGCCGACGTCCTCGCTGGCGTGCACGATGAGCCTGCGGGCGATGAACCGGGGGTCCTCCCCCGCCTCCACCATGCGGGCCAGGTAGTGCAGGGCGGCGTCCGCGTCGGACCCGCGCATGCTCTTGATGAACGCGCTGATGACGTCGTAGTGCTGGTCGCCGGAGCGGTCGTAGCGGACCGCGTGCCGGTCGACGGCGCGTTCGACGTGGTCGGCGGTGATCTCCACCGGGTCCTTTGCCGGAGGCCCCGAGACCAGGGCCGCGGCCTCCAGGTAGGTCAGGGACCGTCTACCGTCTCCCCCCGCCAGGCGGATGAGGTGGTCGGCGCCCTCTGCGGTGAGGGTGTAGCGCCCGTCCAGACCGCGTTCGTCGGTCAGGGCCCGATCCACCAGCGTCCTGATGTCGGTGTCGTCGAGCGACTCCAGGGACAGCAGCAGGGAACGTGACAGCAAGGGGCTGACCACGGAGAAGAAGGGATTCTCGGTGGTGGCGCCGATGAAGCTGACCCACCGGTTCTCCACCGCCGGCAGCAGCGCGTCCTGCTGGGTCTTGTTGAACCGGTGGACCTCGTCCACGAAGAGCAGGGTGCGGGTTCCGTTCATGCCCATGCGGCGTTTGGCCTCGTCGACGACCGCGCGCACGTCCTTGACCCCGGCGTTGACCGCGGACAACTCCACGAACCGGCGCTTGGTGACCCGACTGACCACGGTGGCCAGGGTGGTCTTTCCAGTGCCGGGCGGCCCCCACAGGAACACGGACATGGGGGCGTCGTCCTCGACCAGGCGGCGCAGCGGACTGCCCTCGCCCAAGAGGTGTCCCTGGCCCACGACCTCGTCGAGGGTGCGCGGCCGCATGCGCACGGCCAACGGCTCCTGGCCCTTGGCCGCCTCGTCCCCGGCGGCGTCGAACAGTGTTTCGGACATCAGTTCAGAGTAGGCCAGACAGGAGACGGTCCGGACTCAGTTGGAGGGGACCGACAGGTTCTCCGGGCTCTCCGCCTGTTCGGGAGGGGCCGCGGCGCGCGGGGACATCCGGGTGATCAGCAGGGCGATGTCGTCGCCGCGCCCGGCGGGTGCCATCTCGGCCAGGACGTGGGCGGCCGCCTTGGGGTTCTCCCCGTGTTCGGCGAGCGCCTCCCCCACCAGGGCCAGACCCTCGCTCATCGGCATCTCCGAGCTCTCCACGAGTCCATCCGAGCACAGCAGCAGGGTGGTGCCGGGTGCGAGCACGCGGGTGGTGACGGTGTACTCGGTGTCGGGCATGACTCCCATGGGCGGGCCGGTCTCGGGCGACCACAACTCGTAGGTGCCCTTGGAGGCGAGCACCGCGGGCGGCTGCCCGGCCCAAGCGGCCTGCATGACCCCGCTCTCGCGGTCCACGACCAGGTAACCGCAGGTGGCGAAGACGATCTCACCGGTCTCGGTGAGCAGCCGGTTGGTCTCGCCGAGGACGACGCCGGGATCGGACTGGTTGGTGGCGTAGGCGCGGAAGGCCACACGGATCTGCCCCATGGCGGCCGCCGCCTCCACACCGTGGCCCTGCACGTCGCCGACCAGGAGACCCACCTTGTTGTCGGGCAGTTCGATGACGTCGTAGAAGTCGCCACAGATCCGCCACTCGGCGCGCGAGGGCAGGTACTTGGTGGCGATGTCCATGTCGGGGAAGCTGGCGACCTGGCGGGGCAGCATACGGCGCTGAACGGCGTCGGCCAGCTCCAGTTCGGCCTGCTGGGCCTTTATCCGCTGCAGCGCCTGACCGGCGAGACCGGCGAAGGTGAGCATGAGCGCGCGTTCGTCGCGGCTGGCGTGGTGGGGGCGGTCCCAGACCATCTGCCACACGCCCAGGGCGACCTTGCCGTCACCGAAGATCGGCACGGTGGCCCAGGCCTGGCCCCGGACGGTGCGCATCATTTCGGCGGCGGCCGGGAAGCGGCTGACGATCTCGGCACGGCTCTCGAAGAAACGGGGTTGCCGGTCCTGGATGACCGCGCCCATCGGGTAGTCGGTGTCGTCGGCGCGGCGCCCGTCGATGTGGGAGACGCCGCCGCGTTCCAGCACACTGGGCGAGGCCCGCAGCGCCCCTTCGTCGACGTAGAAGGCCACCGCGTTGAACCCGCCGAAGATCGGCAGGAACTCCTCGCTGAGCAGGTCCATGACCTTGTCCACGGTTGTGGCCGAGACCAGCTTGGAGGACAGCTCGGTGACCAGGCGGCCGTGTTCGGCCTCGGTGCGACGGCGGTCGGCCAGTCTGCGGACCAGCTGGACGTGCTCGGTGACGTCGTCGACGATGCCGACGAGGCGGTCGGGGGTGCCGGGGACGAAGCGGGCGCGCACGTGGAGCGAGCGCTCGTCGCCGAGCCGGTCGAAGACCCGGAAGCGCTGCTCGTAGTCGCGTCCGTTGAAGGACGCGGACATGGCGTCGCGGACCCGGGCGGTGTCGTCCGGGTGGATGCGCTCCAGGATGTTCTCGAGCTCGCAGTCGTTGCCCGCCAAGAGCGCTCCCAACGGGGTGGGCCCGAAGAGTTCGCGGATGCGGCCGTTGCTCAGGTCCAGGCTCCAAAGGACCGAGTCGGAGTTGTCGGTGCGCAGGTCGCCGACGACCCTCAGGTCGGTTTCCTCGGTGGAGAGGGTGTGGACCAGGAGCACGGTGGTGTCGTGGTCGGCCTCGGGTCGGACCGGACGGACCTCGACCTCCGCCAGCCGGGAGGCCTTCTCCGTGATGGCCAGGCGCAGGCGGATGCGGCGAACTTCGCCGTTCACGGCGGCGCGTTGCAGGTCGAAGCCCCGTCCGGACTCCTCACCCTCCAGGAGATCGAACCAGGCCGTACCGGAGAGCTCGGCGACGGTGCGGCCGAACAGCTCGGTGAACGCGAGGTTGGCGTGCCGGATCGCACCGTCCGCCGCGGTGAGGGCCATGGGCTCGGGCGCATGGCGGAACGCTCCCGCGAGCGCGGCCTCCGAGCCATCGCCTGAAGCACGTTTTCCGTTCACGTATGACTCATCCTCATGTCGTCTCGGACGTCACACCCGCGCTCAGACGCGGTCACCCCTGGAACGATCCGATTCGGCTCATTGTAGTGTCCGAAAGCGGATCCCGGCCCGGGCAGGGACCGGAACGGGCACGATGGCCCCGTTCGCTTTCGGGTGCGTCACCCCACCGAAAACGCCGATGCACTCTCCGCCGATACGGATGCTTCACGATCGGCCCCGCCCACGGATGTCCCTCCCGGACGACTCCGAGGCGTGAATCGTTACGTTCGCGTGACTAGGTGACGCGCAAATGCACTCCGCACCCTCCGCGCCTCCAAGAGGCGGCTTCCACCGGTGCACCGTCTTCACTCAAGGACGCGTGCTGCTCGCGGCGTGGAAGGGTGATTCGCCCCCAACGGTAGGGGATGACGGCCCCGACCGCATCCGTGTGTGTGCCACGTCCCCATTCCGGACGGCCACTTTGGTCACTCCATCACCATTTCCTGGCCTATGACCGAATGTGGAAAGTTCAAAGGGAAGAATTTTCGGGCACCGATTCTGCAGCGGAAAACTCGCCGCCCCCTTCCGAGGACACACTCATGGATCCTGTCACCGGCCGCCCCGCTCCGAGAACCCGCCCATCCGACGTCATCCGGAACTGGACCTGTCCCCTCTGCACCCACAGCAACCCCGACGACGAGGACATCTGCTGCCAACAGTGCGGCGCGGGCAAACGCTGACCCGCCCCCTCCCGCACCGCCCCGTCCTTTCCACAGACGAGGACGGGGCGGTGCGCGGGTCCCCCCGCGCACCGCCCCGTGAAGAGCCCTGGGCCGTTCTACCCGGCCTTCTCCGCCTTCTCGGCCTTCTCCGCCTCCGGGTCCACGTCCACCCCGGCCTCGGCCCGCTGGGCCTCGGTGATCGGCGTGGGCGCCCCCGTCAGCGGGTCGCCGCCGGACGCGGTCTTGGGGAAGGCGATGACCTCGCGGATGGTGGGCTGACCGGCCAGCAGCATGATGATGCGGTCCCAGCCCACGGCCAGGCCACCGTGCGGCGGCGGGCCGAACTTGAAAGCCTCCAGCAGGAAGCCGAACTTGGACTCGGCCTCCTCCTTGCTCAGGCCGATCGTGTCGAAGACGCGCTGCTGCATCTCGGCACGATGGATACGGATGGATCCCGACACCAGCTCGTAGCCGTTGAGCACCAGGTCGAAGGCCCGGGAGTTCGTGGTACCCGGGTGGTCCTGGAAGTCGTTCTCGTCCTCCACGGCCGGAGCGGTGAAGGGGTGGTGCACCGGCTTCCAGGTGCCCTCCTCCTCACCCTCCTCGAACAGCGGCATGTCCGTGATCCACAGGATCTCCCAGCGGGAGGTGTCGATCAGGTCACAGCGCTTGCCGATCTCCAGACGGGCCGCGCCCAGCAGCTCCTGACCCTCGGCACGCTTGCCCGCCGCGAAGAAGATCGCGTCGCCGGGGGCCGCGCCGGCCTTGGCCGCCAGGCCCTCACGCTCGGTGTCGGACAGGTTCTTGGCGACCGGGCCGCCCAGGGTGCCGTCCTCCTGGACGAGCACGTAGGCCAGGCCCTTGGCCCCGCGCGAACGCGCCCACTCCTGCCAGGCGTCGAGCTCCTTGCGGGTCTGCCCGGCACCGCCCGGCATGACCACGGCGCCCACGTAGGGGGCCTTGAAGACGCGGAAGGTGGTGTCGGCGAAGTAGTCGGTCATCTCGACCAGCTCGTTGCCGAAGCGCAGGTCGGGCTTGTCCGAGCCGAAGCGGTCCATGGCCTCGGCGAACCTCATCCGCGGGAACCGCTCGGGCAGTTCGATGTCGCGGACCTCGCGCAGTAGGCGGGTGAAGAGCTGCTCACCGACGGCGAAGACGTCCTCCTCGTCGACGAAGCTCATCTCCAGGTCGATCTGGGTGAACTCCGGCTGACGGTCGGCGCGCAGGTCCTCGTCGCGGAAGCAGCGGGTGAGCTGGAAGTAGCGCTCCATTCCGCCGACCATGAGCAGCTGCTTGAACAGCTGCGGGGACTGCGGCAGCGCGTACCAGTGACCGGGCTGCAGGCGCACCGGAACCAGGAAGTCGCGGGCGCCCTCGGGGGTGGACCGGGTCATGTAGGGGGTTTCGATGTACGTGAACCCGAGGTCGCGCATGGTCTCGTGCGCGATGTAGGTCGCCTTGGACCGGATCCGCAGGTTCTCGGCCATCTCGTCACGACGGATGTCCAGGTAGCGGTAGCGCAGCCGGGTCTCCTCGGCCACCTCCGCAGCGTTGTCCAGCTGGAACGGCAGCGGGGCCGCCTCGCTGAGCACCTCGATCTCGTCGGCGACGACCTCGACGGAGCCGGTGGGGATCTCGGGATTCTCGTTCCCCTCGGGCCGGACCCGGACCGAACCGGTGACCTTGATGCAGTACTCGGCGCGGAGGTCGTGGGCGAGGTCGTCCTCGCGAACGACGACCTGGACCACCCCGGAGGCCTCGCGCAGGTCGAGGAAGACCACGCCGCCGTGGTCACGGCGGCGGGCCACCCATCCGGCCAGGACGACGGTCGCGCCGGTGTGCTCGGCGCGCAGCGCACCTGCCTCATGCGTGCGGATCAACGAACTTCTCCTTCAGCGTCTTCGTTCATGTCAAGTGTGCCCGACCTGCGCAGGGGTGCGGGCCGATCCTGTGCACACCGGCGATCGTGATCCGCCCTCGGCGGGGTCGGTCGGCGCGGTGTGGAGACCACCGGAACCCGCTTCGGGCGGGGCCCGGTGCGGGTATCTCGTCCGTCGTACGGGCGGGTGCCCGCAGTGCGGTGGTCAACGCTGCGGTTCTGCTCGATGGTCATGTCGTTCCCGCGGGGAGGGCCGGTGTGGGCTCGGGTCAACCGGCGATATCGCGCAGGTAGGGGTTGGTGGCGCGCTCGCGCTCCACGGTGGTGGCCGGGCCGTGCCCGGGCAGGATCCGGGTGGCGTCGGGGCGGTTCAGAACGGCGCTGCTCAGGCTGCGGTTCATCGCTTCCGTGCTGCCACCGGGGAAGTCGGTGCGGCCGATGGAGCCGGCGAAGACCAGGTCACCGGCGAACATGACCGGTTCCCCGTCCTCGGCGGTCACCGTGTAGACCACCGAACCCGGGGTGTGGCCGGGGGTGTGCTCGACCTCGAACCCCACGCCGGCCAGGGTGAGGGTGTCGCCGCCCTTGGTCTCGCGCAGGTCGGCGGGGACCGGGTAGGGGCCGGGGCCCAGCAGCATCTGCAGCTGGGCGGCGAAACCGGCGTCCACTCCGGCGGCGGGTTCGGAGAGCAGACCGTGGTCGTCCGCGTGCAGGTACACCGGGGCCCCGTGGGCCTCACAGAGTTCGGCGGCCGACCACACGTGGTCGAAGTGCCCGTGTGTGAGCAGGATCGCGGCCGGGGTCAGGTCGTGCTCGGCCAGGACCTCGGCCACCTGGACGGTGGCCTCCTGACCGGGGTCCACGATGACGCAATCGCCGCCCGGGGCCGGTGCGAGCACGTAGCAGTTCGCGGCGAGGGGCCCGGTGGGGAGAGCGGCGATGAGCACGGCGGTGGTCGTCCTGTTCGTGGGGCGGTCGTGATCTGTGCGTGGTCGGCCCGGACACGGGTGCCACGGACCTGTCGAAGAGAGCCTACCGAGAGGGAGGAGGGGCGGCGAACCGAAAAGCACATATGAGAAGGCGTTTGATCACCATTCGATCACCCCGCACGCCCGGACTCTTTGCCAAAGCGCGTGGTAATGCCATATTGGTCACCGTCGTCGTGTCGTGTCGGGCCGCGCGACCTGCGTCTCTTTTCCGAGGTGCCGGGCCCGGGCCGACCGGACGAGGACGAAAGCAGACCCGAATGATCTGCTCAGACGTTGAACACGGCGCGTCGTTGTCCGCCAGAACGTGGGGATATCGTGCAGGGCACGGTGGTCTTCCCCTCACGAAGAGGCCCGGACGCCGCCGCGACGACCCGAACCCGGCCCCGCCCGGCCCGGTTCACGACAGCAGGAGGACACGGTGACCACGGACCCTTGGGGCCGCGTAGACGACGACGGCACGGTCTATGTGCGCACAGGTGATGGCGAGAGGGTCGTCGGATCGTGGCAGGCGGGTGCTCCGGAGGAGGCCCTGGCCTTCTACCGGAACAAGTACGACGCCCTGGTGACCCAGGTGGAGTTGCTGGAGAAGCGGCTTCGCAGCACCGACCTGTCGGCCTCCGCCGCGATGAGCAGCATCGACAAGCTCCGTGACTCGGTCAAGGACGCCAACGTCGTCGGTGACCTGGACTCGCTGATGAAGCGCCTGGACAAGCTGTCCGGCCGCGCCGAGGAGCGCAAGGTCGAACAGAAGCAGGCCCAGGAGCAGGCCCGCGGCCAGGCCCGCCAGGTCAAGGAGCGGATCGTCGCCGAGGCCGAGCGCGTCGCCTCCGAGACGACCCACTGGAAGTCCGGTGGCGAGCGCATGCTCCAGCTGATCGAGGAGTGGAAGAAGGCCCCTCGGGCCGACCGTCCCACCGAGCAGGCGCTGTGGAAGCGCATGTCGGCGGCGCGCAACTCCTTCTCCAAGCGACGCAAGGCCTACTTCGCCAACCTGGACCAACAGCGCGAGGAGGTGCGGGCCGACAAGGAGCGCATCGTCGTCGAGGCCGAGGCGTTGTCGAGTTCCACCGAGTGGGGGCCCACCGCCCGCGCCTACCGGGACCTGATGCAGCGTTGGAAGGCCAGTGGCCGCGCCGATCGGACCAGCGAGGACAAGCTGTGGGCGCGTTTCAAGGCCGCCCAGGACACCTTCTTCGACGCGCGCAACGCCACCTTCGCCGAGCGTGACGCCGAGCTGAGGGTCAACGCCGACGCCAAGGAGAAGATCCTGGC
>NZ_DYZD01000141.1 GCF_020741345.1 Nocardiopsis listeri
CCCGGCGCGGACCGGCATGGTCGTCAGCCGGCGCCGAGGGAGTCGCGCACGGTGCGCCAGGCGGTGTGCGCGGGGTCGATGACGGCGAAGTGGTCGGCTCCGGCGATCTCGTGGTACTCCACGGGGTCACCGGCGGCCCGGGCCGCGGACACGTAGTCGCGGCTGTGTTCGACGGGAACGCGTTGGTCGGCCTCACCGTGCACGATCAACTGCGGGAGGCCGATGGGGAGTCGGTGCAGGGGCGAGGATTCCGTGTACAGCTCGGGTGCGGGGTCAGGGCCGAGGAAGGGTGCGACGGCGTCCTCCCCCAGGCCGGCCTCGGCGCAGCGGCGCAGGTCGGTGATGGGTGCCAGGGCGACCACGGAGGTGACGAGGGAGTCCGCGGCGGTAATGAGGGCGAGGTGGCCACCGGCGGAGTGACCGATGGCGACCACGCGTGAGGTGTCCAGCCCGCCTTCGCGGTCGGCGGTGGCGGCGAGCAGGTCCAGGGCGCGTGCGACGTCGTCGGCCGTCTGTGGCCAGCCACCGCCGTCGGTTCCGGTGCGACGGTATTCGACGTTCCACACGGCCCATCCGGCGGCGGTCAGGTCCCGGGCCAAGGGGTCCATCAGGCGCGCGTCGTGCAGGTCGCGCCACCAGCCGCCGTGCAGCAGGACCGCGACAGGGGTGGGACCGTCGCCCCTGCGGGGCTCGTGGCGGTGGACGATCTGACCGGGGTGGTCGCCATAGGAGGTCGACACCTTGGTCTCCCTAGGACTCGTGCCGGATGGGGTGGGGACGCCACCGCCGGTGCCGGGTGGAGTCTTCGCTGGACCGTAGCAGTTCGAGTCGGGGCCGCGGCCCGTCGGTTCGACCGGTGGGGGGTTTGCGGTTGCCGGCGCGGAAGGGGACCGGCCAGGTGACGCCGGGGCCCGCGTAGTCCTGTTCGGCGGCGGCGTGGAGGGTCCAGTGCGGGTCGTACAGGTGGGGGCGGCCCAGCGCGCACAGGTCGGCGCGGCCGGCCAGGATGGTCGAGTTGACGTCGTCGTGGGAGGAGATGGCGCCCACGGCGATGACGGGGACGTCGAGTTCGCGGCGGACGCGTTCGGCGTAGGGAACCTGGTAGCTGCGTCCGAACGCGGGTTCCTCGTCGGGGGTGACCTGACCGGTGGAGACGTCGATGGCGTCGGCTCCGGCCGCGACGAGGGCTCGGGCGATCTCGACCGCGTCCTCGCCTGTGGTGCCGCCCTCGACCCAGTCGGTGGCGGAGATGCGCACGGTGAGGGGTTTGTGGTCGGGCCAGGCGGCGCGAACGGCGGTGAGCACCTCCACGGGGTAGCGGAGCCGGCCGGCCAGGTCTCCCCCGTAGGCGTCGGTGCGCCGGTTGGTGACCGGGGACAGGAACGAGGACAGCAGGTAGCCGTGCGCGCAGTGGAGTTCGAGCAGGTCGAATCCGGCACGGTCGGCGGCGTGGGTGGCGGCGACGAAGTCGTCGAGGATGGCGTCCATGGCGGCCCGGTCCAGTTCCCGGGGCACCTGGTTGACGCCGTCCCGGTAGGGCAGCGGTGATGGGGAGACCAACGGCCAGTTGTCATCGTTCAGGGGCTGGTCGATGCCCTCCCACATCAGCTTGGTCGAGCCCTTACGGCCGGCGTGCCCGAGCTGCACTCCGACGCGGGCCCGGCTGTGGGTGTGCGCGAAGTCGGTGAAGCGGCGCCAGGCGGTCTCGTGTTCGGGTGCGTAGAGTCCGGCGCAGCCGGGGGTGATACGGGCGTCGGCGGACACGCACACCATCTCGGTCATGACGAGTCCGGCACCGCCGAGCGCCTTGCCGCCCAGGTGGACGAGGTGGAAGTCGCCGGGGGTGCCGTCGGTGGAGGAGTACATGTCCATGGCCGAGACCACGACCCGGTTGTCCAGCTCCAGTTCGCCCAGTCGGAAGGGGTGGAACATGGGCGGGCGAACGTCGGGGCCGTCCTCTCCTGCCATGACCTCACGGCTCACCTTGCGGGCGAACCAGTCGTCGACCCTGGCGACGAACTCCGGATCGCGCAGGCGCAGGTTGTCGTAGGTGACGCGACGGCTGCGGGTCAGCAGGTCGAAGGAGAACGCAAGTGGGTCGGCGTCGACGTGGCGGTGGATGTCCTCGAACCACTCCAGACTGGCCTGGGCCGCGCGTTGGGTACTGGCCACCACGGGACGGCGTTCGTCCTCGTAGGCGGCCAGGGCGCTCGGCGGGTCGGGGTGTTCGTGCAGGCAGGCGGCGAGCGCCAGGGCGTCCTCCATCGCCAGCTTGGTTCCGGATCCGATGGAGAAGTGCGCGGTGTGGGCGGCGTCGCCGAGCAGGACGATGTTGCCGTGGTGCCAGGTGCGGTTGCGAACGGTGTTGAAGCGCTGCCAGCGTGAGTTGTTGGGCAGCAGTCGGTGCGGTCCCAGGACGTCGGCGAACAGCTTCTCGCAGCGGGCGATGGCGTCGAGGTCGCTCTCCCCCGGAGCCAGGTCGCGGTCGACGAACCCGGCGGCCCGCCACACGTCCTCGGCCATCTCCACGAGGAACGTACTGGCGTGGGCCGAGTAGGGGTAGCAGTGCAGCTGCATGATCCCGTGCGGGGTGCGCAGGACGTGGAAGTTGAACGCGTCGAAGACCAGGTCGGTGCCCAGCCACATGAACCGGTTGGCCCGCGGTTCGAGGGTGGTGCCGAACTCGTCGGCGTGGGCGGTGCGCGTGACGCTGTTCGCCCCGTCCGCGGCGACCAC
>NZ_DYZD01000142.1 GCF_020741345.1 Nocardiopsis listeri
CCCACTCCAGGAGGGCGGCCCCGGCCTCGGGGTCGGCGGCCGCCCCTTCGAGGGTGATCCTGGTGTGCTCGGAGATGGCGTTGGCACCGGTGACCCCGGCCCAGGCGACGACCTCACCGTCTCGTTCGGCCACCGCCATCGGCCGGGGCATGTCCTCGGTGGCCAGTTGCCAGCCCAGGCCTCCGGGGTGGGTCCCCGTCGGCCATGAGCGCCGGGCGAGCAGTTCGAGCGCGCGAGCGTCCTCGGGACGCGGAGGACGGAGTTCGAGCATGCGGGCCTGCCTTCACCGGTGGGGTCGGCGTACGAGCACACGCTAACCATCGGTGTGCCAGGGCCGCCATCGGTTTTCCACCGATCCGAGCGCCGGTCAGTTACGCACCCGGAAGACGTCGTAGACCCCGTCCACGCCCCGGACGGCCCGCAGCACGCTGCCCAGGTGGGTGGGGTCGGCCATCTCGAAGGTGAAGCGGCTCTGCGCCACCCGGTCGCGGCTGGTCTGCACCGTGGCGGACAGGATGTTGACGTGCTGGTCGGACAACACACGCGTTATGTCGGACAACAGCCGGGAGCGGTCCAGGGCCTCCACGTGCAGGGCCACCAGGAACATGGAGTCCTCGGTGGGCCGCCACTCGACGTCGACCATGCGTTCGTGGTCCAGGCTGGCGGCGTTGGCGCAGTCGGCGCGGTGCACCGACACCCCGTGCCCCTGGGTCACGAAACCGACGATGTCGTCACCGGGCACCGGCGTACAACACTTGGCCAGGCGCGCCCACACGTCGCTGTCGCCCGCCACGACCACGCCCGGGTTGCCCGAGCGCTGGCGCGTGGTGGCGGCCTTGGTGGGCAGAGAGGACTCGGCGATGTCCTCGGTGTGACTCTCCAGCCCGCCCATGGAGTCCACGAGCTTGCTCACGATGCTCTGGGCGCTCACCTGGTGCTCGCCCACCGCGGCGTACAGGGCCTCAACGTCCGCGTAGCGCAGGTCGCCGGCCAGGGCCATGATCGCCTCTCCGCTGAACAGGCGCTTGACCGGAAGCTCCTGTTTTCGCATGACCTTGGCGATCTCCTCCTTGCCCTGCTCGATCGCGGCCTCGCGGCGCTCCTTGGTGAACCAGTGCCGGATCTTGTTGCGGGCGCGAGCGCTCTTGACGAAGTTGAGCCAGTCACGGCTGGGCCCTGCGTCGGGGTCCTTGGAGGTGAGGATCTCCACTGCCTCGCCGTTGTGCAGCTCGTTCTCCAGCGGCACCAGACGGCCGTTGATACGGGCACCGACGGTGCGGTGACCGACCTCGGTGTGCACCGCGTAGGCGAAGTCCACGGCGGTGGCGCCCTGCGGCAGGGAGATGACGTCGCCCTGCGGGGTGAAGACGAACACCTCCTGGACCGACAGGTCGAAGCGCAGCGACTCCAGAAACTCACCCGGGTCCTTGGTCTCCTGCTGCCAGTCGATGAGCTGACGCAGCCACTGCATGTCGGTGGTGGCCTTGGGCCTGGTGTCGGTCCCGGAGGAGTTGCGGTCCTCCTTGTACTTCCAGTGCGCGGCGATACCGTACTCGGCTCGCCGGTGCATGGCACGGGTGCGGATCTGGAGTTCGACCGGGTTGCCGGAGGGACCGATGACCGTCGTGTGCAACGACTGGTACATGTTGAACTTCGGCATCGCGATGTAGTCCTTGAACCGGCCCGGCACCGGGTTCCACCGCGCGTGGATGGTCCCCAGGGCCGCGTAGCAGTCCCGGACGCTGTCCACCAGGACCCGCACGGCGATGAGGTCGTAGATCTCGTCGAAGCCGCAGTTGCGGGCGATCATCTTCTGGTAGATCGAGTAGTAGTGCTTGGGCCGCCCGCGCACCGTCGCCTTGAGTTTGGACTCGCGCAGGTCGCCCGAGACCGCCTCGATGACCTCCTGCAGGTACACGTCGCGCCGGGGGGCGCGTTCGGAGACCAGTCGGGCTATCTCGTCGAAGCGCTTGGGATAGAGGGTGGCGAACGCCAGATCCTCCAGCTCCCACTTGATGGTGTTCATACCCAGGCGGTGGGCGAGCGGCGCGAAGATCTCGAGGGTCTCGCGGGCCTTCTTCTCGCGCTTGGCCTTCTTGGGCAGGTAGCGCAGGGTGCGCATGTTGTGCAGGCGGTCGCAGAGCTTGATGACCAGCACGCGGATGTCGCGGGCCATGGCCACGACCATCTTGCGGACCGTCTCGGCCTGGGTGGCCTCGCCGTACTTGACCTTGTCCAGCTTGGTGACCCCGTCGACCAGAAGGGCGATCTCGTCGCCGAAGTCGGCCCGGAGCTCGTCGAGGGAGTAGTCGGTGTCCTCGACCGTGTCGTGCAGCAGGGCACCGGCGAGGGTGGCCTCCTGCATGCCGAGTTCGGCGAGGATGGTGGCCACCGCGAGCGGGTGGGTGATGTAGGGGTCGCCGCTCTTGCGTTTTTGATGGCGATGATGGTGTGCGGCGACCTCGTAGGCGCGCTCGATCAGACGGACGTCCACCTTGGGGTGGGTGGCGCGCACCGTCTTGATCAGTGGTTCGAGCACCGGGTTCATCGTCACTCCCCGCTGGGCGCCGAGTCGGGCGAGCCTTCTGCGTACTCGCACGGTGGAGGGCGTGGTGGTCGCCGGTTGCCGCCCCTGGGCCCCCTGCCCGGAGACGTCCTGCTCGGATACGTCGGAGGGCGCCGCTTGTTCCGCGGCGCCCTCCGGCCGTTCCTCACGTGGTCTGTCGTCGGGGCTCACGTGGGCTCCGACGTCGCGCCCTTCCGGCATGCCGGCGTGGGCGTCCCCCCGTGGGGCACGCCCCTCGTCGGCGGTCGTCTCCCGTTCGGCGGCCGAACCCCGCGGGGCCTTCGACCCCTGCTCCCGTGCGGACACCGCTCCGGTCGAGACCACTTCGCTTGGCATGCCTACCTCCCGCGGATCCGCCCGGTGGAGCCGACAGTCCAAGGATCGGCTGCCTTCCGGAACGCGTGCGTGTCATCAGGGCCCGTCACCGACGTGGCCGCCGCGGTCACCTCTCCCACCAGTCTATGTGGCGCCCGCCCAGGTGGGGCGGGGTAGCGGGACCGGACCCCCTCATACGTCGCCGTACTCCGGCGCCCCGATGGTACGCGTCGTGACCCTGGTCACCGATTGCGTCACACCGAGTACTGGAGTAGGTCAACGAGGAGGGACCGTCGCACTATTCCCACCGTGCGCGCGAGGCCGTCCGGTCAGACCGAGAGGAGGGTGTGCAGCTCCACGTCGGGCAGCTTCTCGCGTCCTCGGAGCGCGGAGAGCTCCATCAGAACGGAGAATCCCACGACCGTACCACCAGCCTTGTGGACCAACTCCACCGCAGCCCTGCCCGTGCCACCCGTCGCGAGCACGTCGTCGACGATGAGGACACGGCTGCCCGGAGTGATCGCGTCGGCGTGGATCTCGACGGTCGCGGTGCCGTATTCGAGATCATAGGCCTGATCGATGGTGTTCGCGGGCAGTTTCCCGGCTTTGCGCGCCGGAACGAAGCCCGCGCCCAGCGCCATGGCCACGGGGGCACCGAAGATGAAGCCGCGCGCCTCCAACCCGACGACGTGGTCGACACCGCCCTCGCGGTAGGGAGCACTGAGCCCGTCGACCGTGGCGGCGAAGGCCTCCCGGTGGTTCAGCAGCGGGGTGATGTCCTTGAACAGGATGCCCTCGTGCGGGAAGTCCGGGACGTCGCGGATGTTGGCCTCGATCAAGGCGAGGTCCGCGTCGGGCGTCACGGTGTCGTTGGTCATGGCGGCTCAGGCCTTCGTTTCAGATGGGTGACGGGTTCGGTGGAGGTCACCGAAAAGCAGCGGTACCGGCCCCGGTGTTCGGGGGCCGGTACCGAAGTCTGTGATGCGCGACGGGCGCGGGAGGAGACGGGCCCTCCGGGCTCCTAGCCCTTGGGCTTGTCGTCGTCCCCGAAGTCGGGACGGTCCTCGACCGGGGTGTCGTCGGCGGCGGGGGTGATGACCTCACCGACACCGGCCTTGAGCATACGGATTCGGGTGCCCGGAGCGATCTCCAGCAGCACGTCCTGGTCGTGGATCTCGACGATGGTGGCGAAGATGCCCGCCTTGGTCATGACCTCGACGCCGGGGACCAGGGAGGTCTGCATCTGCATCTCCTGCTGGCGGCGCTTCTGGTTCGGGCGCCAGAACAGCAGCCAGAAGACCAGGAGGATCAGTACGAAGGGAAGCAACATGCCGATGATGCTGCCCTCGCCCTGGGGGGCGTCCGCTGCGAGATTGATAAGGCCCTGCACGGGGCGTCCTTCCTGACGTTTCTCGTGGACGACGGCTGTCGGCTCGTGACACCCGTGACGACCACCTTGCGGGTCGCCCGACCACGGCGGCCGGATTCGCACCCGGCGTATACAACGCACCAGGGTGCCAACTCGTTCCGCCGATGTCGAAACGACACCTCACGGGGTGGTGCCCCGATCTTGGCCGGTACGTCCCAGTTTACGTGGCGAGGGTCACCGGTCACCATCCCCCCGGGTTCGGGGGGGCTAACGGTTCGGCCCCGTTTTCGCTCGTGGACTCCATCGTGACAGGTAAGAGCGGCCGGCACCCGGGCTTCAGGGCGTGGCGCCGTCGGTGCCCGTGGCACCGACGGTGCTCGCGGCCGCCTGGGCCGCACCGAACGCGGCGTCGGGCGGCGGGGTCAGTCCCATGTGCGCCCAGGCCTGCGGGGTGGCGACCCTCCCCCGCGGGGTGCGGGCCAGGAAGCCGGAGCGGACGAGGAAGGGTTCGGCGACCACCTCCACGGTCTCTGCCTCCTCCCCCACCGACACCGCCAGGGTGGACAGCCCCACCGGCCCACCCCGGAAACGGTTCATGAGCACGTCGAGGATGGCCCGGTCCAGTCGGTCCAGGCCCAGCGCGTCAACTTCGTACAGTTCCAGGGCCGCGTGCGCGTTGGCCAGGGTGAGCTGTCCGTCGCCGCGCACCTCCGCGTAGTCGCGGACCCGGCGCAGCAACCGGTTGGCGATACGGGGCGTGCCGCGCGAACGCCCGGCGATCTCTCGGGCGGCGTCCTCGTCCAGGGGCGCGCCGAGCAGCCCCGCCGACCGGTGCAGGATGCGTTCCAGTTCGGCGGGTTCGTAGAAGTCCATGTGCGCGGTGAACCCGAACCGGTCGCGTAGCGGGGCGGGCAGCATCCCGGCCCGCGTGGTGGCTCCGACCAGGGTGAACGGGGCGATGTCCAGGGGGATGGCGGTGGCGCCGGGGCCCTTTCCGACCACGACGTCGACCCGGAAGTCCTCCATGGCGACGTAGAGCATCTCCTCCGCGGGACGGGCCATGCGGTGGATCTCGTCGAGGAAGAGGACCTCGCCCTCCTGGAGTGTGGAGAGCACCGCGGCCAGGTCACCGGAGCGCTCGATGGCGGGACCGGAGCTGATGCGCAACGGTGCACCCAGTTCGGCGGCGATGATCATGGCCAGGGTGGTCTTGCCCAGACCGGGACCGCCGGACATGAGGATGTGGTCGGGGGCGCGGTTGCGACGCTGCGCGCTGTGCAGGACCAGGGACAACTGTTCGCGGACCCGTTCCTGGCCGACGAACTCGTCCAGCACTCGGGGGCGCAGCGCCCCCTCGATCCGGAGCTCGTCGACGTCGGCCTCGGGTGAGACCGCATCGCGTTCGTGCACGGGGTTCTCCTTCGGGCCTTAGGCGCGGCTGAGCTTGCGCAGGGCACTGCGCAGCAGGACTGTGACGTCGCTGGTGTCCTCGGCCTCGGCGGCGACGGCGGAGGCGGCGGCCTCGGCGTCCTTGCTGGACCACCCGAGGTTGACCAGGCCGGAGACGACCTGTCCCCGCCAGGCGCCGTTGGGCCGACCGGCGGCGGTGGGGGCCGCGCCGGGCAGGGTGCCGTCGGTGCCGATCGGCGCCTCCAGCTTGCCCTTCAGCTCCAGCACGATGCGCTGGGCCCCCTTCTTGCCGATGCCGGGGACCCTGGTCAGGGCGGCGGTGTCCTCCGTGTGGACGGCCTGACGGAGGCTGTCGGGGCTGTGCACGGCGAGCATGGCCAGGGCCAGGCGGGGGCCCACGCCCGAGGCGGTCTGCAACTGCTCGAACAGGTGCTTCTCATCGTCGTCGACGAACCCGAACAGGGTGAGGGAGTCCTCGCGCACGACCATGCTCGTGGCCACGGTGCCCTCCTCCCCCACATGCAGTCGGGACAGGGCGGAGGGGGTGCACTGGACGGTCATGCCGACCCCGCCGACGTCGATGACGGCGCTGCCCGCGCCGCGTGCGGCCACCCGGCCGGTGAGGAACGCGATCATCTTTCATGGACACCCGAAGGGGTGTCCGTCTCCTTCCTGGGGGCGGTGTCAGCGGCCGCGTGCTCGGCGGGCCAGTTCCACCTTGCGGGCGAAGTCCTGTTGGGCCCGGGCCACCCGGGACTGGGCGCCGCCGCGCCAGATGTTGCAGATGGCCAGGGCCACGGCGTCGGCGGCGTCGGCGGGTTTGGGCGGGCCGTCGAGTCCGAGGATACGCGCCACCATCGTGCCGACCTGTGCCTTGTCGGCACGACCGTTGCCGGTGATGGCGGCCTTGGCCTCGCTGGGTGTGTGGGTGACGACGGGCAGGCCACGGCGGGCCGCGCAGACCAGGGCGAGGCCGCTGGCCTGGGCGGTGCCCATGACGGTGCTGAGGTTGTGCTGGGCGAAGACGCGTTCGACGGCCGCGGCTTCGGGTTCGTACTTGTCGAGCCAATCCTCGATGCCGCGTTCGATTCCCAGGAGGCGCTGGGGCAGGTCGGTGTCGGGGGTGGTGCGGATCGCGTCGGCGGCGATCAGTCGCAGCGGGCGGCCGATGGAACCCTCGACGACGGCGATGCCGCAGCGGGTCAGTCCCGGGTCGATCCCCAGCACGCGCACGTGGTCACTCTGCTTTCCGTCGATCGATCGAACGTTCGTTCGCACCATGCTAGCGGCGCGGAACGACAGCGCCCGCCGCCCGCCGGGCGTGTCGAAGCCACCGGCCCGGGGCTGGACAGCGGACGAGGCTCGGGCTACGTTGTTCTCAGATAGAGAATTACTCAACTTGAGAACAACCAGGGGGTCAACGGTGTCCGAGGGGATCGATCGGCGATACGACGACGGGGACGAACGCGGGTTCCTGTCCTCCTACGACCCGCACGCCTTCGCGCCCGCCGCGGTGACCGTGGACGTGGTCGCCCTGACCATCCGCGAGGGTCTGCCCCACGTCCTGTTGGCCCGTCGTGCCGCGCACCCCCAACGCGGGCTGTGGGCACTGCCCGGAGGGTTCGTCCGCGCCGAGGACTCCGAGGCCGGACCCGCCGACCCCGACCTTCCCGACGCCGCGCTGCGGGTCCTCGCCGAGAAGACCCCGATGCCAGCCGAGATCCACCTGGAACAGCTGGGCACCTACGGAGCGCTCGACCGCGACCCGCGCATGCGGGTGATCTCCGTGGCGTACATGGTGTTCGCCCCCGACCTGCCCGACCCCGGGACGGGACGCGACATCTCCGAAGCCGCTTGGGCGCCCTGGACCACGGCGGAGGAGACGGCCTTCGATCACGCGCGCATCCTCGACGACGCCCTCGAACGGGCCCGCTCCAAACTGGAGTACACGTCGCTGGCCACAGCGTTCCTCCCCCCGACCTTCACCATCACCGCCCTGCGCGGGGTGTACGAGGCGATCTGGGGGCGCACCCTGCACGCCGCCAACTTCCACCGCAAGATCCTCGCCACTCCCGGCTTCGTCGAGGACACCGGCGAACTGTCCGACCGCGGCGGCTCGGGCGGAGGGCGGCGCGCCCGCCTGTACCGGGCGGGCGAGGCCGCCCTGCTGCACCCGCCGCTGCTCCGCGGCGCCCAGTGACCGGCCACGACCCCCACCCCCGAAGGGAGGGCACATGAACATGGAACCGCGCACGCACGACGACTTCGACTCCGCCCTGCGCGGGGTCGACCTGGCCGGCGGACCCACCGACCTGTTCGGACCGCTGCCACGGGACGGCCGCATCCCGCCGGACGCCACCGCCGCCTACCGTCGGCTCGCCCGGCTCCTGCACCCCGACACCGCACCCGCGCGGCGCAGGGACGACGCGGCCGGCGGGTTCACCCGTCTCGTCCATTCCTGGCGCCGCTACCGGGACGCGGTCCACGGCGGCCCGGGCCCGGACGACCTGGTCCTGACCACCGCGGAGCGCACCTACCACGTCGACCGCGGCGACCCCTTGGCCGAGGGCGACATCGCCGACCTTCGCGCGGTGCGCTACCGGGACGGGGAACAGTGGCGGGACGCGGTGCTCAAGCTCCCCCGCGCGCACCGCGACAACGACCTGGTGCGGGCCGAGGCCGACGCCCTGCGGCGTATCCGCGAACGGGGCGCGCGCCGATACCGCGCGTTCAGGCCCGAACTGGTCGGAACGCTCCGACACCGGGATCCGACCACACGGGTGGAGCGGCACGGCAACGTCCTACGGAGGCTGTCGGGCTTCCACGACCTGGCCGAGGTACGGCGTGCCCACCCGGACGGGATCGACCCGCGCGACGCCGCCTGGATGTGGCGCCGGTTGCTGGTGGCGATCGGCGACGCCCACCGGGCCGGGGTCGTGCACGGGGCCGTGGTGCCCGAACACGTGCTGATCCACCCGGACAAGCACGGTCTGGTGCTCGTGGACTGGTGCTACTCGGTGCGCTTCGACACGCCCCGTGCGGCCCCGCACGTCCCGGCGTTGGTGCCGCACCGGAAGGACATGTACCCGCCCGAGGTCGCCGCCCGGCGGCCCGCGTGTCCCGCCACCGACGTCCACATGGCGACCAGGTGCGTGGAGTTCGTTACCGCCGGCCGATTGCCCCGGCAGCTGGCGGCGTTCGCTCGCGGCAGTTCGCTGCCGGCGCCCGAGCGACGACCGTCCGACGCGTTCGCCCTGCTGGATGAGCTGGACCGAGCCCTGGAGCGGGTTTTCGGACCGCGCCGGTTCCGTCCCTTCCACATGCCCGACTGACCACTCGGTCCCCGAACCGAACCCTCATCACCACCGAAGGAGACCACCATGGGAAGCAGCCACTGGTCCACCGACGCCTACCACGCCCGCCAGGCCTTCCGGGACTCCCGCGGCATCGGAGCGTTCGATTACCACGACAACGCGACCAAGGGGGCGCGCTCCACCTGGCGGCCGCACCCGACCCTCGACCCGCACGGGGTCACCGTCCGCGAGAGCCGCGACTCCGACGCACACCCGAACTCGCTGGCGGTGTCGGTACTGTTCGACGTCACCGGCTCCATGGGAGGCGTTCCGCGCGTGCTGCGCACCAAGCTGCCCGATCTGTTCGGTCTGCTGCTGCGCAAGGGGTACGTGGAGGACCCGCAGATCCTGTTCGGCGCCATCGGTGACGCCACGTGCGACCGGGTGCCCCTGCAGATCGGCCAGTTCGAGTCCGGCAACGAACTGGAGGACGACCTCGGCAACCTGCTCCTGGAGGGCGGCGGCGGAGGTCGGTTGACCGAGTCCTACGAGCTGGCCATGTACTTCATGGCCCGGCACACCGCCATGGACTGCCTGGACAAGCGCGGCCGGCGCGGTTACCTGTTCGTCGTCGGCGACGAGATGGCCTACGGGGCGGTCAAGGCCCGCGAGGTGCGCGAGGTGATCGGCGACGACCTGACCGAGAACATCGCGTTCCCCGCCATCCTGGACGAGCTGCGACGCCGGTTCGAGGTCTTCTACATCATGCCGACCGGTAGCGCCCACTTCCGCGACGACCGGGTCCGGACGTTCTGGGACGAGCACCTGGGCCAGAACCTGATCCTGTTGGAGGACCTGGACGCGGTGTGCGAGACCATCGCCGTCACCGTCGGTCTGGGCGAGGAGGCCATCGACCTGGAGGAAGGGCTGCGGGACCTGGCCGACGCCGGCTCGGACGCCGGCGAGGCCGTCGGCAAGGCGCTGCGTCCACTGTCGCGGGGCCGCGGGTCGGTCGTCTCCGCACCGGGCCTGGGCGGTTCGACCGGCGACGGACCGGGGGTGGACCGGCTGTGACCGCGCACGCGATCGTCGTCGACCTGGGGTTCGGCGACGCCGGCAAGGGGGTGACCGTGGACCTGCTGTGCGCGACCGGCGACTACGGCGCGGTCGTGCGGGCCAACGGGGGCGCCCAGGCGGCGCACAACGTGGTCACCCCCGACCGACGGCACCACACGTTCTCCCAGTTCGGGGCGGGCACGCTCGCCCCGAACGGGCCGGTGCCCACCCACCTGTCCCGGTTCATGGTGGTGGACCCGTTCGCGTTGGCGATGGAGGCCGCGCACCTGGTGTCGCTCGGGGTCGCGGACCCGTTGTCACTGGTCACCGTGGACCGGCGTGCGTTGATCAGCACGCCGTGGCACCGGGCGGCCAACCGGGCCCGGGAGCGGGCCCGGGGCGCGGACCGGCACGGGTCCTGTGGGATGGGCGTGGGCGAGACCATGGCCTACGCCCTCGACCACCCCGACCTGGCGCCCACCGCGGGCGACTGCGCCGTACCCTCGCGGTTGCGCCGCAAGCTGACGGCCCTGGCCGAGGCGCTCGGGGTGCAGGGCCCGGGAGGGGAGGGCGACCCCGACCTGGAGGAGTGCCTGGAGGCCTACGCCGCGTTCGCCGGACGGGTGCGCCTGGTGGACGAGACGTACCTGCCCCGGCTGCTGGCTCGCGCTCCGGTGGTGTTCGAGGGGGCCCAGGGTGTGCTGTTGGACGAATGGCACGGCTTCCACCCGCACACCACCTGGTCCACGACCACGACCGCCAACCCGCTGACCCTGCTCCACGAGGCCGGACGGCCGGGTGACGCCCACCGACTCGGGGTGCTGCGCACCTTCACCACCAGGCACGGGGCCGGTCCGCTGGTGACCGAGGACCCCGTGCTCTGCGCCCGGTTGCCCGACCGGCACAACCGCGACCACCCCTGGCAGGGGGCGTTCCGGGTCGGGCACCTGGACCTGGTGGCGACCCGGTACGCCTTGGCCGCCACCGGCGGGGTGGACGCCCTGGTGGTGACGCACGCCGACGCCCCCGACCGACTCGGACGGGAGCCGCGCTGGTGCACGGAGTATCGGGACGAGGCGGGCACGCCACTGAGCATCGCTCCGGGACCCGCCGGCGACCTGGACCGACAGGCCGCGCTCACCCGGAGACTGGCCGGCGCCCGCCCCGTGCTCGCGCCGATCCCCGAGGAGCCGGCCGAGGCGATCTCCCGCGCCCTCGGAACGCCCCTGGCGGCGGTGTTCTCCGGCCCGACCCGAGCCGACGCGCGTGTGGTCACCGAAAGGGGCCGCGCCGTTCCGGGCCCTTAGACCCGTGGACGACCGGGATCCGGCGTGTGGAGTGCACGGGCGCGGCCGCGTGTCGGTCCGGCGTGGCCGGCGTGAGGACATGGATTCCATGAATTTCCCCTCCTTGGCGAGAGGGGCCTCGCCCCTCGCGGGATGAGGTTCCCGTTTCATCGGTCCGTTCCTCCTCGGAGAACTCCAAGGCCGGTCTTACCGCTCCTCCACAGGCGTTTCACCTCTCCGCCGGCCCAGCGGCGAGGATGTCCTTCGCCGCGTTCACGTGAGCGCACCCCCGAAGTCGAGCACGGTTTCGAGCCGGGGAACCAGCGATCCACGAGCAGCAGCTCCCGCCCGTGGTTGGCGAACGTCGCGCTCTTGCGGGACTCCTTGCGGGACTTGCATCTCGGGTACTTCGCCCGCTTGGCGAAGAAGGCCGCGTTCTTCCCCCGCCCGAAGGGCGGGAACCCGCTGTGGAAACATGATCACCGACCCGAGGTCCGCGCGTTCCTCACCGAGGGGACCCGGATCGGCGAGATCGCCTACGCCTCCGCCGACGGTCGCTCCCTGGTCCTGCCGGTGTGGTTCGTTCCGGAGGGCGACGCCCTGGTGTCGGAGGAACCCGGGGGGGCTGAACCGCACGGCCACGGAGATCGCCCGCCGCTGCACGGGCACCGAACGCGCCGAGGAGTTCGGCCGCCGCAACGCTGTCCCCGGGAAACCGGTGGTGCGACTGCGACCCGTCAAGGTGATCGCCGCGATGAACACGACCGACTGACGATCACGACGTGGACACGCCTGTGGCCGCACCCTCGGGGTGCGGCCACAGGAGCTGAAGAGGAGGAGCGGTCCCTAGAGTTCGGCCAGGACCTCGTCCGGGATGTCCGCGTTGGTGAAGACGTTCTGGACGTCGTCGGAGTCCTCCAGGGCGTCCACCACGCGCATGACCTTCTTGGCGGCCTCGGCGTCGACCGGGACCTCCATGCTGGGCAGCCAGTTGGAGTCGGCCGAGTCGTAGTCGATGCCGGCCTCCTGCAGCGCCGTGCGGACCGGGACCAGGTCGGTGGCCTCGCAGATGATCTCGAAGGACTCACCGAGGTCCTCGACCTCCTCGGCACCGGCGTCCAGGACCGCGAGGGTCACGTCGTCCTCGGTGGTGCCCTCCTTGGGCACGATCACGACGCCCTTTCGGTTGAACAGGTACGACACCGAACCGGCGTCGGCCATGTTGCCGCCGTTGCGGGTGACCGCCACTCGCACCTCGGAGGCGGCGCGGTTGCGGTTGTCGGTGAGGCACTCCACCAACAGGGCCACCCCTCCCGGGGCGTAGCCCTCGTACATGATGGTCTCCCACTCGGCTCCACCGGCCTCCTCACCGGAGCCACGCTTGCGGGCACGCTCGATGTTGTCGAGCGGAACGGAGTTCTTCTTCGCCTTCTGGATGGCGTCGTAGAGCGTCGGGTTCCCGTCGGGATCACCGCCGCCCGTACGGGCCGCCACCTCGATGTGCTTGATCAGCTTCGCGAAGAGCTTGCCGCGCTTGGCGTCGATGACGGCCTTTTTGTGCTTGGTGGTGGCCCACTTGGAGTGGCCGGCCATGGGAGTCCTTTCACGATGTCGACGAACAGGCGGTGGATACGAGTGTCGCCGGTCAGTTCCGGGTGGAAGGACGTGGCGACCAGACCGCCCTGTCGTACGGCGACGATTCTATCCTTCCCACCGGGACCGGTGGCACGACCCAGAACGGTGACCGCCGGTCCGACCCTCTCCACCCACGGAGCGCGGATGAAGACCGCGTCGAAGGGCTCCTCCCCGATCCCGTCCACGCTCACGCGCGCCTCGAACGACTCCGTCTGGCGGCCGAAGGCGTTGCGGCGCACGGTCATGTCGATTCCGCCGACCGTTCTCTGGTCTTCGGTGCCGCCGAGGATCTCGTCGGCGAGCATGATCATGCCGGCGCAGGTCCCGTAGGCGGGCATGCCCGCCGCGACGCGTTCGCGCAACGGCCCCATGAGCCCGTACCGCAGCGCCAGTTTGGACATGGTCGTGGACTCGCCGCCGGGCAGGACGAGACCGTCCACGGCCTCCAGGTGTTCGGGCGACAGCACCTTCACCGCGTGCACGTCCAGGGACCGCAGGACGGCGATGTGCTCGGCGACGTCACCCTGTAGGGCGAGGACTCCGATGGTGGGTGCGGTGGTCAAGTGCGGGCCTCTCTCGGTCGGTGGGGAAGGTTCATGGGCGCCGAAGAGGGGACGGGGGCGGCGGGGCCTCCGTGGGCCCCGCCGCCCCCGTTCGTTCTCGGGTGCGTCCCTACCAGCCTCGACCGGCGTAACGCTGTGAGTCGGGCTGCTCTTCCAGGTTGATGCCGACCATGGCCTCGCCCAGGCCCCGGGAGACGCGGGCGATCACGGCAGGGTCCTCGTAGTGCAGGGTGGCCTGCACGATGGCGTCGGCGCGCTTGGCCGGGTCACCGGACTTGAAGATGCCCGAACCCACGAAGACGCTCTCCGCGCCCAGTTGACGCAT
>NZ_DYZD01000143.1 GCF_020741345.1 Nocardiopsis listeri
TGTTGCCGTGACGGCCGGCGAGCTTGTCGCCGTCGGTGATCTTGCGCTTCTGGGCCACGTAGACGCGGACCATCTCGTTGACGCCGGTGGGGAGGATGTCTCCGTCCTCGTCGTCGGTGAAGACGCGCACGCCGATGACGGTGCCGGACTCGCCGTGCGGGACGCGCAGCGAGGTGTCGCGCACCTCACGGGCCTTCTCGCCGAAGATCGCGCGCAGCAGGCGCTCCTCCGGGGTCAGCTCGGTCTCACCCTTGGGCGTGACCTTGCCGACGAGGATGTCGCCGTCGACGACCTCGGCGCCGATCCGGATGATGCCCCGGTCGTCGAGGTCGGCCAGGACCTCCTCGCTGACGTTGGGGATCTCCCGGGTGATCTCCTCCGGGCCCAGCTTGGTGTCACGGGCGTCGACCTCGTGCTCCTCGATGTGGATCGAGGACAGGACGTCGTCCTGCACCAGACGCTGGGAGAGGATGATCGCGTCCTCGTAGTTGTGACCCTCCCAGGACATGTACGCCACGAGGAGGTTCTTGCCCAGCGACATCTCGCCCTGGTCCGTGGAGGGACCGTCGGCGAGGACCTGACGCTCCTCGACCCGCTGGCCCTCCTGGACGATGGGGCGCTGGTTGAAGCAGGTGCCCTGGTTGGAGCGCTGGAACTTGCCCATCCGGTACGTCTTGCGCGTGCCGTCGTCGGCCATCACGGTGACGTAGTCGGCGGTGACGTCCTCGACCACACCGGACTTCTCGGCGAGGATGACCTCACCGGCGTCGGTGGCGGCGCGGTACTCCATGCCGGTACCGACGAACGGCGACTCGGCGCGCAGCAGCGGCACGGCCTGGCGCTGCATGTTGGAACCCATGAGCGCGCGGTTGGCGTCGTCGTGCTCCAGGAACGGGATCATGGCGGTGGCGACCGACACCATCTGGCGCGGCGACACGTCCATGTAGTCGACCTCGTCGGTGCTGACCTGCTCGAACTCCCCGCCCTTACGACGGACGAGCACACCGGCCTCGGCGAAGCTGCCGTCGGCGTTCAGCGGGGTGTTGGCCTGCGCGATGACGCACAGGTCCTCCTCGTCGGCGGTGAGGTAGTAGACCTCGTCGGAGACCTTGCCGTCGATGACCTTGCGGTAGGGGGTCTCCACGAAGCCGAAGGAGTTCACGCGACCGTAGGCGGCGAGCGAACCGATCAGACCGATGTTGGGACCCTCAGGGGTCTCGATCGGGCACATGCGGCCGTAGTGGGACGGGTGAACGTCTCGGACCTCGAAGCCCGCGCGCTCACGGGACAGACCGCCCGGACCCAGCGCCGAGAGGCGACGCTTGTGGGTCAGACCCGCGAGCGGGTTGGTCTGGTCCATGAACTGGGACAGCTGCGAGGTGCCGAAGAACTCCTTGATGGAGGCCACGACGGGACGGATGTTGATCAGGGTCTGCGGCGTGATCGCCTCGACGTCCTGGGTGGTCATCCGCTCGCGGACGACGCGCTCCATGCGGGCCAGGCCCAGGCGGACCTGGTTCTGGATGAGCTCGCCGACGGTGCGCAGGCGACGGTTGCCGAAGTGGTCGATGTCGTCGGTCTCGATCGGACGGAGGCCGAGGACGGTCTCCTTCTCGACCTCACCCGCGTGCAGGCGGACGAGGTAGTCGATCGTGGAGACGATGTCCTCTTCGGTGAGGGTCCCCTGCGTGAACTCGGTGTCCAGACCGAGCTTCTTGTTGATCTTGTAGCGACCGACCTTGGCCAGGTCGTAGCGCTTGGGGTTGAAGTACAGGTTCTCCAGCAGCGCCTGAGCCGACTCCTTCGTGGGCGGCTCTCCCGGACGCAGCTTGCGGTAGATGTCCAGCAGCGCGTCGTCGGTACCCGCGGTGGGGTCCTTCTCCAGGGTGTTGCGGATCGACTCGTACTGGCCGAAACGCTCCAGGATCTGGTCGGTGGTCCAGCCGAGGGCCTTGAGCAGGACGGTGACGCCCTGCTTGCGCTTGCGGTCGATGCGCACACCGACGAAGTCGCGCTTGTCGACCTCGAACTCCAGCCAGGCACCACGGGACGGGATGACCTTGCACCCGAACAGGTCCTTGTCGGAGGTCTTGTCGACGGAGGTGTCGAAGTAGACACCAGGAGACCGAACCAGCTGGGACACGACGACGCGCTCGGTGCCGTTGATGATGAAGGTGCCCTTGACGGTCATGAGCGGGAAGTCGCCCATGAACACCGTCTGGCTCTTGATCTCACCGGTGTCGTTGTTGATGAACTCCGCCGTGACGAACATCGGGGCGGAGTAGGTCATGTCCTTGTCCTTGCACTCCTCTTCGGAGTACTTGGGCGGTTCGAACCGGTGGTCACGGAACGAAAGGGACATCGTGCCCGAGAAGTCCTCGATCGGGCTGATCTCCTCGAAGATCTCTTCGAGACCGGACTGCTCCGAAACGTCCTTGCGGCCGGCGGCGCGGGCAGTCTCGCCCCGCGTCTTCCACGTGTCGTTGCCCAACAGCCAGTCGAACGACTCGGTCTGCAGGGCCAGAAGATTGGGAACCTCAAGGGGTTCCTGGATACGGGCGAAAGAAACGCGGTGCGGACCAAGGGCGTTAGCGGAGGCGTTGCGCGAGGCTGCCAACAGGGGTCCTTCCGAAGGCTTGTGGCGGTTGAAGCGCGCACGCCAGACGATCCGTCACGAGAAGGACCGCCGCAACACGGTTGAGACGGTCACATCGAGCGGGAGCGGGCTTTGTCGGAGCTTCCGGAGTAACAAACGGAAACGACGAAAAGCCGTTCACCGACACAGGGATCACCAAAGGGCAGCGCAAAAGAGCAGTGTAGCCGAACACTACACCGCTGTCCACTCACGGTCCACGGCGCCACTCACGACACCGGCAGGATCACCCCTGGAGGGCGATCCGTCAAGCCCGGCGGCCGACGAACGGCCACCGCACACGCCCCCGGGGGAAGGCCCTGGACCATCAGGGTGAAACAGCGCGCCTGCCCTGGACCCACGGGGGATTGTGAGCCAACGGACACCCGGAAGGATTCCCTCGCCCAAGGCGGGTAAACACTCCCCAACGGGTCCGTCAGGATTCCCGGGACGGGAGATTATCGCGTCCGAGGGACAGTTCGCACACGCGTACCCCACCGCCCCCGGTTTCCCCTGGTCCGAGGGCCCGGGGACCGCAACAGCTTCGCACATCGAAGGCCCGTCTCCCCGCACGGACACGGCCGCGCCACGACAAAGGGGACGTTCGTTCCCACCCGACCGGGACCTGGGTCCCATCGGACCCGGGTCCTAGGACGACGCCCGCCGCCCGGACACGGACACGAAAAAACGGCCGCTCCTCCCGGAGGGAGGAACGGCCGCTCAGCGTAGACCAGCGAGCGTCTGAGGCCCGCGGAGGACTACTTGAGGGTGACGGTGGCTCCGGCGCCCTCGAGGGCCTCCTTGGCCTTGTCGGCGGTCTCCTTGTTGACGCCCTCGAGCAGAGCCTTCGGGGCGTTGTCGACCAGGTCCTTGGCTTCCTTCAGGCCCAGGCTCGTGAGGCCGCGGACCTCCTTGATGACCTGGATCTTCTTGTCGCCGGCGGCCTCGAGGACGACGTCGAACTCGGTCTGCTCCTCGGCGGCCTCTTCGGCACCGGCGGCACCCGGGGCGGCGACGGCCACAGCGGCCGGGGCGGCGGCGGTGACGTCGAACTTGTCCTCGAACAGCTTCACGAACTCGGAGAGCTCGAGGAGGGTCATCTCCTCGAACGCGGCAAGCAGGTCCTCGTTGCTGAGCTTCGCCATGATGCGATCTCTCTTTCTCTCATGACACGCGCGCCAACGGCACAGCGTGCGAGCCAAAGGCCGGGCGCCGTCGGCACCCGCCGTGGTTCAAAGGGTTTAAGCGGCTTCCTCGTTGCGCTTGTCCGCCAGAGCCTGCGCGAGACGCACAGTCTTGGAGGGCAGCGCCTGGAAGACGGCGGCGGCCTGGCCCTGCTTGGCCTTGAGCGCACCGGCCAGCTTCGAGAGGAGAACCTCTCGGGACTCCAGATCGGCCAGCTTGGTGACCTGCTCGGCGGAAATCGACTTACCGTCGACGACACCGCCCTTGATCACCAGGGGCGAGTTCGCCTTCGCGAAGTCACGCAGACCCTTGGCGGCCTCGACGACGTCCCCGTGGACGAAGGCGATGGCGGACGGGCCTTCGAGCAGATCGGAGATCTGCTCGTCGACACCGGCCTCCTTGACCGCGATCTTGGTCAGCGTGTTCTTGACGATGCGAAAACGCGTGCTCTGACCGAGGCTGCGGCGCAGTTCGGAAACCTGCGCGACAGTGAGCCCCCGGTATTCGGTCAGCACTGCGGCGTTCGAATCGCGGAGCTCGTCCGCGAGTTCGGCGACCGCGGCTGCCTTGTCCGGCCTCGCCATGGGACTCCTTCCAACAGTGAACGCTGGTTTTATCCCAAGGACTTCCACGATCGGCGTCAGCACGAGAAAAGCCCCGAGCGCAAGGCGCACGGGGCATGTCCGCGTTCTCCCGCCCATGTGCTCGGCACACGGGACCCGGAACGGGAAAGCTCTGGTGACACCTGCGCGGGCGCCCATCGAGGTGGGTCCTTAGGTCACCCGAGCGGGTGACGACCAGCGGTCTTCGGCAAGTCCCAATGCTAACCGACGAATGGGAGTGCTCGACCACGTCGGGATCGACCGTCCGGTGACGATCGCCACTCCCCTGTCTTCGGCGAGGGTGGGACCTCGGCTGAGGTGGAACGCGAACCGCCCCCGCGCTCCCGAAGGAGGCGAGGGCGGTTCGAGCGTCGTCCGGCCCCGGAACGTTCCTCACTCGTTCGACGACCGAAAGAAGGAGGACCGCCGGCCGCCGGGCCGCCCGTTGAGGGCGGTGGCGGGCCAGGGGCCGAGGCGCCGGCGACGGCGCGAAACGAACACGGTCTCAGGCGTCGAGCGGGATGCTCGGGCCCATCGTGGTGGAGACCACGGCCTTCTTGATGTAGCGGCCCTTGGCGGCGGACGGCTTGAGGCGGTTCACCTCGTCGATCGCGGCCTGGTAGTTCTCCAGCAGCTTGGGCTCGTCGAACGAGGCCTTGCCGATGATGAAGTGCAGGTTCCCGTGGCGGTCCACGCGGAACTCGATCTTGCCGCCCTTGATGTCGGTCACGGCCTTGGCCACGTCCGGGGTGACGGTGCCCGTCTTCGGGTTGGGCATGAGGCCACGGGGGCCCAGGACACGGCCGAGGCGACCGACCTTGCCCATGAGGTCCGGGGTGGCCACGACCGCGTCGAAGTCGAGGAAACCGTTCTGGACCTTCTGGACGAGTTCGTCGTCGCCGACGATGTCGGCGCCGGCGGCCCGAGCCTGCTCGGCACGCTCACCGGTCGCGAAGACCAGGACCCGAGCGGTCTTGCCGGTGCCGTTCGGCAGGTTCACGGTGCCGCGGACCATCTGGTCGGCCTTGCGCGGGTCGACGCCCAGGCGCAGGGCCACCTCGACGGTGGCGTCGAACTTGATGTTGCTGGTCTCCTTGGCCAGCTTCACGGCCTCGGCGGGGCTGTAAAGCCGGTCGCGGTCCACCAGGTTGGCGGCTTTGCGGTGGTTCTTGCTGCGCTTCACGCTGTTCTCCTACGGGAACGTGTGGTCCTTGGGCCAGCGCGTGGCCCTGCCACTGTGGTTCTTGCCGTCGAGTAACCCCTGTTCGGGAGCTACTTGACCTCGATGCCCATGGAACGGGCGGTACCGGCGACGATCTTGGTGGCGGCCTCGATGTCGTCGGTGTTGAGGTCGGGCAGCTTGGTCTGCGCGATCTCACGGACCTGGTCGGCGCTGATGGAACCGTTGTTGCTACGGCCCGGCTCGCCGGAGGCCTTGTCCACACCGGCGGCCTTCAGGATCAGCTTGGGCGCCGGGGGCGTCTTGGTGACGAAGCTGAAGGAACGGTCCTCGTAGATGGAGATCTCTACGGGGATGACGTTGCCGCGCTGGGCCTCCGTAGCAGCGTTGTACTGCTTGCAGAAGTCCATGATGTTGACGCCGTGCGGACCGAGAGCGGTACCGACGGGCGGCGCCGGGGTCGCCTGACCGGCGGGCAGCTGCACCTTGACGAGTGCGGCGAGTTTCTTCTTCGGAGGCATATCGGGTCCTTTGCCTGATCTGCGTTGTGTGCCGGCCCCTGCCTCCCTGACGGCACGTACGGGCCGAAGGGCCACGGCCGTGCCGCTGCCGAAGGAGGCTTCCCCGCGCGGGGCGCGGGGCCACGGCCCGTCGGGACCGGACGGGCCGGGCGCGTGTTCGTCGGGCCGCGAGGCCTGCCGTGACACGCGACGGTGGGCCCACCCCGTGAGGGTGGACCCACCAAGTCTACGTCGCCCGGACAGTGCTCCGGGCTGGTTGTGGGATGAACCCCACGACGTCAGATCTTGGCGACCTGGTTGAAGGAGAGCTCCACCGGGGTCTCACGGCCGAAGATCGACACGAGCACCTTGAGCTTCTGGGTGTCGCCGTTGATCTCGCTGACCGTGGCGGGCAGGGTCGCGAACGGACCCTCCATGACGGTGACGGACTCTCCGACCTCGTAGGCGACGTCGGAACGGGCCTCGCCGCCGCCCGCGGCCTTGGCCTGCGGGCCGGAGTCCGGCTCCTCCTCCGGCTCGGGGGCCAGGAGCTTGGCGACCTCGGTCAGGCTCAGTGGGGCGGGCTTGTTGGACAGGCCCACGAAACCGGTGACGCCCGGGGTGTTACGGATGGCCGACCAGGACTCGTCGGTCAGGTCCATGCGGACGAGCACGTAGCCGGGCAGGACCTTCTCGGTGACCTGCTGACGCTTGCCGCTCTTGACCTCGGTGACCTCGTGCTCGGGCACCTCGACCTGGAAGATGTACTCCTCCATGTTGAGGGACTGGGTACGGCTCTCGACGTTGGCCTTGACGCGCTTCTCGTAGCCGGCGTAGGTGTGCACGACGTACCAGTCGCCGGGCAACAGGACGAGTTCGTTCTTGAACTCCTCGACGGGGTCGAGGCGGGGCAACTCGGGCTCGGCTTCGGCCTCTTCGGCGCTCTCGTCGGCTTCGGCGACCTCACCGGCCTCATCGGCGAGCCCCGGGACGTCGCCATCGGCGTCCTGGGTCGGCTCGCCCGCCAGGCCGGTCTCTTCCGCCGACGACTGATCCGGCTCCTCTTCGGGGAAGTCGTCAGAGGTCAGTGGGGACTCGGACACGGCTGCTCTTTCTCTCGTCGGATTCGCTAGTGCGTGCGACGCACACCGAACAGGCCGTGCGTCGAACCCAGTTCTGCCAGCTTACGGTCTCTCAGGGCGACGCGGGACCAACGCGCGGACGAGGAAGGGCTTACGGGGCGGAGTTGACGCGCCCTTGCCCCTGTGAAGGAGGGCCGTGCCTTAGACGCTCGGCCGGCCGAAGGTGCTGTAGAGCCAGGTGACGGCCTCACCGAAGGCGAAGTCGAGAAGGGAGACGTAGGACAGGACCAGCACGACGAACACCAGGACGACGATGGTGTAGGTGGTCAGTTCCTTACGCGTGGGCCAGCGGACCTTGCGCAGCTC
Organism: Nocardiopsis listeri; assembly: GCF_020741345.1. Taxonomy (GTDB): domain Bacteria; phylum Actinomycetota; class Actinomycetes; order Streptosporangiales; family Streptosporangiaceae; genus Nocardiopsis; species Nocardiopsis listeri_A. Next base: position 7,548 of record NZ_DYZD01000143.1, read on the forward strand.
GTCGACGACCTGCTTGGTGAACGTCACCGGACCGGTACGACGCTTGGGCTCCCTCTCGGGCTTGGCGTCGGCGTCAGTCTGAGTCACCTGGGGTCCTTAGGGTCGCGGGCTGCTTGATTCCCCGTAGTTCCGTTGCCCTCGCGGCGGGGTGACGACCGTGGTCGCCACCCCGATCCGCGCTCGGACTTGCAGGGCAGGAGGGACTCGAACCCCCAACCGCCGGTTTTGGAGACCGGTGCTCTGCCAATTGAGCCACTGCCCTTAGCGGAAACTGCGTTGCCCACCATAGCCGGTCCTGAGCGTCGACGCACAACCTCGAAGGTGTGACGCCTGCATAACGAACCGGCCGGCGCGAACGAGTGTACGCCCATCCGGGGGCCACGACCAAACCGGTTCCACCGATCCGAACGCCCGGGGTGACCTTCCCCGCCCGAGGAAGTGACCTTCCCCCCGACGACGCGGATGAGCACATGACACCATAGGAACATGACTGATCGACCCCGTGTCTCTGCACGTATCAGCGCCATTTCCGAGTCCGCCACCCTCGCGGTGGACGCCAAGGCCAAGGCCATGAAGGCGGACGGCCGACCCGTCATCGGATTCGGCGCGGGGGAACCGGACTTCCCGACCCCCGACTACATCGTGGAAGCCGCGGTGTCCGCCGCACGCGAGCCCCGCTTCCACCGCTACACCCCGGCCGGCGGCCTCCCCGAGCTGAAGAAGGCCATCGCCGAGAAGACCGAGCGCGACTCCGGCTACAAGGTCGAGCCGGCCCAGATCCTGGTCACCAACGGTGGCAAGCAGGCCATCTACGAGGCCTTCGCCGCCCTGTTGGACCCGGGCGACGAGGTCATCGTGATCGCCCCGTACTGGACGACCTACCCGGAGTCGATCAAGCTCGCGGGCGGTGTGCCCGTCTACGTCGTCACCGACGAGAGCACCGGCTACCTGGCCTCGGTCGAGCAGTTGGAGGCGGCCCGCACCGACCGCACCAAGGTGCTGGTGTTCGTCTCCCCGTCCAACCCGACCGGCGCCGTCTACCCGCGCGAGCAGGTCCGCGCCATCGGCCGCTGGGCGAACGAGCACGGCCTGTGGGTGCTGACCGACGAGATCTACGAGCACCTGGTCTACGGTGACGCCGAGTTCGCGTCGCTGCCCGTCGAGGTGCCCGAGATCGCCGACCGCACCGTCATCGTCAACGGGGTCGCCAAGACGTACGCGATGACCGGCTGGCGCGTCGGGTGGATCATCGGCCCCAAGGACGTGGTCAAGGCCGCGAGCAACCTGCAGTCGCACGCCACCTCCAACGTCGCGAACGTGTCGCAGGCCGCCGCCGTGGCCGCCCTCTCCGGCGACCTGACCGCGGTGGACGAGATGAGGACGGCGTTCGACCGTCGTCGCCGGACCATCGTGCGCATGCTCAACGAGATCGACGGCGTGGTCTGCCCGGAGCCCGAGGGCGCGTTCTACGCGTACCCGTCGGTGAAGGACGTGCTCGGCAAGGAGATCCGCGGCAAGACCCCGAAGACCTCCGCGGAGCTGGCCGAGCTCATCCTGGAGGAGGCCGAGGTCGCCGTGGTCCCGGGTGAGGCCTTCGGCACCCCCGGCTACCTGCGTCTGTCGTACGCGCTCAGCGACGAGGACCTCATCGAGGGCGTGACCCGCATCCAGAACCTGCTGGCCGAGGCCAAGTAGCCCGCCCCGTACACGAGGGAGCCCCGGACCGAGTGGTCCGGGGCTCCCTCGTGTACGGGGCGGGCGCGGTTGTCGCCGTTCCCGGTGCGCGAGGTGTGATTCATACGGCAGGCTTGGGACATGGAGACACCGACCAGCGCCCGCCGGTTGGACCGGCTGCCCAAGGCCCACCTGCACCTGCACTTCACCGGGTCCATGCGCCACGAGACGCTCGTGGAGATGGCCGAGCAGCGGGGCGTGCACCTGCCCCAGGCCCTGTCCGAGGAGTGGCCGCCCAAACTGCGGGCCACCGACGAACGCGGCTGGTTCCGCTTCCAGCGCCTGTACGACATCGCCCGCTCGGTCCTGAAGCGGCGGGAGGACATGTACCGCCTGCTGCTCGAAGCCGCCGAGGACGAACGAGAGGCCGGTTCGGGCTGGCTGGAGATCCAGGTCGACCCCAGCGGCTACGCGTCCCGCTTCGACGGGCTCACCGCCACCCTGGAGCTCATCCTGGACGCGGCCCGCGTCGCCTCGGAGGAGACCGGCGTGGGCATCGGGATCATGGTGGCGGCCAACCGCACCCGGCACCCGTTGGACGCCCGTGCCCTGGCCCGCCTCGCGCGCCAGTACGCGGACAAGGGCGTGGTCTCGTTCGGGCTCAACAACGACGAGCGCCGCGGCCGCGCGCGTGATTTCGAGGCCGCCTTCCGGATCGCCAAGCGGGCCGGTCTGCTGTCTGCCCCGCATGGTGGCGAACTGAACGGTCCGCGCAGCGTGCGCGAGTGCCTGGACGAACTGGACGCCGACCGCATCGGACACGGGGTTCGGGCCATCGAGGACCCGTACCTGGTGGAGCGGATCGCCACCCAGGAGGTCACCCTGGAGGTGTGCCCGACCTCCAACGTGGGCCTGGGCGTGGTGGAGAAGGTGGACCACCTGCCACTGCGCAGGCTCTACGACGCGGGGGTGCCGATCGCCCTGGGCACCGACGATCCTCTGCTGTTCGGCCCCCGTCTGCTGGAGCAGTACCGGATCGCCCGCGAGGTGTTCGGGTTCAGCGACCCCGAGCTCGCCGACCTGGCCCGCATGTCGATCCGTGGTTCGGGGGCCCCGGACTCGCTGAAGAAGGAGATGCTCTCGGGCGTGGACACCTGGCTGGCGACGCCCGCCGATTAACGCCCGGGGTCGAGGGCCCCGGCAGCCCCCAGGCGGCGCCCCCGGGGGCCGGGTCAGGCGAGGAGGGCCCAGGCTCCCTGGGCGAGCATGGCGGCGCCGGCGAGGAAGAACAGCACCGAGGCGCCGATCCTGATCGCCCGCTCGGGCAGCTTCTTGCCGAGGACCGCGCCGATGGCGATGGCGATCCCGTCGGCGGCGACCATGCCGATCGTGGAGCCGATCCACACCGGGAGCCAGTGGTGCTGGGTGCCGACGGTGATGGTGGCGAGCATGGTCTTGTCCCCGAGCTCGGCGACGAAGAAGACCAGGGCGACGGTCATGAAGCCGGAGCGGATCCGGCGGGAGGCGGCGCGTTCCTCGTCCTTCTCGGTCATCTCGTCGCCGCGCAGCGTCCACAGGCCGAAGAAGAGGAAGGCCAGACCGGCGGCGAGGGTGAGCCAGTCGGTGGGCAGCGCCGCTCCGAGCACCTCGGCGATGAAGACGCTGCCCAGGTGGACCACGGCGGTGGCGGCGGTGATGCCGAGAATGACGGTGAGCACGCGATAGCGCGAGGCCAGGGACATCGCGACCAACTGGGTCTTGTCACCCATTTCCGCGATGAAGATGGCCACCGTGCTGATACCGAGAGCGGCGAGAAAAGCCGACATGACACTCCTGCTGTCCGAGATGGGCAGAAGGAGGCGGAGAACACCCCTTCAACCCGGTCCGTTTTCACCGGGTCAAAGGTCTCGCCCGCCCGCCTGAGCTGGGCTCACGCGGCCGGGACGGAAGGTCCAGTATGTCGACCGCGCACATTGGGGACTACTCCCCTTTGACACGAACGACATTATCAGTGACTTTTTTTATCGGCAATTCGTCGCTTCGACGAATTGTTTGTTTCGGCGAGGTGGAAATGTAAGTTAGGAGTGCCTAACTCGTTTCTTCGGGGCGTCGCTCCAGGCCGGCCCGGACGCGGAACCGGACCTACAGGCCCACGCCGACCATGACCGGCTCGTTGACCAGCCGCACTCCGAAGGCGGTCTCGACCCCGGCGCGCACCTCGCGAGCCAGGTCGAGCAGGTCGGCAGTGCTCGCGCCGCCGGGGTTGGTCAGGGCCAGGGTGTGCTTGCCGGAGATCCGCGCGGGACCGTCGCCGTAGCCCTTGGTGAACCCGGCCCGGTCGATCAGCCAGGCGGCGGAGAGCTTCACGTTGCCCTCGTCGTCGGGGTGTCCGGGGATCTCGGCGTCCGGGCCCAGGCGTTCGACGGCACGCTCGCGGAAGGCCTCGTACTCCTGCGGCGACAGGATCGGGTTGGTGAAGAACGAACCGGCGCTGCGGGTGTCCGGGTCGGCAGGGTCCAGCACCATGCCCTTGCCGCGGCGCAGGCCCAGGACGACCTCCCTGGCCTTCTTCAGCGGTACGCGCTCCCCCGCTTCGACACCCATGGTGCGGGCGACCTCGGCGTAGCGCACGGGACGGCTGAGCGGTCCACGACGCAGTTCGAAGACCACCTCGCACACCACGTAACGGTCGTGACCCTTGAAGGAGCTGTCCCGGTAGGTGAACCCGCAGTCCGCGTTGGACATGGTCACCAGGTCACCGGTGGTGCGGTCCAGGACCAACACCTCGCGGATGGTCTGGCTGACGTCCTGGCCGTAGGCGCCGACGTTCTGGATCGGTGTGGAACCGACCCGGCCGGGGATGCCGGAGAGGAACTCGATGCCGTTGAGGCCCTCGGCGACGGTCCGTTCGACCAGGGGGTCCCAGTCCACGCCCGCGTCCGCTCGCAGCAGGACGACGGTCTCACCCGTCTCCGGATCGGTCCCCGCCTCGGCCAGGGTGACGCCCTGGGAGGCGATCAGGATCACGGTTCCGGGGAAGCCGTCGTCGGCGACCACCAGGTTGCTGCCGCCGCCCAGGACGAGCACCCGCTCACCGGCGCGCTCGGCGTCGGTGACCAGACGGACCAGTTCGTCGGTTGTGGTGGCGGTGTGGAAGGCCTTGGCGGGACCGCCCAGGCCGAGCGTGGTGTGGTCGGCGAGCATCGTGGACACGGGCGTGGTACCTCTTCGTTCTCAGGAGGGCCAGGAGCTCCGGTCGGGGCCGGCCCGAAACAACGGGGTCAGGCGAGACGGACGACGGCCGACGCCTTGGCCAGGACCTTGGCGCCGCCGGATCGGGCGGTCAACAGGACGGTGACGGTGCCGTCGTCGTTCTTGGACTTGACCTTGCCGCCGACGGTGATCTCGGCGCCGTCATCGTTGTCGGGGACGACCACCGGCGCGGAGAAGCGTACCGAGTAGTCGACGACGCTTCCGGGGTCCCCCGTCCAGTCGGTGATGACCCGACCGGCCTCGGCCATGGTGAACATGCCGTGCGCGATCACGTCGGGCAGGCCGACGGACTTGGCGAAGCGTTCGTTCCAGTGAATGGGGTTGAAGTCACCGGAGGCACCGGCGTAACGGACCAGGTCCAGGCGGCGGACCGGGAAGGTCCGCTCAGGCAGCTGCGCGCCGGTCTCGACCTCGTCGTACTTGAGCCTGCTCATCCTCGTGTCTCCGCTTCCTAGGATCCCCGGACGACGAGCATCATGCCCGCCGTCACCACGTGTTCGCCGTCGGCCGCCGTGGCCACCGTCTCCAGGGTGAGCAGCTCGTTGCCGCCCAGGGCCTTGATGTCGGTGATGCGGGTGACGGTGTTCAGGACGTCACCGGCGTACAGGGGGCGTGCGTAGTGGAAGCTCTGGTCGCCGTGGACGACCCGGGAGAAGTCGACGCCCAGGTCGGGATCGGCGATGGCCAGCGCGGAACCGGCCATCCCCAGGATCACCGGGAAGGTGGGCGGGGCGATGACGTCGGGGTGGCCCATGGCCTTCGCGGACTCGCGGTCCAGGTAGACCGGGTTGAGATCGTTGATGGCCTCGGCGAACTCGCGGATCTTGCCGCGGGTCACCTCGTAGGCCTCGGGGGCGGGGTACTCCCGGCCGAGGTAGTCAGGGTTGATCGCCACGCTCTGCCTCTCGGATGTGGAAAAGTCGGGGCCCGGCCGCCGTCGCGGAGAAGGCCCCTGGACAGCGAACAGCCCGGTGAGCGATTGGCTCACCGGGCTGGAGTCTACGAGAAGCTGTCGCTCCCCGCCTGAGGCGACGACCCTCTTGCGTGACCTAGCGGGTCTCGCGGTGGTCGTTGTGCTTGCGGCAGTTCGGGCAGAACTTCTTGATCGTCAGACGGTCGGGGGTGTTCCGACGGTTCTTGCGCGTGATGTAGTTCCGGTGATTGCACTCCTGGCAGGCCAGGGTGATCTTCGGCCTCACGTCTGTGGCAGCCACTTCGGAGTGCCTTTCTCGCTGGAGACATTACCTTGACGCAGTGAAAAACTGCTGAGACCCACGACGACCCCTGAGTTCGACGCTCAGGGGTCAGTGGGTTGGTAGCGGGGGCCGGACTTGAACCGACGACACAGCGATTATGAGCCGCTTGCTCTACCGACTGAGCTACCCCGCCCCGATCAGACAGCAAAGACATCCTATCGCGGATGTCTGTTGCTTCGGCCGGCGAAGTTCCACCGGCCACCCACCTGAGTGGACCGGAACCTCATCAAGTGGTGGAGCCCCTTTACGGAATCGAACCGTAGACCTTCTCCTTACCATGGAGACGCTCTGCCGACTGAGCTAAAGGGGCGCGCTGTGGGACTTTCTCTCGTCCGCCCCGGGGGTGTTGCCCCCTTGCGCTGGTCATGACTATACAGGGATTGAGGGGTGGTCTGCCAAATCGAGGGCCCGACCCCCTTCCCCTCGGCTTGCCCGGGGCCGCCTCCGGATCACGAAACCCCTGATCAAGGCAGGTTTTTCGAGTTTTCGAGGCCCTGTTCCGAGCTTCGAAAAACGGTCCGAATGTGACGCCGTGCACCCCGTGAGGGGCCTCGAAGACCCCCCATGCCCTTCGGCGCCCCTCAGGCGCCGTTCTCGGCGAGCCAGACGTTGGACATGGCGTCGCGGTTGATCGTGCGGATGTCCGCGGCCAGCCCCAGGCGGCGCAGGGCGTCCGACAGTCGGGTGTCGTGGGTGAAGACGATGAGCTGCCGGTGCCGGCCCACCTCGGCCAGCACGGAGGCCAGACCCTCCACGGTCTCGGTGTCCATGGCCTGGACCGGGTCGTCCAGCAGCAGGAACCCGAACGGGTTGCCCTCGACGAGGGTGCGCGGCAGGCAGATGGACAGTGCCAGGGCCTGGAACTCGCCCTGGCTGAGCAGCCCGGGCGCGCTGGTCTGGTCCTCCACGCCGTCGACGGACACGTCCACCTCGACCCTCCGGCGGGCCCCGCGGCCGATGAGCCGCATGCCCTGCAGGTCGATGTGGCGTTCCTGGCGCAGCCGGAACCAGACCTGTTCGGCCTGGGCCGCGACCGGGCCGAGCCGTTCGGCGCGCACGCCCCGGGCGTACTCGGTGAGCCGGCCGAGCGCGGCCTCCGCGTACGAGAGGTCCTCGCTCGCCTTGATGGCGTCCTGGGCGTCGTCCAACCACTCGCAGAGCCGTTCGGCGAGGTCGGCCCACCCGTCGGTGGGGTCCTCCAGGCGTTCGGAGGCGTCCCGGCGCGCGCTGACCGCGGCCGCGCGGAGCCTGCGCCCCACGTCCTCGATGTGGTCGGCGAGTTCGGCGAGGTCCTCGATGTCGGAACCGGACTCCCACAGCGACCACACCTGGCCGAGTTCGCTCTCCGGGGGCAGCCAACCGGGCATCGGGGAGAGCAGGAAGCGGGCCTGGTCGCGGGCGGCGTCGGCGCGTTCGTAGGCGGCCGAGGTGACCGCGGCCTGAGGGCGCAGCGCGCGCAGTTGGGCGTTGGCGCGGCGCACCCAGTCGGCTCCCAGCGCTCCGGTGGTGGCGCAGGTGGGGCAGGTGGTCTCGGTGGGGTGGCGCTTGTGGTGTTCCAGCGCCTGTTCGAGGAGCTCGACCACCCCGTGGGCGTGGTCGCCCTTGGTGCCGGCGGCCATGGCCAGTTCCATGGCGGCGCCCCGCAGCTCGTTGACGACGTCGCTCATGATGACGCGTTCGGGGACGCTGAGTCGGCGCAGCCTGCGCATGACCACGTGCCGGGCCGGATCGCTGGGGCCGTCGTCGGCGGCCAGTCGGCGCAGGGCGTCCAGGTCCATGTCGGACGCTGAGAGCAGCCGTACGCTCTGCGCCGCCCTGGGGTCGGCGGAGGCGCCGAGCGCGTCCAGGAGCGGACGCAGAGCGCGCGAGGGGCGGTCACGGCGGCGGGCCAGGCCGTCGCAGACCTTGGCGAGGCGACGCTCGGCCTCGGCCAGACCGGTGATGCCCAGGAGCGCGGTGAGGGTGTCGTAGAGCTCGGCGGCGCGACCGGTGACGGTGCGACCGAGTTCGTCGTAGGACAGGAAGGGTCGGTAGCGGACCAGGTTCTCGCCCCAGTCGAGGGTGCGCAGCGACGACACCTCACCGTTGGGATGCACGACCTCGCCACGGGCGGAGCGAACGCTCTCCCCCGTCCAGCGACGACTGATCCGGGTCGGCCCGTGGTCCCCCGCGATGTGGATGTCGACGCTGGCCTCTGTGCGCTCGTCGTAGTGCAGGTTGCGCCAACCGTCGCGCCATCCCGTGGGCATGGCGTCCCAGCGGGGGTTGCGACCGGTCAGGGCGGCTTCGGCGGCCTCGGCGAAGCTGGACTTGCCGGACCCGTTGCGGCCGACGATCACCGTGAGGCCGGGGCCGGCGGGAAAGGTGAGTTCGGCGGGACGACCGATGCCGCGGAAACCCTGGACGCGGATGCCGGTGAGGTAGGCGCGGCGCATCAGTCCGGGCGGCGGGCCGCTCGGGGGGTCGGGAACGGCCTCGGGAATGTGCTCACCGCGCAGGAGGGCCTCCAGCGCGTCCTCGCCCCACAGGGCGGCGTTGATCCAGGACCGGACCCGTGAGGGTACCCCGGAGCGTGCCAGGGCCTCCAAGAGGCCCTTCGTGGTGGGGTCGTCGGCCCCGGGATCGGCCTCCCGGCCGTCCGTTCCTCCGTTCGCGCCCGCCTCGGGTACCCGAGTCACTTTCGCCACCCCGCTCCGTTTTCGAACCTGCATCTGCAGACTAGGACAGGAAGGCAGGAAGCGCGCTGGTGATGCCTACAACACGAGGCGCGGATCATACCCCCACGAGTTTTCTCCGGCTGCCGTCCCAGGTGAAGTGCAAAGTCGCGATCCCCGGCACGTTGGGGTCGCGCAGGCACTCGTAGATGTTGAGGCTGGGCACGCTCGCGAAGCATCCCCAGACCCGTTCGGAGGTCAGCACGAAGTCGAGATCGAGTTCGACCAGCAGACCGAGGAGCCTGCCGTGGGTGGGTTCGTCGACCTTGGCGAAGGCGTCGTCCAACAGGATCAGGCGGGGGGCCCAGGGCGCTCGGGCCGCGAGGGCGTCGAAGTGGGCGGCCGCCGCAGCGAACAGCACCAGATAGGCGACCACGCGCTGTTCACCCTGGCTGAGGGCGGTGCGATGGCCCAGACGGCGTTCGTCGCCCGCGGAGTCGGTGACGTACACGGTGAACGTGAACCAGGACCGGTAGTCCAGGGCAGCGCGCAGTTGGGCGCCGCCCGTGGCGGTCGGGTCGAGTCGACGGATCGCCTCGATGCAGCGGCGCAGCGCGTCGCGCAGCCGGGTCGTCTGGACGCGGGTGCGTTCCTGCGGCGGGGTGGCCAGAAGGGGAACGACCGCCTCGACGTCGGCACCCGCGTCGGGGGCCAGGTTCCAGTCCAGACGCACGCCGAGCCCGGCGGAGGTGGTGACGTCCTTGAGGACGTCGTTCATGGTGGCGATGAGGGCGCGGGCCTCGTCGATCTGGCGGGAGAGGTGTCCGGCGAGCTCGCCGAGCAGGTGGCGTTCGAAGGCCTCCTCCTCCGCGATGGCGACGGTCTCCTCTGCCTTGGTCACGGACGCCGCGACGTGTTCGGCGTAGGCGGTGACGTCGTGGGCCCCGTCCTCGTCGTGGACGGTGAGGCGTTTGACGCCCCGGGGTTCGGTGAGTTCGGTGCGGGTCTGCGCCCAGCCGACGGAGGTGAGGAGGCGCTGCAGGTCCTCGCGGCTGCCCAGGATGGCGCTGTCGTCGACCTCGGTGACGTCGGTCTGCGCGGCCAGGCCTGCCTCCAGCCGTTCGACGAAGTCGGCGAGGAGGTCCAGGCGGGTGTCGGGGCCCACGGGTTCTGTGTCGGCTCCCGCCTCCAGGGCCGCCAGGTAGCGGGTCAGCGGGCCGTCGTCGGCGGCGCAGTCCTCCAACCCGGCGGCGCGCAGCAGGACGGCGTCGGGGACGGTGTCCTCGGTCCCCTTGACCGCCTTGGCCGCGGGGTCGCCGATGGTGGTGACCGCGCCGACCAGGTTCTCCCCTGTGGCGAGGGCACGACGGACCTGTTCGGCGCGCTCGACGGTGGCCGCTTCCAGGCGCGCCTCGGCGGCAACGCGGTCATCGCGTGCCTGTTGGGCGCGGCGTTCGAGTTCGGGAAGGCGTTCGGCGGCCTCTTGGGCGCGGGCGCGGACCTGGTCGCGGGCCGCCTCGATCTGTTCGCCGGGCACCCCCCGCGCGCGGTCGCCAAGCTCGAACTGGCGGCGCACGGTGATCATGTCGTCGATGGCGCCGGCCCGGGCGTCCTCGGCGACCAGGCGCGCCGATCGGGTGCGGCTCCAGGCCGCGACGTGACGTTCGTGGTCGGCCAACTGCCAGGCGAGGACTTCGAGGTCGCGCAGGGCCGAGGCGATGAGGACGCGGAGGTGGTCCATGGCCCGCAGGGCGCTGTCGAGTTCGGCCCGTGTGGTGGGCAGCCCCTCCGCCCCGGCGGCGTCCTTGAGGCGACGGCGGAGGTCGAGGAGTTCGTTGCGGGCGTCGTCGGCGGTGGATCGGGCGGTGTCGTGCGCGCGCCGCGCCGCGGCGACGTCGGCGCGGGCCACGTCGAGGGTGGCCCAGGCCCGGACCAGGGGGGAGGCGTCCGGCAGGTCCCGCGAGACCTCCAGGAGTTCGGAGTAAGAGTGCTCCACGGCCCACCGTCGTTCGCCGGCCTCGGCGAGGAGCGCCTCGGCGATGGCCATGCGGCGGTCGGTGTTGGCGGTCTGACGGTCGCGGGCGCGTTTGCGCGCCGCCTCGCCGATGTACTCCGGTTCGGACTTGGTGTGGGCGCCCGAGGCCACGCCCAGGCGCCATCCGCCGGAGAGCGACATGGAGCTGACGGTGGCCACGGAGCTGTCCCGACGGTGCTTGGCCTCGGTGTCCTCGGTGGAAGCGCCGGTCGACTCCGAGCCCAGGGCGATGGAGGACAGCAGGGCGCGCAGGTTGTCGTTGTCGACGCCGCGGTCGGGGACCGCGACCGGCACGAGCACGTCGAAGAGGGTACGGCCCTTGGCGGGGCGGGCCGGGGTGACCATGAGGTCGCGGGTGGCGGGGTCGTACAGGGTGCCGTCGGCTCGGATCCACCCGGCGAGCAGTCCGCTGGCCTCCAAGGCGGCTTCGAGCCCGGCCTGTTCGCGAGTGGTGAGGCCGTTGGCGAAGTCGACGGCGAGATGGAAGGGGACTCCGTCGGAGTCGGGGCGCGTGTGGGTGGCCCACGCGGGGCGTTCGGGGGCGGCGTCGGCGTTCTTGGCCTTGCGTTCGGCGAGCTCGGCGAGCTCGTCGGCGAGCTGGCCCTCCTCGTTGACGGCCACGTCGCGCCGGGCGCGCAGCTCCTCCAGGAGTGGATCGACGGCGGTGTGGGCCAGGCGGGCGACCTTGGTGGGCACGTCGGGGTCCAGCACGCGCAGCGCGTCGGAGATGGGCAGCTCGACGCTGCCCTCCAGCTCGTGGACGGCGTCGCCCAGGGCGTGGGCGTGGCTGGAGTCGCGCAGGCGCGCGGCCCAGGTTCGGACACCCTCGGCGTAGGCGGCGCTCTGTTCGCGCAGCCCGGCGATGGCCTCCTGTTCCCGGGTGTGGGTGTGTTCGAGGGCGGCCTGGGCGCTCTCGGACTCGCTGGTCAGGGCCACCAGGCGACGGTCGGCGGCGGTCTCCGCGCTGGTCAGTCCGGTGAGGCGGGCGGCCTGGTCGGTGCGGTCGGCCGCGGCGTCGGCGGCGGCGGTGAGCCGGTCGTGCAGCCGGCCCAGGTTCTCGCGCAGGTCGTCGAGGTCGATGCCGTCGACGGGGGCGCGTTCCACGGCCTGTTCGAGGCCTTGGATGTCCACCCGGGTGGTGCTCTCGCGGGGGGCGTGCACGGTGGAGCGGGTGTCGGGGACCCGGCCCAGAGCACGGGGGTCCAGACCGGCGGCCGTGGCGGCGCGACCGGCTTCGGCATGGGTCTGTCGCAGGACGTCGAGGGCGCGTTCGACGGTGGAGACGTCCTCGCCCAACCGCTCGATCGCGTGGTCCTCGGTGGTGGCCGCGTGTTCGGCGGCGGCCCAGGCGGCCTCGGCGGCGCGGATGTAGGCGCCCACGGCGGCGTCGTAGGCGCGACGTTCGTTGGCGGTGGCGGTGGCCGCGTCCTGCTGGGCCGAGGCGAGGGTCCCGTCGTCGGCCTCGGCGGTGTCGCGGGTGCGGCGGGCCTGGTCGCGTTCCTCGGAGATCTGGCTCTCGTCCGAGATGAGCTCGTCGAGTTCGGCGCGCAGCCGGTCGGTCTCGTCCACTCGTCGGTCACGGGCGTCGAGCTGTTCGCGGACCTCGGCGGTCCGGGCGCGCAGGGTGTGCACCAGGTAACCGTGGTAGTCGGTGAGGAACTCGGCGACACCGCCGCCGGCCTCGGTGAGGGCGTTCTTCTCCGCGCGGGCCTGTTCGAGGTCGGCGATGTTGCGTGCCACCTCGTCCAGGACCGATTCGTCCATGGGCGGCAGGGCCTCGGAGAGGACGCCGACGAGTTCGCCCGCCTCCAGGCGGTCGCCGATGGTGGGGCGGCGCAGCCGGTAGAGCAGGTGGATGAGGTTGCGGTAGCGGACGGAGTCGTCGATGCCGAACAGGCTCCGCATCACCCGCGCCCGGTAGGGGACGGCGCTGGTGAAGCAGTTTTCCGCGCCGATCTCCGAGCGCAGCCGGTCCACGGGCTTGGGCCGGCCGTCCACGACCAGTTCCAGGTCGTGCCCGACCCGGCGTTCGGTGACGAAGAAGACACAGCGTGGGTCGGAGTCGCCCACGGCGAGGACGGCCGCGCCCAGGGTGAGGTAGCGGGGTTCCTCGCCCTCGGGTTCGGCGGCGGGTTCGGTCTGTGCCGCGAGCAGGGCGGAGGCCGAGTTGGGTCCGGTGGTGTGGGCGGCGGCGTCCAGGCCGCGGTCGCCGCGTGCGGTGGTGAACTCCACCCACAGGTAGCCCAGACGGGTCGCGGGACCGGGGGTCGCGTCGCCGTCTTCGGAGGCGGTGTCGGCGGGCGCGGCTTCGGTGCCGTCCGAGGCCGTTTCGGCGGACTCGCCGTCGGCGGGATCCTCGGGGCCGCCGAGCAGGTCGGGACCGGTCTCCTCCTCCACCGGGACACGTCCCGCACGAGGGTCGTCGGCCATCAGCCAGCGCAGGCTGGTCCGGTTGGTGCCGGTGGTGTCCAGACGCCGCACGTCCCCGTCCAACAGGAACGGCAGCAGCATCTCCAGGGCCTTGGACTTGCCTGCGCCGTTGCGCCCGCGCAGCAGCAGCCGGCCCTCGGCGAAGTCCAGGACGTGGTCGTCGTACTGCCAGACGTTCCGGATGCCCGCTCGTTCGAGGCGGTAACGGGGGGTGGGGGCGGGGTCAGCCGGAAGCTTCCCGTGGGCCTGGCTCGTCTCCTGTGTCACCACTGGTCGCGCTCACCTTCTCGTTCGCCACCGCTTGCAGCACGGACGCCACCCGGTCGAGGTCGCTACGGGGGTCGTCCCGAGGCTCGGGCTCCTGTGGACCGGAACCGCGCGGTTGTTCGGGGTGTGTCCGGTCTTCGGGATGTGTCCGGCTGTCTTCGCCATTGTCCTGGATCCGGGGGACGCGATCGTCCACTTCCGCGCCGTACCTCGCGGCGGCCGCCGTCAGTCTTCGGGCACCGGGTTCGCCCCGGAGCAGCCCGAGCCCGGTGAGGAGTTCCAGGACGAGGGAGAAGAGACGTTCGGGTTCGGGGATCTCCGGACCGGCGGTACGGGCCCACTCCGCGCGTACCTGCGCGTCGGCGCCGCCCAGCGCCTCCAAGGCGACCTGGAGTTCTCGCTCGGGGACGGGAACGGACGTGGTCGGTCGGCCGGGGTTCGACAGACCGGACAGGTGGCGGACCAGGGCCAGCGCCGTGTGTCCGACGGGGTCGTCGGAGGGGAAGCGCGGGCGGGCCATCGCCTCGTCGGACATGACCAGCGCCACACCCTCGGCTCTGATCTCGGTGTCGCAGCCCAACAGGTTGCCCAGGGCGGACGCGGCGCGCCACTGGTGGGAGGCGAGCCGGTCACGCTGGCGGTCGGAGAGCTCCTCACGGTGCACGACGGCGGTCTCGGCGAGCAGGCGGCGCAGGGCGACCTCCCCCGCCTGGTCGCTCTCGGGGTCCGCGTCGACCGCCTCGGCGAGGAACGCGTCGGCGTCCGTGCCGGCCCTGGGCAGGTGGGCGGTGACCGAGCGCAGGGCCTCGGTGTCGGGGACGAGTTCGGCGTCCACCGCGGCGTCGGCCTGGTGGGCTGCGATGGTGCCGGAGGCCTCGGTGAGCGCGCCGAGGTCCACCAGGTGGAACAGGGCCGCACAGTAGGAACGGCGTTCGCCCAGACCACGGGTGGGGTCGGCGTCGATGCCCGCCTCATGGGCGGTCGCGCGCACGGTGGCGGCGAGGGAGCGCACGGTGACGGGACCTTCCCGCTCGACCAGGACCGCGAGGGTCAGGGCGAGGTAGGTCAGGGCCCTGGTGGTGAGCCGGGAACCGTCCGCTCGGGTGATCGGTCCGGTGACCTCGTCGACGAGCCCGCGTTTGACCAGGCGGGCGTGGTCGTCGGCGATGGTGAGCCGATAGCCGAGCACGCGTTGGAAGCGCTGGACCAGCCACTCGTTGTGCGAGCGCACCAGCGAGAACTCGGCCGGGTGCGCGGCACGGGTGAGCAACGGGTGCGCCATGAGGGCGCGCGCGGCGGCCTGGCGTTCCCCGATGAGGGCGGCGTCTTCGCTGTAGGCGTTCGTCTCCATCACCCCCACCTCCGTGTCCAGGGCGTTCGCGTGGTGATCCCGATGGGACCGGTGTTCTGGGAGTCCGGGTCCGGGTCCGGTCCGGGGAGGTTATCGGGGTGGGTCGGTTCCTCGACAGGGGCCTGTGAGGTGTCCTCCTCGGGGTCCTCCACGACCGGGGGCGCGGCGTGCGGTGTTCCGGTGGGCGGGGTTTGCGCGGGGGGTGGTTCGGTCGGGACCGGTTCCACGGGTTCGGGGGTGTCCGGAACAGGTTCCGAAGGGGTGGGGGCGACCGGAGGCTCCGGGTCGGGGGTGACCGTGCGTTCGGCGGGGACGTCGACGACGTGCCGGCCATAGGGGGTCACGCACAGGCGCAGACCCTCCAGGCTCAGGTCGCCGCCCTCGCCGCGGACGGTGACCTCGGCCCCGGGCGCGGCGATGACGTGCAGGCGCAGGCCGAACTCCAGGTCACCGGCGGAGGTGGGGCGTCGGGAGGCGTCGCCCGAGCCCAGCGCCGCGGTGAGGAGCTCCATGAGGACCTCCATCCCGGCACCGGACAGGTCCAGACGGGCGTCGTCGCCCGTGGGTTCGGTCAGCAGGGAACGGATCTGCTCGGCGCCCGCGCGGCGCCAGTGCGCCGAGGACTCCGCGGCGTCCCGTAGGCGGGCCTGTTGGGCGCGGTGGTCCCGGACCGGTTCGGGGGGGCGGGCGCCGGGGTGTTCGGTGATGGTGCTGCGGTCGGGTTCCCCCTGCCACCAACTGGTGGTCGCCGCGACACTGTCGTCGACGCGTCCTTCCAGGTGACGGGCGGGGTGGAGGGCGAAGGCGGCGGTGGCCAAGGCTTCGGCGCGGTCCGGTTCCGACTCCTCGAACCAACCGGCCAGACGCAGCAGGGCGGCGCGGCCGTGCCGTGGCACCGGCCGGTCGCCGTTGCCCCGTCCATCGTCCGCGCGGTCGTTCGTCCACTGGTTGAGTCCCACAACTCAGCAGACTAGAGACCTCTCGGGCCCGCCACGCCCGGTTCGGCTTCCTCCATCCTCGACGAGATCCCCCGACACCCGCTCTGAACAGGTGTTTTGTCCCGACTGTGGCGTTTGTAAGGATTCTACGAAGAGCGGAGGAACTCTTCGATGTCACCTCGCCCCGGAACCCCTACTGCGGGACGCCGAGCTTGCCGTCGTCGGCCTGGTCGAACGCCTCACGGGTCTCTTCGGGCATGTCGTCGTCGTAATCGGTGATCGTGTACGTGGAGAAGTACATGGTGCCGTCCACGTCGACGGGGTCTCCGAGTTCAACGTCGACGTCGTAGGGGTCGTCCTGACAGTTCTGGTCCATACACCAGGTGCCCAGGACCTCG
>NZ_DYZD01000144.1 GCF_020741345.1 Nocardiopsis listeri
CGGTCGGACGAGTTCGTGGGCGTGATGGACGACGTCTGGTGGAAGGCTCCGTCACCGACCTCGGGAACGACGAAGGCCGGTGCGTCGGTCCATGCGCGATGGGCCCGGCTCACCGGCCTTCCCTTCTTCCCCAGTGGGCCTCTGCCCCCGGGGATTCGGCGGAGGGTGTGGGATTTGAACCCACGAAGCCCCGTCAAGGACTTGGTGCTTTTCAAGAGCACTGCACTCGGCCGCTATGCGAACCCTCCAGGGGAGAGCCGTGGCTCTCTCCGCCAGACATGGTAGCTCACAGCGGGGACCTGGGCGCAGGGGTATCGGGCAGAGTTACTCGGGAGTAATGTGCCTGGCATGGAGAAAATGGACGCCGGTACGGCGGAGTTCGTCAAGTCCGGGTTCCTCGCGGCCGTACCCTTCGCGCGGCACCTCGGGATCGGCTTCGTCGAGGTGGAGCACGGTCGTGCCATCATGCGCCTGCCCGACGACGCGAACCACCACAACCACATCGGCGGACCCCACACGGGAGCCATGTTCACCCTGGCCGAGTCCGCGTCGGGTGCGATCATCATCGGTGACTTCGGGGACCAACTGAACCGTGCGGTGCCCTTCCCCAGCCGGGTCGAGATCGACTTCCTCCAGATCGCCCTGGGCGAGGTGATCGCGGAGGCCACACTCACTCATCCGCGCGAGCAGGTCGTCGCCGAGCTGGACGCCGGCAAGCGCCCCGAGTTCCCCATCGAGGTGGAGCTGCGCACCGAGGACGGCACCGTCACCGGCAGGATGACCGTCACCTGGACGCTCAAGCCCGACAGGGGCTGATCTCCACCAGAAACCGGTCCCGGTCCGACACCCCTTCCGCCGGTCCGACCGGGGCCCTGCTCATCCCGTCTCGGGCTCCGCCGATTGTCGGTACCGCTGGGTACGTTGACCTGGAAAGAAGGTCGGGACGAAAGAGGAGGCCGTGCGGTGAGACTACGAGTGGATCGGGACGCGTTCGCGGAGGCGGTCTCCTGGACCGCGCGGGCGCTGCCCACCAGGCCGGCGGTTCCCGTCCTCGCGGGGATGCGCATGGAGGTCTCCGAGGACGGCACCACCCTGCACCTGTCCGGTTTCGACTACGAGGTCTCGACCAGGGCATCGGTGGAGGTGCTGTCGGAGGACCCCGGAGCGGCACTGGTGCCGGGCCGTCTGCTGGCCGAGATCGTCAACAACCTGCCCTCCGGTTCGGTGCACATCGACACCGAGGGCCCGAAGGTGAACGTGCGCGGGGGCGCCGCCCGCTTCACCCTCATCACCATGCCGCTGGAGGACTACCCCACACTGCCGGGTATGCCGGGCAAGATCGGCTCGGTACCGGCCGACGCCTTCACCGCCGCGGTGCGCCAGGTGACCCCGGCGGCCGGCAAGGACGACACCCTGCCGATGCTGACCGGCGCCTACCTGGACTTCACGGGTGAGGCGCTGAAGATCGTGGCCACCGACCGCTACCGGATCGCGGTCCGCGAACTGTGGTGGCAGCCGCAGGACCCCGGGGTGAACGTGTCCGCCCTGGTCCCCGCCCGCACCCTCGCCAATACCGTGCGAGGACTGATCGGCCGCTCCAACGTGGACATCGCCCTGTCCACGCACCCCGTGGCGAAGGGCGTCGACCTGTCGCCGGGCGAGGGCATGATCGGCTTCGCCAACGGTGAGCGGCGCACCACCACCCGGCTGATCGACAGTGACTTCGTCAAGTACGCGTCCTGGTTCCCCACCGACTTCTCCGGGCGGGCAGAGGTCGCCGTGGGGCCGCTGTTGGAAGCGATCAAGAGGGTCGCTTTGGTGGCGGACCGAAACACGCCTCTGCGGCTGGCGTTCACGGAGGGTGAGGTCGTTCTGGAGGCCGGTTCGGGCGAGGACGCCCAGGCGGTGGAGGCCATTGGTGTGGGGTACGAGGGGGACCCCCTGAGGGTGGCCTTCAAGCCCGACTACCTGGTCGACGGGCTCGCCGGGGTGGGCACCACCACCGCGTACCTCAACTTCACCGAGCCGACGAAACCCGCGGTGTTCACCGATGTTGCGGCGAAGGAGGGCGAGGAGCCCTCGTTCCGCTACTTGGTCCAGCCATTGCGTAGTACTTGACCAGCGGATTCCCTGTTCTTGGGGAAACCTCCACAGGACTGTCCACAAGTTATCCACAGGCAGTCTCCCCAGCCTGTGGATAACCCGGGGTGATCGGTCGCGCAGAAGGGTCGAAGAACCCTTTGAAACGGCCTGTTCTCCGCTGTGACAAGGGAAAACGGTGTTCCTGTGGAAACCGTGCACAGCCTGTGGACAACTCCGCGTGAGTGGCTATTCGCCCTCGGCCAGAGTGGACGTTCCGCCACTGGTCACCGGGGTGTCCAAGCCCAGCTCCGCCTGGCGTCCACGGCGGTACCCGGCTCGGTAGCCGGCCGCGCTGTGGGTGCGCTCGGGACGATGTTTGCGCAACTGTGGGAACTGCTTGTGGAACTCTTCGTTCACCCGATGCACATCGTCGCGTAGGACCAGTGCCGCTCCTCGAATGGAGCCGTTTTCGTCACCGTCGGTAACGCCATCGGAGTCGGTTTCGGCCGCGGCCATTCTCTGCAATCGGGCCCGGAACTCGCGAATGCGTTCGGCCACGGCCTGCCCGTAAGCGCGGACGAAGGAACGGTAGTAGCGCTTACGCTCCGTCTCCAATGCCGACCGTGTGTAGTTGCGCAGTTCTCGAATGTCGGCGATGTGCGACGAACTCATGAACCGGGCGGAGGCCTCCATCTGCATGGAGATCGACGGCAACAACAGCCGCAGCGCGTCCAACGCGCTGGCCGTACCCACCAGGATGATGACGCGCTCGGTGTTCTCCGAGTTGTTCCCCCGGACCGCGGACTGGCACCCGTAGGCGGCGGCGATGTCGGCGAGGGCGCGTACCCGGGACTTGCCATGACCGCCCGCCCCGGAAACGGCGTAGTCCATGCGGGTGATCGTGTCCGGTTCCTCGCCCCGCTCGACGCGGGCCTCGGCCTCGGCGATCGCGTGGCGGGTCATCAGCTCGGCGGCCTTGGCGGTGAACGCCTGGCTCTCGGCATCGGTGACCGCGGGGTCCTCCGCCATGCGAAGGAGCCCGCGGACCCGCTCGACCATCTTCTGACGGGCAGCTTCAGTCATCGGCGCCGGTTGTCTCCCCTAGGTGAGTGTCTTGCTTCCGCCCCGGGCGGAAACAACGAGCCTAAGCCCTCTTGTTCCCCGCCACTGTCAGGGTGGCCCGCAAGACCGCTCACACACCTGCCCGATCCGTGCCCGTCCCGTGCGGGGTGGCCGAGGTGATCGACCACCCGTCAAAGACCGCTCAGTTCTTGTTGCCCGCGACCGCGGCGACGATACCGATGATCAGCCAAAGGACCAGGCCCACACCCAGACCGGCGAAGAGACCGCCGAACAGTCCGCTGAAGATGGCGAAGCTGCCGATGACGGACCCGATGTAGCTGATGACGGCGGTCGCGCCACCCGCGAACACGGCCGGTGCGGCCGCGTAGCGGAACGGGTAGTTGGCGGCCCAACGGCGACCCCGACGGTCGCTCTTCTGACTGATCACGCCGCCGATCCCGCCGATCAGCGCGAAGAAGAAGATGCCCGTCGTGACCGCGCCGGGGATCCCGGCCAGACCGAAGTTCATCAGGAAGGAGAGGGCGCCGGCCACGGAGCCGCCCACGACCGAGGCCCCCCACGGCCAGATCATCGTCGCCGAGGCGACGGGAGTGAATGCGTTACCGCGCTCCAGCGTCATGTTCACAGCTCCAGTCGAGTTCGCGTGGCCTCCGCGCGCCGCGGGACCCTCCAATACCAGGATGGTGGGGCGGGGCGTCCCACGCATCAGGGCTCGTCCCTGACTTACCCCGGAGGTGGGGCCCCGGCACCTGGCGTACCGGGAAAAGACGGTTCGAAGCCGCCCGGAGCAGTGCACAGGGCGCCTCTCACCAGAGAACGATCAAACGTCCACGGAAGTGCCCGAGGCGCCCGGGTTTCGCGGATGGTCGTCGTAGGCGCCCTCCAAGTCGGCCCGCAGACGTGGCCAGGCCGACCGGAACGCAGGGAGCAGGGGGAGCGACTCCGTGGAGGTCACCGGGGTCCACCGGATCTCCTCGCTCTCCGAATTGCCGGGTCGGAACGGGGCCAGGGCGGGGATCCGCAGTAGGAAGGTGTCGTAGCGCCACACCGACAGGTCGTGTTCGTGCCGGGCCAGCACCGTGTAGTCGGCGAGATCACCCGCGACCTCCTCACGGAACTCGCGCACGGCCGCCTGCAGCGGAGTCTCGTCCCGATTGCGCGCTCCTCCCGGGATGCCCCATGTTCCGCCCATGTGGGTCCACCCCGCGCGGTGCTGGAGCAGCACATGGCCGGAACCGGCCGCGTCGGTGGCGTACAACAACAGCCCGGCGGCACCGTACAGCCCCCACCTTCGGGAGCCGTCGGGCAATTCCACCCAGCCGTTTCCGTCGCCCTCCTGCATCAGGTCCTCCGATCAGCCCGGTCGCCTCCGGTGCGTGGACGGCCCATCGCACCCTGTGGACAACGGGAGTCCGCGTCGGCGAATCCCGCTAACCTCTTGAACCTATGGCCCTCTCGACGTCTTCCGCAGCCCTCCTGCCGGTCTACGCTCTTGACCTGGTGCGTCGCCACTGGGCTCCCCTGTTGTGCGTCTACACCGGCGGAATGCTGCTGCACACACTGCTCATGCGCGGGCTGGTGGGTTTCACCGACGTGAACCCCACCCTCTCCCTCGCCGGCCTCGGACTGACCCTGCTGGTCACCCTGGTGACCTTCGTTGTCATGTTCCAGCTCCTGCGCCCAGGACTTCCCATGGTGGACCGGGAGCTCCACTCCGAGGTCGTCCGGCGGGGGAAACGCACCGGCTTCGCCGAGCGGGAGCGTCGGGTCGTGGACGGGGTCGCCCTCGCGATCATGCCGTTCCTGGTCTTCTACGGGGCCTGGGGGTTGATCAAGGAGGAGTACGACGCCTACAGCATCGGCCTGCTCAACACCGGCGGCATCGAGGCCTTCGCGACCCCGACCGAACTCGGCTGGTTCGGTCTGCCATTGGTGGTGGCGGCCGTGGCCTGGCTGCTGCGGCGCGTGTGCGGGCACTTCTACGAATCGGGGCGCAACCCGCTCCTGGGCGTCCTGACGGCGCTGTTCGAGGGCATCTGGATGTTCCTGGCCCTGTTCTCCGTCGGGGTGTTCATCAGCCTCTCCCATGAGTGGATCGGCAACCGGGCCGCCTGGGTCGGGGTGGAGACCACGCTGAAGGGCGCCATCGACGGCTTCGGGCTCAAGCTGAACGTGCCCCAACTCTCCGCCGGGATCGTCGCGGCGATCACCGCCGTGTGGACCTCCCTCAAGGAGGGATTCCTCGGCCCCATGCTGTGGCTGACCATCACCGCGGTGGTCTACCGGGCCCAGGTCGACGACCACGACTCCCTCTTCGAGGAACGTCGCGGCGGTGGCCGGGTCGGAGCGGCCGTCAACCTCGCCGCGAGGCTGGGGAAGGTGTTCGGACGGCAGGCGGACTCGGACTTCCGGGACAAGTTCACGCCCCTGCTCAACGCCGGGCGCTTCGTGCTCGGCGCCGGTCCGGTGTTCTACCTGACCTTCTGCCTGTACTTCGTCTTCCTGGACATGGCGTTCAGCCAACTGAACCGGGGACTCTTCGTCCTGCTCGGTCCGGGTGACTTCCAGGGCGAGCTCTGGCCATGGTTGCAACCCATCGACTTCACCGTGGACGCCCTGCACATGCTGTTCCGCCTGTGCCTTCTGGCCGCCGCCTTCGAGATCGCGCTGCGCAAGGCGGAGGAGAACCGTGTGGGCCGGCACCAGTGGCACACGGCCCGACACGCCTCGTAGGAGGTCCGACCCCTGGCGGGCCAAGGGTCACTCCAGGGGGTCGGCCTCGAAGAGCAGGGCCTCGGGCCTGGAACGGTCGGGGTCACCCGTGGTCGTCACGGTGACCTCGTACCTGAGCTCCTCGGCCACCTCCTCGGGCACCAGGAAGGACAGCACCAGCGTCTGCTCCTTGCCCGCGGGGATCGGGGCCGCTTCGGCGTCGGAGCAGCCGCTCATGGTCACACCCTGGTCCTCGGAGAGGTCGCGCATGCCGTACTCCGTGGTGGGTTCCCAGGAACGCCCGTCCTCGTCCAGGGCACGGAAACGGCAGTAGGCGTTCAGTAGCCCTCCGGCCTCGTCGTCCTCGGGGGTGACCTTGAAACCGACGTCGACCAGTTCCACGCCCTCCGGTGGGGGCGCCTGATCCTCCACGTAGCCGACCAGGTAGCCGAGGACCTCCCACTCGCTTCCGGCCATGGTGGCGGTCGAACCCTCGACGACCCGTGGCTCAGGGCGGACGAGACCGCTTTCGCCCACCTCCCTGGCCTCCGTCAGATACGGCCACCCGACCATGACCGGGAACAGCACGACCAGGGCGGCCACGTAGGGCAGGTGCAGCCGTTTCCACAGGGGGAGGGCGCGACGTGGCCGGCCGGGGTCGGGAGAGGGGCGGGAGTGGCGCGCCGAGCGAGAGCCCGGGGCTCGTCGGGACGGAATCGGGTCCCGTGCCTCCGGGTTCCAAGGGTGGTTCCGGGGTGGCCGTCCCCAGTGCGGGCCGGGCCGTCCCGGAGGAACCTGGGCGCCGGTGGCCGGTCCGCTCAGCCCGGGATACCCGCCGGGGCCCGGAGGCACCGGAGGCATCGGAGGGGGAGGGCCGGCGGGCGGTCCCCCCGGCGCAGGTGTGCCCTGAGGCGGCCATGGGCGCCCCCCGGGCCCGCCCGGGCCGTACGACGGGTTCGGGCCCCCGTACGAGGGCGGACGGCCCGGCTGGGGGCCTTGCCTGCGGGGGTCACTCGGATGCATCGATCTCCTCCCCGGCCTGGATCTGTGGCGGCAGCAGCTCGGCGGGTTCGTCGGAGGGCGAGGTGTCCGTCAGCTTCAGGTCCACGTCGGCCTGGGCACCGAGACGACCCTCGAACCCGGGGGCGTTGGTGACGACCAGGGAGGGTGCGTCGATCTCCTCCTCGGGCACCTCGAACACGAACGCGCCGTACAGGGGCAGACCGGGCGACAGGGTGGCGCGGTCCATCGCGTCGGGGAACCAGCTCGGTTCGAAGAAGGTGGTGCCGTCCTTCATCCGCAGCTCGGCGGGGAAATTGACCATCGTGGTGTGCTCGGCGGTCATTCGGGCCCAGACCAGCACCCAGACGCCGTTGGCCTCGGTCGGCTCCGCGCTCTCGCCCAAGCCGTCGACGGCGCTCAGGGACGTGCTCAGGTCGACCCGGTCGATCTCCAGGGTGAAGTCCTCGGTGACGACGGGTCCCTCGGCGGACCCGGACGTGCTGATGGGCTCGACCATCTTGTCCTTGGCCACCACGAAGTGCTGGCACAGGGCGATTCCGGCGGCCAGGAGCAGACAGACGACGACGGTGAGGGGACGGTTCACGTTCGTTCAGCCCCCGTCCAGGGGGAGCGAGACCGCGCCCA
>NZ_DYZD01000145.1 GCF_020741345.1 Nocardiopsis listeri
CTGCGCCGGCTGATCGTGCACGAGGACGTGGTGGACGCGGTGTGCGAGCGGGTGGTGGACGCCTACGCCCAGCTGCGTGACCGCATCGGTGACCCCTACCGGGAGTCGACCCTGGTGGGGCCGTTGGTGGGCGAGCGCGGACACAAGGCGATGGTCTCGGCGTTGGAGCGGGCCCAGGGCGACGGAGGTCGGGTGCTGGTGGGCGGTGGACGCCGGCTGGAGGAGGAGGCCGGTGACGCCTTCTACGTGGAGCCGGCCGTGGTGCGCATGCCCGCCCAGACCGAGGTGGTGCGTGAGGAGACCTTCGCGCCGATCCTGTACGTGATGTCCTACCGCACCTTCGAGGAGGCGGTGGAGTTGCACAACGGGGTGCCGCAGGGGTTGAGCTCGGCGATCTTCACCCAGGACCAGGCCGAGGCCGAGCGTTTCCTGTCGGCGGCCGGGTCGGACTGCGGGATCGTCAACGTCAACATCGGTACCTCGGGGGCCGAGATCGGCGGGGCCTTCGGCGGCGAGAAGGACACCGGTGGGGGCCGTGAGTCGGGTTCGGATTCGTGGAAGGCGTACATGAGGCGGGCCACCAACACCGTCAACTACGGCGGTGAGCTGCCCTTGGCCCAGGGCGTGGAGTTCTTGTGAGGTGATCGGCGGGGCCCACGTCCTGACGGGTGCGGGCCCCGCCGGGTCGCTCCTTCTTCTTCAGGGGACGACACCGACCAAAATAGTCGCGCCCAATAGTGTTGTGCACAACTAAATTCTGTTAGCGTGGCGGACGAACGCCGAGACGCGCACCGCGGGGGAGGGGACATGGCCGGTACCGAGGAGGGGGATCCCCTTGCTCTGGACAACCAGCTTTGCTTCGCCCTCTACACCGCGTCCCGGGCCCTGACCGGGCTCTATCGGGAGATCCTGACCGACCTGGAACTGACCTACCCGCAGTACCTGGTGATGTTGGTGCTGTGGGAACGGGGGGCGTTGCCGGTCAAGGAACTGGGACTGGCGCTGAGCCTGGACACCGGTACGCTCTCGCCCCTGCTGCGTCGGATGGAGGGGGCGGGGCTGCTCACCCGCAGACGCGGACCCGAGGACGAACGCATCGTCCACGTCGCTCTCACCGATGAGGGCGAGCGGCTGCGCGAGCGCGCCGAGGGGATTCCCCACCGTGTCCTGTGCGCCACCGACCTTCCCGAGGGCAAGGTCGAGGACCTGCGTGCGCTGCTCGACCACGTCACCCGTTCGGTGACCGCCCAGGCGGGACACCGAACCACATCGCGAACGGGGCCGGGCTCTCGGCTCGGCCCCTGAGGAAGGGACAAGTCATGGCTTTCCAGAAGATGTACACGGCCGTCGCCACCGTCACCGGCGAGGGCCGCAAGGGCTCGGGCAAGACCGACGACGGCCGCCTGTCGGTGGACCTGTCCGTGCCCAAGGGCATGGGCGGCGACGACGGCCCGGGCACCAACCCCGAGCAGCTCTTCGCCGTCGGGTACGCGGCCTGCTTCCACGGCGCCCTGAAGAAGGTCGCCGCCCAGAGCAAGGCCGACGTGTCCGGATCCAGCATCGACTCCCAGGTCACCCTGGGCAAGGACGAGGGCCTGGACCTGGTGGTCGACCTGACCGTGAACCTGCCGCACCTGTCGCAGGCGGAGGCCGACAAGCTGGTCGAGGACGCCCACCAGGTGTGCCCCTACTCGCGCGCCACCCGCGGCAACATCGTGGTCAACCTGACCGCGAAGACCGCCTGAGCGTAGCCGCTCGCCCGCGGGGCCGTACCCACCCGGTGTGGGTGCGGCCCCGCTTGTGCGTGCCCGGTTCCAGACGTGCCCGTACCGCCGGGGCGGCGCAGGCCGGCACGGCCGCGCCACCGGCCAGGACGGGTCCGCTCAAGGGCTCGCCCAGCAGCAGGGCGGCCCAGGTGATGGTCATGACGGGTTGGGTGAGTTGGGCCTGGCTGACGCGGGCCTTGGCCACCACGGGGGCACGCCTTTTGCGCACAACCCACTTTCGCCGACCCGACCGGTGCCCGGTGGTCGACGCGCGCCATCGAGGAGGACTGGGCGCACGACTTCGGGATCGACGCCGGTCCCGTTCCGGGTGGTTTCGTCGAGGGCGCCGACGGGTCCTCAGGCGGGCCGATCACCCTGCTTGGGGCGAGCGCGCAGATGGGCCTTCTCCCCCTGCGCGCCGAAGAGACTGAGGAACTCCACGACCTGTTCGTCGGCGGCGCCGAACCAGTGGGGGACACGGGTGTCGAACTCGGCGGCCTCGCCGGCGCCCAGGACGAGATCGTGCTCGCCCAGGATCACGCGCAGGCGCCCGTTGAGGACGTAGAGCCACTCATATCCCTCGTGGATCTGGGGGTCGGGTTCGCGGCGACCGGGGTCCGTAGCCAGGACGATCTTGTAGGCCTGGATGCCACCGGGGCGGCGGGTCAGGGGGATCATCGTCATCCCGCCACGGGTGGTGGGGCGCAGGTGCACGCGCGGGTCGCCGGTGGGTGGTGCGTCGACGAGTTCGTCGAGGGTGACGCCATAGGCGCGGGCCAGGGGCAGCAGGAGTTCGAGGGTGGGTCTGCGCTCGCCGGTCTCCAACCGCGACAGGGTGCTGACCGAGACGCCGGTGGTGGCGGCCAGGTCGGACAGGGTGATGTCGCGTTGGGTGCGCAGGGTGCGCAGGCGTGGTCCGACAGAGTTCAGAGCCTGGTCGAGGTCGTGGTCCATCCCCGTATTTTGCCATACCGGCAACAGGACTTGTCGGATGTCGGGGGTGGGGCGCATCGTGGTCCGTGGAGGTGGTCCACAGTGGGCGAGCAGGTCGAGGACTTCTACGAGGTGTTGGTGATCGGCGGCGGCGCGGCGGGCTTGAGCGGGGCGCTCACCCTGGCCAGGGCCCGACGATCGGTGTTGGTGGTGGACGCGGGTGAGCCGCGCAACGCCCCGGCGGCCGGGGTGCACGGTCTGCTGGGAGTGGAGGGCACACCCCCGGGCGAACTGCTGGAACGGGGCCGGGCCGAGGTCCGTGCCTATGGAGCCCACATCACACGGGGACGGGTGCGCTCGATCGAGGGCGGGGCCGGCGCGTTCGTGGCGTTGTTGGAGGACGGACGCACGATGCGGGCGGCCCGGCTGCTGGTGGCCACCGGACTGGTCGACGAACTGCCCGACATTCCCGGACTGGCCGAGCGTTGGGGCCGCGACGTGCTGCACTGCCCCTACTGCCACGGGTGGGAGGTGCGTGACGAACCCATCGGTGTGCTGGCCACCGGGCCCATGTCGGTGCACCAGGCGTTGATGTTCGGCCAGTGGAGCGCGGACGTGCTCTTCTTCGCGAACGGGACGGCGGTGGAGGCCGAACAGGCCGAGCGGTTGGCCGTACGTGGCATCAAGGTGATCGAGGACCGGGTGATGCGGGTGGAGACGGTGGCGGATGCCCTGACCGGGGTACGTCTGGCCGGGGGAGAGCTGGTGGAGCGTCGGGCGCTGGCCGTGGCCACCCGGATGGTGGCCAGGGCGGACTTCCTGGCCCCGCTGGGTCTGGCGCCGGTGGCCCACCCTTCGGGAATGGGCGAGCACCTGCCGGTGGACGCCACGGGCCGCAGCACGGTGGCGGGGGTGTGGGTCGCGGGCAACGCCACCGACGTGTCCGCGCAGGTGGGGGCCTCCGGCGCGGCCGGAACCCTCGCCGCGGCGCAGATCAACGCCGACCTCATCAACACCGAGATCGACCGGGCCCTGACGGCGCGGCGCGCCTTCTCCGCCGAGGTCGAACGTGAGGTGGCCGCGCGTGCGGTCCCGGGGCACGGGCTGTGAACGACGACGTTGGGGGATGCGCATGAACGGCGAGTTCGACCGGGAGTTCTGGGAGGAGCGCTACCGCGACAACCACGGGCACGGTGAGCACGGGCCCGACGGGCCGGGTGAGCCCAATCCACAGCTGGTGGCCACCGCCCACGACCTGGAACCGGGCCGTGTGTTGGAGGTCGGGGCGGGGCTGGGCGCCGACAGTCTGTGGCTGGCACGGCACGGCTGGGAGGTCACCGCGGTGGACATCTCCGCCAACGCACTGGAGCGGGCCCGGACGTTGGTGGAGCGGGTCGAGGCCGAGGCGGCCGCCCGCATCCGATGGGTGCGGGCCGACGCCACCGCGCTCGACCCGCACCTGAGCGGATTCGACCTGGTGACCAGCCACTACGCCCACCCCGAGGGGCCCTTCGAGAAGCTGGTGGAACACCTGGCCGACCGGGTCGCACCGGACGGTCGCCTGCTCATCGTGGGCCACGACCCCTCCGACGCCCACGGTCACGCCCCGCACGCCGGTCACGGGCGCGCCCACGTGGCGCCCGTGGAGGTGGCCGCGGTACTGGGATCCGACCGATGGCGGGTGCTGGTGGCGGAGCCGCGGTCGCGCACGCGCCGCCGTGGGGACGGCACCGAGGTGACCATGACCGACGCGGTGGTACTGGCCCACAAGGTCGGCTGATGGGTGTGGGGTCCTCCTTTCGCTCCCCTGAGAAAGGAGGACCCTCCCGGGTGGTTCACAGGTCCCGGTAGGCCGCCAGTCGGCGTTCGAAGACCACGTCGACCGGGTGGGCGAAGACGCGGGAGCGGTCCAGAACCATCACCAGCTGTCGGGTCCCCGGGCTCAGCAGGGCGGTGACGGCGTGGGTGAAGGCCTCCGGCTCCAGCAGGGGGTCGGCGCCCAGGACCAGGGGACGACGACCGGAGGATTCCAATCGGGCCCAGCCGCGTCGTTCGTCCCAGGCCAACAGGACGTCGTCGTGGTCGGGGCCGTCCAGCCGCAGCAGCGCTCCGCGGGTGTCGTTCCGCTGCAGGTGGCTCTCGGGGAAGTGGACCCGGGGTGTGTGGTCGACCTCCTTGCGCAACCGTTCGGCGCACGCGTGCACGTAGGCGTGGTGGTTGAGCGGCCAGGGCTTGGTGTTGGCGTCCACGTACAACAACCGGGACGAGGTTGGGAACAGGGTCACTGGTGGGACTCCTGTTCCGGGCCGTCCGCGTCGAGGTTGCGGGAGCCGGCCAGGACGGTGAAGAGCACCGTCACGGCGTAGCCGGAATGGTGACCGCGCAGGGTCAGTACGCGTTCACGGCCCTGGGCGCGTTCTCGCTTGGCCTCGGTGGGGGCGTGCAGGCGGGAGCGCCAGCGGGAGACGACCCCGTCGGGACCGAACAGGGAAGATGCCAGGCCGCCCCCGTACACGGCGGCGTAGTGGACGGTGGTCAGCCCGTTGGTGTCGGTGACGCAGGTGGTCAGGGCCGGCCACAGTCCGGGGTCCCCCTCGATCAGGGCCACCACGTCCCGCGCACACGCGGTCAATCTGCGGGGTCCGCAGACGAAGGGTTCGACGGGTCGGTCCGGTTCGCGCCCGGGAAGGGCCGGGACTTTTTCTGTCGTGGGAAGTGTATTCACGGGGCACCACCTTTCAACGGTGTCTGTGATCCGTGCTCGTGGTCGATTCGGGATTCGCGTACGGCGTTTTCGACGTACTCGTTGAGTGATTCGCACGTGATTCTGCGAATCCATTTCTTGGGTCCGATCTTCACCGACTCGAGTTCTTCGCTGTAGCAGAGGTCGTAGACCACTCTCTCTGATACGTCGAGGATTTGGGCGGCCTTGCGGACGCTGACCAAGAGCTTTTTCTGCTCGATGACGCGGATTTCCCGCGGTTGGGTCATGACGTGAACCTAGCAATCGCAGTGAGGCGTGTACAGGGGTGGGTCTTGGGTGAACACAGCCTGGTAATTCCAGAATGTCAGGAATCGGGACGAGGGTCCCTCCGGTTCTCCCCTCCCGAAGACCTCTCCATACTCTGCGAGCCTTTGCGTCGTTTGAATAGGGGGTTGGTGGGATCGGAGTTTAAAGAGAAGGAAGATTTTTCTGCCGGGGACCGCACGATGATGACCTCCGGGGGCGCACGGCGCAAGAGGGGGCGGTGGTCCGAGGACACCCGCCCCCTCTCACGGGGTGGTTCAGGTCGTCGCGCGTTCGGGAAGCAGCCGATCCAGCAGGTCCTCCAACGTCACCGGACCCATCAAGGCGCCCTTCCCGTCGCGGACCAGGCACAGGTGGGAGCGGCCCTCTCGCATCACGCTCAGGGCGGCCGACATGGGGGTGTGCGTGGGAAGCGACAGCAGCGGGCGCATCAGGTCGGCGGCCCGTGTCCCGGGGGAGGCGGTCAGGGCCTCGCGCACGTGCAGTTCGCCCACGGGTTCGCCGTGGTCGGTGATCACCAGGCGCAGGTGCCCGGTCCGGCGACCCACCGCGATGATCCGCTCCAGGCCTGCGTCCAGGGGCACCTGAGCGATCTCCTCCGACGGGGTGAGGGCCTCGCCCAGGGGACGGGCCTGCACCTCCAGGGCGGTGGTGATGCGGTCGCGTCGTTCGGCGTCCAGGGTGTCGGCGGCGGCGGAGTGTTCGACCAACTCGCGTACGGCCTCGGGCCCGCGCCCGGAGGGCAGGGCCTCCAACGGATCGACCCCCACCAGACGCAGACACCGGTCGGCGGCGCCGTTGAAGACCACCAACAACGGCCGGAACGGCACCATGAACATCCGCATGGGCAGGGCCGTGACGATCACGGCCCGCTCGGCGTTGCCCAGGGCCCAGGACCTGGGTGCCATCTCGCCCACGACCAGATGGAGGAAGGAGATGATCAAAAGCGCCAGGGTGAAGGAGACGGTGGTGGCCACCGCCGGCGGCAGTGCCCCTTCCATCAGGGGTTCCAGGGTGTGGTGCACGGCCGGCTTGGACACCGAACCCAGGGCCAGCGTGGCCAGGGTGATGCCGAACCGGGTGCCGGAGATCAGCAGGGACACCCGGCGCATGCCTCGCAGCGCCACCCGTGCGGCGACGCCGTCCCGGGCGGCCTCCTCCAGACGGTGGCGGCGCACCGCGACCAGGGAGAACTGCACCACCACGAAGAACGCGCTCAAGGCGATGAACAGGACGGTCAGGGTCAGGACCAGGACGGGATCCATCGCGCTCATACGGCGGCTCCCTCGGTCACGTCCAGACGCAGGGCGAGGCGTTCGGGCACGTGATGGCGGACGGTGTCGACCCGGACGGTCAGCTCGACCCGGGCCGCCTCCTCCCCACCCACCGGCGAGGGCAGGATCAGGTGGACCCGGTCGCCGGGGCGGGAAAGCGCGAGCGGCCGCGCGCCATGAGCCCCACCACCCGGGCCAGGGGTTGGTCGGCGTGGACGGTGATGGTCCGGGCCCGAGGGGTCATGGCCTGTTCGGCGGTGCGTTCGGGAAAGTCCAGGGCGCGGGAGAGGCGGCCGTAGATCTGTTCCGGCAGGTCTCCACTGCGGCGGGACTCGGCCAGGATGTGCCTGAGGTCGCCGGCGGTGGCCGCGTCGTGGACCGGTTCGATGCGCATCAGGTGCAACAGGGCGGTGGCGGATCGGTCGAAGATCCAGATGAGCCATCCGAACAGCGCCAGGTACACGCCGGTGCTCAGGGCCAGGGCACGAGCCACCGGGGCGGGGCGGGTGATGGCCAGGTTCTTGGGCAGGAGCTCACCGAAGACCATCTGGATGACGGTGGCGAACAGCAGCGCCAGGGTGGTGCCGATGACCGGCCCGGTGCCCTCGGGCAGCCCCGCCGCCTCCAGCAGCACGCCCAGTCCGGTGCCGACCATGGGTTCGGCGACGAAGCCGACGATGAGGGTGGTGACGATGATGCCGAACTGGGCGCCGGAGAGGGTGAAGGAGGTGCGGTCGGTGATGGCGCGTACGCGTCGCCATCGTGGGTCGCCGGTGGCGGCCCCGGCTCGCACCTGTGAGCGGTCCACGGCGGTGCAGGCGAACTGTTGGGCGACGAAGTAGCCGGTGCCGATGGTGACCACGATGGCCACGACCGTTCCCAGCAGGATGTCTCCGACGGTGTTCAGCACGGCGTCCCCCGATGGGGGAGGTGGGGGGTGGACCCGTCGGGGGTCGATCGGGTTTGCACGGTTGCTCGCTCCTGGTCGTTTCGCACGCC
>NZ_DYZD01000146.1 GCF_020741345.1 Nocardiopsis listeri
GACAGTTCTGGTCCATGCACCAGGTGCCCAGGACCTCGCCCTCTCCGCGGGCCTGGTCCTCACCCCACTCGTCCCACTCCATGTCGGTGAAGGTGGTGAACTCGGTGGCCACGTACTCCGTGGGGCGCTGCTCGTCGAAGCCCTCCTCGTCACCGTGGAAGTTGAGGACCTGGACGTCCCCCTCGGTCGCCGCGCCGCCGTCGTCGCGGTCGTCGCGGTCGTCGCGGTCGTCGTCACCGTTGTCGTCCGTGGACGGAACGTCGTCCCGGTCCGGCTCGTCCTGGTCGCCACAGGCGGAAAGCGCCAGTGCCAGGACCGCGCCGATCAGTAGTGCACGCTTCATATCGCCTCCTGGGTCCGAAGGCTCCATCATCCCGGTGTGAACGCGAAAGGCCCCCCGGCACACGCCGGGGGGCCTTCGAACAGCTCTGTTCCGTCACCGGGACCGGATCGGCCCCGTCGGACTCGGTCCACTACTAGTAGTAGCCGTAGCCCTCGTCGCCCTTGTCACCCTCGTCGCCACGGTCGTGGTCGATGTTGGTGCCGACGGGGCCGTTGACGCAGTCACCGGCGGTCTGCGGCGACAGGATCGGCACGTTGGCGCCGACCAGGCCGACCGCCAGCTCGGTGTTGCACAGCTGAACCGGAACCAGCTGCAGGTTCTGGTTGAACTGCTGGTCGCCACCGTGCGAGGCGAAGGCCGGCGTGGTCGCGAGCATCGCACCCATGGCGATACCGGCGATGGCGGTGGCGGCGGTGAACTTGCGCAGCATCTGAAGATCCTCCTACTGGATGTTCGTGCTGACGGGGCCGTTGATGCAGTCACCGGTGGTCTGCGGCGACAGGATCGGCGCGTTGACACCGGCGAGGAGCCCGACGGCCAGCTCGGTGTTGCAGAGCTGGACCGGGACGGCCTGCAGGTTCTGGTTGTACTGCTGGTCGCCACCGTGCGAGGCGGACGCCGGCGTGGCGGCCAGGACGGCGGAGAAAGCGGCACCAGCGACGAGGCCGGCAACGCCGAGCTTACGCAGCATTGAATTACCTTTCGAAAAAGTTTGAGATAGCGTTTCGGTCGAACCGATTGCCGGGATCAGCTGATGTTGGTGCCGACGGGGCCGTTCACGCAGTCGCCCGTGGTCTGCGGCGACAGGATCGGCACGGTGACGGCGACCAGACCGACGCTGCCGGTCAGGTTGCAGGACTGAACCGGAACCAGCTGCAGGTTCTGGTTGAACTGCTGGTCACCACCGTGCGAGGCGTGCGCGGGAGCTCCCATGAGGAGCGCGCCCATCGCGGCACCGGCGACCAGGCCAGCAGCGGTCAGCTTCTTGATCATGTTTCCCCCGAGAAATCATGCGAGGCATTGACAGAAAAAGACGCAGGCGCTTCTTGCACCTGTGTCGCGGTGGACTGTGGCAATCATTATCCGGCCCCACTTTTTTGTCAACGCCGAAACCCGGAAGTCATTTTGTCCATATTGCCGGATCAATTCTTTTCGCCGGGCAACTCAAATACGACAATGCGCTGATTTATCAGCCCGTCCGAGCCACGCACCCGCCCCGCAAAGATTACTCAGAGTGATCATCCTGTAGCTCTGGCGTGACATCTTCGCGACCGCCCGAATCCCCTGAGCACCACGCCACCCGTGGTGAACACGCCCCGGAAGTACGACACCCCGGCCTCCATGCCACCGACACCTGGCCTGCCGGCTCCCGGCGGCCATCGCGGAACCGGACGGTGAGCACACCGCAGTACGCCCAGGAGCCGATGCGGCCGCGTCACCCACCGAGTGGCCGCAGCCCCGCGAGGAGGGCCTGCAAGGAACCGGGAACGCGAAAGGCCCCGGTGATCAGCGTTTCCGCTGTTCACCGGGGCCTTCCCCAGGGTGGCAGGTGAAGGATTCGAACCTTCGAAGGCTAAGCCGACGGATTTACAGTCCGCTCCCATTGGCCGCTCGGGCAACCTGCCTGGGCTGCGGCGACGCGTGCGTCGCTGCGCATGAATGACAATAGCGGATGATCGGCCCGAACCTGAAATCGGATCCTCGGGCGCGCCCCCACCAGGTGCTTCGGGTGTGCCGAGCGGGGCGCGGCTAAGCTCTGAAGCCGGTCCGCACCGGGCCGAGCAGACGTGCACGGGCACCGCCCGTGACCCACGAGATCTAACGGGGTGTGAGAGTACGTGGCCGCCGAATCCAGTTTCGACGTGGTGTCCAAGCTCGACCGTCAGGAGGTCGACAACGCCCTGAACCAGACGGGCAAGGAGCTGTCCCAGCGGTTCGACTTCAAGGGCACCGGGACCACCATCGCCTGGCAGGGTGAGAACGGCATCGAGATCAAGAGCAGCGCCGAGGAGCGTGCCACCGCCGCCCTGGAGGTCTTCAAGGAGAAGCTGATCAAGCGCAAGATCTCCCTGAAGGTCCTGGACGCCGCCGAGGAGCCCAAGCCCTCCGGCAAGGAGTACCGCCTCCCGGTGAACCTCAAGGAGGGCATCACCACCGAGGACGCCAAGAAGATCTCCAAACTCATCCGTGATGAGGGCCCCAAGGGCGTCAAGGCGCAGATCCAGGGCGACGAGCTCCGGGTCAGCTCCAAGAAGAAGGACGACCTCCAGAACGTGATGACGCTCATCAAGGAGAAGGACTTCGACCTGGCCCTCCAGTTCGTCAACTACCGCTGACGCACCGACGATCGACGGCCTCCCGCCACCGGTGGGCGGCCGTCGTCGCGTTCAGCCCAGGTCCCACTTGCGGCGCAGCGCGCGCAGGCGTCGGATCCGCTCGGCGATCGGCGGGTGCGCCGAGAACAACCGGCCCACCGGACCGTGGAACGGGTTGGTCGTCATCAGGTGCGCCGTGGCCAACAGCACCCGCTCGCGTGGCAGTGGGTGGGCCCGGTTGCCGGACTCCAGCTTGCGCAGCGCGTCGGCGAGTCCCAGCGGGTCCCCGGTGAGTTCGGCGGCCTGTTCGTCGGCACGGAACTCCCGGGCCCGTCCCACTCCGCAGTAGACGACCGCTCCCGCGAGCGGCGCCAGCACGGCCAGCATCAGCCCTCCCAGCAGATTGGGCATGTCCGTCTCCTCGGACTCCCCCAACGGCAGCAGGAAGGTCACCAGGGTGAGCGCGGTGATGAGGGTGGTCAAGGTCGCCGCGACCGAGCTGAGCAGCGTGTCGTGCGAGCGGATGTGCGCCAGCTCGTGGGCGATCACCCCGCGCAGTTCACGTTCGTCGAGAACGCGCAGCAACCCGGTCGTGCAGCACAGGGACGCCCGGCGCGGGCTGCCCCCGGTGGCGAAGGCGTTGGGTGAGCGCACCGGCGCCAGGTACAGCTTCGGCATCGGCTGCTTGGCGGCCGTGGCGAGCTCCCGAACGATCCGGTACAGCTCTGGGCGCTCGATCTCGCTGACCGGTCGGGCCCGCATCGCCCGCAGCGCCAGGGACTCCCCGAACAGGTAGACGAGGATCCCCGCGCACAGCACCAGGGCGATCGCGATCTGGACGCCCTTCTGAGCGCCGCAGAACCAGCCGACCACGACGATGAGCGCCGAGGCCCCGGCGAACAGGCCGACCGCGCGGACCGCGTTGACGTGCACGCGCCCTCCCTTCCGGTGTTCGCCGGTGTCCGGCTTTTGATGCGTACATGGTGACAAACGTGCGGGTCGGCGTCTCGCGTTCCCCATGTGACCGGTCGGTGTTGCGACCCGCGCCGCCGGCGGCGCGGTCGCGGGGCGAAGCGCCACGTGTGACAATCACCACCCGTCCGGCCTCTGCCCGGTATCGACGACCTATAGTGCGAACGTGGCCCTCGTCACTCCGCACGCCGAGGGGGCGGGAGAACCCCGTCCTTACGGTGGGTGGTGGGCCGTGCCGTTGAAGGTCGGCAGCCACGCGCGATCCGGCCGCGGTACCCGCACCGAACACGCCGCACACGTCGCACCGGGTTGGCGCACCCGGCGCGCGTGAGGGCCACGACAGCAGTCCCCGCCCCCGACCCTGGCATCCGGCCCGCGACGGTGCGGTCCGGCCGGGGGTGGAACACCCGAGCGCCGCCGCCTCCACGACCGGCGGCTCACCGAGGAGGTCGTCGATCTCAGTGGCCAAACAGATCGAACAGCTCGACCGCGTCATCATCCGCTTCGCCGGCGACTCCGGCGACGGCATGCAGTTGACCGGTGACCGATTCACCCAGGAGACCGCGTCGTTCGGCAACGACCTGTCGACCCTGCCGAACTTCCCGGCGGAGATCCGCGCCCCCGCCGGCACCCTTCCCGGTGTCTCCAGTTTCCAGTTGCACTTCGCCGACCACGACATCGTGACCCCCGGGGACGCCCCCGACGTGTTGGTGGCGATGAACCCGGCCGCGCTCAAGGCCAACCTCGGTGACGTGCCGAAGGGTGCCACGATCATCGTCAACACCGACGAGTTCACCAAGCGCAGCCTGGCCAAGGTCGGCTACGTCTCCGACCCGCTCACCGACGGGACCCTCGACGCGTTCAAGGTGAGCGCGGTGGGGTTGACCTCGATGACGGTGGCGGCCCTGGCCGATTCCGACATCTCCAAGAAGGACGCCCAGCGCGCGAAGAACATGTTCGCCCTGGGTCTGCTGTCCTGGATGTACAACCGCCCGACGGAGGGGACGACCTCCTTCCTGAGGTCGAAGTTCGCGAGCAAGCCCGACATCCTCGACGCCAACCTCAAGGCCTTCCGGGCGGGGTGGAACTTCGGGGAGACCACCGAGGACTTCGCGGTCTCGTACGAGATCAAACCGGCCCGGCTGCCCTCGGGCACCTACCGGAACATCACCGGGAACCTGGCCACGGCCTACGGGCTCATCGCCGGGTCCAAGCGTTCCGGGCTCCCCCTGTTCCTGGGCTCCTACCCGATCACCCCGGCCTCGGACATCCTGCACGAACTGTCCAGGCACAAGCGGTTCGGGGTGCGGACCTTCCAGGCCGAGGACGAGATCGCGGGGGTGGGCGCCGCCCTGGGCGCCTCGTTCGGTGGTTCGCTGGGCGTGACCACCACCTCCGGCCCCGGCATGGTGCTCAAGCAGGAGACCGTGGGTCTGGCCGTGATGACGGAACTCCCCCTGATCATCGTGGACGTGCAGCGGGCCGGCCCGAGCACCGGCATGCCCACCAAGACCGAGCAGACCGACCTGTTGATGGCCATGTACGGGCGCAATGGCGAGTCACCCGTCCCGGTGGTGGCGCCATCCTCCCCCGCAGACTGCTTCGACGCGGCGATCGAGGCCACCCGGTTGGCGGTGAAGTACCGCACGCCGGTGGTGGTGCTCTCCGACGGCTACCTCGCCAACGGCTCCGAGCCGTGGCGGCTGCCGGAGGTGGAGGACCTGCCGGTCATCGAACCGGACCTGGCCACCGAACCGAACGGTCCCGACGGCGTCTACCTGCCCTACCTGCGCGACGAGGACACGCTGGCACGCCCGTGGGCGGTGCCGGGCACGGCCGGGTTGGAGCACCGCATCGGCGGCATCGAGAAGCACGCCCAGAGCGGTGACATCTCCTACACCCCCGGCAACCACGACCTCATGGTCCGCACCCGGCAGGCGAAGATCGACGCCATCGCGCGGGACATCCCCGAACTGGAGGTGTCCGACCCCACCGGGGACGCGAAGGTGCTCGTGCTGGGCTGGGGCGGCACCTACGGGTCGATCACCGCCGGAGTGCGCCGGGTGCGGCGGGCGGGCGGCCGTGTGGCCCAGGCCCACCTGCGCCACCTCAACCCGTTCCCCAAGAACCTGGGCGAGGTGCTCACGCGCTACGAGCGCGTGGTGGTCCCCGAGATCAACCTGGGCCAGTTGGCGCTGCTGCTGCGCGGACGCTTCCTGGTCGACGTCATCGGCTACAACAAGGTCCGTGGTCTTCCCTTCAAGGCGGAGGAGCTCGCGGGTGTGCTGCAGGAGGTCATCGACCGTGACTGAGAATCGGAACGGAACCGGGCACGTTCACGACGAGGACGGCCTCGCCGGGCTGCGGCTGGTGCCCAAGACGGACGCCCAGTACAAGATGAAGGACTTCAAGTCCGACCAGGAGGTGCGCTGGTGCCCGGGCTGCGGCGACTACGCGATCCTGGCCGCGTTCCAGTCGTTCCTACCGCAGTTGGGGGTACCCCGGGAGAACATCGTGATGGTGTCCGGGATCGGCTGCTCCTCGCGGTTCCCGTACTACCTGAGCACGTACGGGGTGCATTCGATCCACGGGCGCGCGCCGGCGATCGCGACGGGGTTGGCGACGAGCCGGCCGGACCTGTCGGTGTGGGTGATCACCGGTGACGGCGACGGGCTGTCGATCGGCGGCAACCACCTCATCCACGCGCTGCGTCGCAACGTCAACATCAACATCCTCCTGTTCAACAACCGCATCTACGGGCTCACCAAGGGCCAGTACTCTCCCACCTCCGAGGCCGGGAAGATCACCAAGTCCTCGCCGGTGGGGTCGCTGGACCACCCGTTCAACCCGCTGTCGTTGGCACTGGGCGCGGAGGCGGGGTTCGTGGCGCGGACGGTGGACTCGGACCGCAAGCACCTGACGTCGGTGCTGCGGGCCGCCGCCGACCACCCCGGCGCGTCGTTCGTGGAGATCTACCAGAACTGCCCGATCTTCAACGACGACGCCTTCGAGCCGCTGAAGGACGCGTCCTCACGCGACCTGAGGCTGCTTCGGATGGAGCACGGTGAGCCGCTGCGGCTGGGGGCGGATCGCGGTGTGGTCGCGGGCGGGTTCGGCGGCCTGGAGGTCGCCGACGTGGCCGAGGTCGGTGAGGACCGGTTGATCCGCCACGACGCGCACCGGGAGGACCCGGGCTACGCG
Source organism: Nocardiopsis listeri (assembly GCF_020741345.1). GTDB lineage: Bacteria > Actinomycetota > Actinomycetes > Streptosporangiales > Streptosporangiaceae > Nocardiopsis > Nocardiopsis listeri_A. The sequence goes on from NZ_DYZD01000146.1 coordinate 6,832, forward strand.
TTCGCGCTGTCCCGGCTGGACCGGCCGGCCTTCGAACACGTGCCGATCGGGGTGTTCCGGGACGTGCGCCGGCCCACCTACGACGATCTGTTGAACGAGCAGATCGAGGACGCGAGGTCCGAACGCGGCGACGGTGAGCTGGCCGCGTTGTTGGCCGGCGGCGACACCTGGACCGTGCACTAGCGGTTCGGTGGCCGGTCGGGAGTCCGGTCGGCCCGGTATTCCCCCGGGCGACGTCGAGAAGTTCACAGGCGTCGCCCGGGGCGGTCCTCGGTCCACCGCGGGCCAAGGCAATACGCTGCCCCCATGCGTATCGTCATCGTCGGAGGACACGGGAAGATCGCGCTGCGACTGGCCAGGCAGTTGGCCGACCGCGGTGACACCCCTGTGGGCCTCATCCGCAACCCCGACCATTCCCAGGACATCGTCGACGCCGGTGCCGAGCCGGTCGTGATCGACCTGGAGCAGGCGACCGTGACCGAGCTGACCGAGAAGATCATGGGCGCCGACGCCGTGGTGTTCGCGGCCGGGGCCGGACCGGGCAGCGGCGCGGCCCGCAAGGAGACCGTCGACCACAAGGCGGCGGTGCTGACCGCCGACGCGGCCGCCCTCGCCGGGGTGCGCCGTCTCGTCCAGGTGTCGGCGATCAACGTGGACAAGCCGGTTCCGGAGGACGCCGGTGAGGTCTGGAAGGCGTACGTGGCGGCGAAGAAGGCCGCCGACGACGACCTGCGTCAGCGCGACCTCGACCTGGACTGGACGATCCTGCGTCCCGGAGGTCTGACCGACGAGGCCGCAACCGGTCGGGTGGACCTGGGCGAGGAGGTCGAGCGCGACACGGTCACCCGTGACGACGTCGCCGCCGTGATCGTCGCACTTTTGGACGAACCAGGGACCGTCGGCCGGGTTCTCAACCTGGTGAACGGTGAGACGCCCGTCGTCGAAGCCGTCCGCGCCGCCACTGGCTGACCCTTGACCGCATATCACGAGGGCGGGGGTCCGTTCGGTCTCTGTGGCCAGATGCACCCATAGAAGGCATGATGGTTTCGGAGCCCGGCGGAATCCCGCCACGGTGGACGCGGACGACCGGGAACGCCCCGACGGGTGAAGCAGCTCCGCAGAGCAGATGGGTACGGTTTTCATGAGCGTCACACAGGTCGTCAGGGACAGCACGGTCGTCGAACACGCCAAGGTCGCCGCGCAGCAGAAGCGCCGGATGTTCATCATCCAGCTGGAGGTCAACGCCTACGACGAGGCTTCGAGCAAGCTGCGTCCGGGGCTGACCCGCATCCTGGAGGGGATCGAGGAGGCCGGCTGGCGTCTGGACCTGATCACCCCGAGTGAGAACGGGGAGTCCCAGGCCGCCCGTCTGTTCATCTTCCGCCCCGACACCGAGGCGCAGAAGGCGAAGGAGTCGGCGCAGGCCGAGGCCCAGCAGCCGCAACAGCCCCAGCAGCCGCAGGACGGGACGGGGCAGCAGGCCGCCTACCCGCAGCACCCCACGGGCGCGCAGCAGCCGGACCCGTACGCGGGTTACGGCCAGGGTTACGGTCAGCAGCCGCAGCAGTACCCGGGCTACGACCAGCAGCAGTACCCCGGATACGGGCAGCAGCAGCCGGGGTACGGGCAACAGCCCGGCTACGGCCAGCAGTACCCGGGTTACGGCCAGCAGGGCTGGTAGTCCCAACAGGTCTTCGGGCCCGTACGGCGGATACGCCGTACGGGCTTTTTTGTGCATTCGATGCACTTCGAACCCCGCATCACGTCCGACATGCCCCCGATGAGCGGACAGCGATGGATTCCGATGCATTCGCCAGAAGCCTGTTCTAGTCGTGCTTTCGGTTGTGTAACGCGTCGGGGATCCAGGCGGTGATATGTCGGTCATACCGCCCGAGAAGCCGAGGAAACTCTGGGGAAACTCTGGAATCTTCGCGGAAACTACTTCAGGCATGCGCCTGGCTACGCTAAGTTAATTACGGCGGCAGCAGCCAACCCGTTTTAGTACTTCCGAAAGGTGACTCGCATGTCCCGTATTGCCAAGGTTTCCGGCTTCGTCCTGGCCACCGGCCTCGCCTTCGGCGCCTTCACCGGCACCGCCGCGGCCGACAACAACGCCAACGTTCAGAACGTCACCATCCCGATCTGCCTGGACGTCCTGAAGGCCTCCGGCGTCAGCGCCAGCGGCTGCAACGTCGTCGACTGGGACGCCACCTCGGGCATCGCGGTCAGCGACTGATCACCCGGTAGTCATCCGGGTCGGCTCCATCCGGCCACCGTCACCACCTGCACACAGCGAACCGCAAAGGAACACTCAGCATGAAGCGCATCACCGCCGTCTCCGGTCTCATCCTCGCCACCGGCCTCGCTCTGGGCGCCATGTCCGGCACCGCCGCGGCCGACAACAACGCCGACATCCAGAACATCACGGTTCCCGTCTGCGCCGACGTCATCAGCTTCGCCGGCTTCAGCTCCGAGGGCTGCAACGTCATCGACACCGACTTCAACTCCGGCATCTCCGTCATGGACGACTAGTAGTCGGCACTCCTCCGGTGACGGCGCGGGGCACGGCGAATCCATCGCCGTACCCCGCGTTCCGTTCGGTCGCTCCCCCGCTCGCACCGGGCCCCTTCAGCCCTTGCAGGGGCCTTCGGGGGTCCAGGTGTCCGGGTCGGTCACCAGGCGCGCGTGCGAGGCGGTGTCGTAGCGGGAGGTGCCGTACCGCAGCTTGGCCCGCTCGATCCCCTCCGGCAGCAGCCCCGCACGGCTCAACGCCAGGCACGAACCCGGGTTGTCGAGTCGGTGCCCCGCCTCCACCCGGAACAGGTCCAGTTCGTCGAAGGCGAACCGCGAGGCCAGTCGCGCCCCGGCCGTCGCGACACCGCGTCCCTGTTCGGCCGGGTGCGTCCAAAAGGACAACCAGCCCAGCTCATGTCTTCGGCTGCCGACCGAGATCTGCACATGTCCCAGCGCCTTGTCCTGGCCGTCCACCACGGCGAACCCGTGGACGTCTCGATCCCGGGCCTGTTCGGTCCGGTGCGCGATCCACTCTCGGGCCTGGTCCGGGGTGCGGGGAAGGTCACCGGGCTCCTGCCGGACCAGGTCCTCCCAGGCGAAGGCCTCCAGCAGCCGGTCGACGTCCCCTCGGTTCCACTCACGCAGTCGGTACAACGACACTCCCTCTCCTCGACTCCGCCGATCGCGCCAACCTAGAAGCACCCCTCCTCCCGGGCAAGTGGTTTGCCGTTCCTCGGGGGTCACCGTTCGATCTCTCTCCGCGACATGGGGGTCGTTTCGGCGGATATCGGCCGAGGACGTGTCACGGACCGCGCACGGTGGTACGTCTTCCCTGTCATGACGACGACAGAGGTCTTCGAGGAGCACCGCTCCCTGTTGAACGGGGTCGCCTACCGGGTCCTGGGCAGCGCCAACGACGCCGAGGACGTGGTCCAGGAGGCCTGGCTGCGCTGGTCCGGGGTCGACCCGGCCGAGATCGACGATCCGCGCGCCTACCTGGTCACCGTGGTCTCCCGTGTGGCCATCGACCGGCTGCGCCGGGCCGCTTCCCGGCGTGAGTCCTACGTGGGCGAATGGCTTCCCGAACCGGTCAGCGACCTGCCCGACGGCGCCGAACGGGCCGAACTCGCCGACTCGGTGGAGTTCGCCCTGATGGTGGTGTTGGAGACGCTGAGCCCGTTGGAACGCGCCGTGTTCGTCCTGCACGAGGCCTTCCAGCTTCCCTACTCCCAGATCGCGCAGGTCATCGGGCGCGGCGAGGCCGCCACCCGACAGCTGGCCAAACGCGCCCGCGACCACGTGCGGGATCGCAGGCCCCGGTTCGAGGCCGACAGGGCCGAACGACGGCGGATCACCGAACGCTTCCTCCGGGCCTGCTTGGAGGGGGACCTGGACGGGCTCAAGGGCCTGCTCGCCGACGACGCCACCCTGGTGAGCGACAGCGGCGGCAAGGCCAGGGCCCCCCTGCGGGTGCTGCGCAGCGCGCACAAGGTGGGTCGCTTCCTCGTGGCCGTCACCGAGGAACGCAACGTCACCCGGTTCCTCGCCTCGGTCGGGGTCGAGGGCATGGACGACCTGGACATACGGGTCACCGAGGTCAACGGCGGTCCGGGGGTGCTGGTGTCGGCCGCCGGAGACGCGGTGATCATGATCTCCCTGGACGTCTTCGAGGAGCGGGTCCAGCACGTGTACCTGTTGGTCAACCCCGACAAGCTGTCACGTTTGAGCGCGGTCGACCCGTCCTAGGGACATGGAACTCAACGTTGTGGGCGGTGGCCTCGCCGGACTGACCGCGGCCATCGCCGGCGCCGAGAGGGGCGCCACGGTCACCCTGTACGAATCCCATGCCACGCTCGGCGGACGGGCCCGCTCCACCGAGCCCCCGTACGTGGCCAACGACGGTCCCCACGTCCTGTACTCGGACGGTGCGCCCTACGTCTGGCTGGAGCGGCGCGGCCTGGTCCCGCCGTCCAAGGCCCTGCCGATCAGGGCGGCGCTCGGAACCCGGTGGCGGTACCGGGACCGGATCGGCGGCCCTCCGTCCGTGGTGCTCCGGGCCGCGGCCCGTCGGCGCCTACGCGCCCCGCACGACGTGGACTTCGGCACCTGGGGCACCGAACATCTGGGCGCGGAGTCGGCACGAGCCGTCGGCAACATGATGGGGGTCGTGCTCTTCCACGCCGAGCCCGCCCGCCTGTCGGCCGCCTTCGTCTGGGACCGGTTCCAACGTGTCACCACCCCGGGATGGCCCGCGCCGCGGTACCTGATCGGGGGGTGGGGGGCCTGGGTGGAACACCTGTCCGCGCGTGCCCGGGAAATGGGCGTGCGGATCGAGACCCGGAGTCGGGTGGACTCCCTTCCGCAGGGCCCGACCGTCGTGGCCACGTCCTTGAACGCGGCACGCACCCTGTTGGGGGACGACACGCTGCGTTGGGAGAGCGGACAC
>NZ_DYZD01000147.1 GCF_020741345.1 Nocardiopsis listeri
CGCTCCCCCCGTGGCGTCCGGGGCGGACCTGGCCCGGCAGGCCCTCGCGCGGGCCAGGGCCGAGGCGCGAGAGCGCGGTGCGGTCCCGCGCGGTGCCCCCCGCGCGCGAAGGCGTGGCCGGTTGCGGTCACGGAACGAGCCCCAGTTGTTCGGGGACGCGGTTCGAACCTGGCTGATCGAGCACGGTTGGCAGGAGCAGGTGGCCGTTGGAGGGGTCTTCGGGCGCTGGGCCGACATCGTTGGCGATTTCAACGCCGAACATCTCCGCCCCGAAAGTTATTCGGAAGGTGAGCTTGTCGTTGTCGCCGATTCACCGACGATGGCGGCTCACGCACGCGCGATGGTGCGGGATCTGATGCGACGTCTGAACGAGGAGCTCGGGGACGGGGCCGTCATCACCATCAAGGTGAAGGGGCCGGGGTCCCGTCGGAGATGACCCTGTGACCAGGGTTTTCAGGGCGGTTCGGGCGAAGTGGGGCTCGGTGTTCTCACCGAGGTCCACCCGGGCCCCGGACGCGGATCCCGGGAGAAGAGGGCCGTCGACTCGTGGGAGGGCACTGAAGCGCGCCGGGACTTGTGTGTGGGGCCTCCCGTGTGTAGGGGCTCGGCTCCCGCCCCGATCGTTCGTTCTGGTGCGGCACAGCGCCGCCAATGCCACTTTGTCGCACCGGGCGGGGTATCATGGGGATGGTTCTTCAGACGCCTGTAGCCGGTACCACGCCCCCATGTAGAGGGTGGGCGGGCGGCCCGTGCGGTGAACGGTGATCCCCCGGGTCCGCGGTACGCCGCCCCTTGTCGATCACCCTGCCGTGGGTTGACCGTCGTCCGTTCGGCCGCGGCCGACAGGCGTCCCCAGCAGGAGGGTGTTCCCACTTGGCCTACGACGCAGGATCAATCACGGTTCTCGAAGGGCTTGAGGCAGTACGCAAGCGTCCAGGTATGTACATCGGCTCCACCGGAGAGCGCGGTCTGCACCACCTGGTCTACGAGGTGGTCGACAACTCGGTCGACGAGGCGTTGGCGGGTCACGCCGACGCCATCGAAGTGACCCTGCTCGCTGACGGTGGGGTCAGGGTGGCCGACAACGGCCGCGGTATCCCGGTCGGCATCCACCCCGTGGAGAAGCGCCCGGCGGTGGAGGTCGTCCTCACCACGCTGCACGCGGGCGGAAAGTTCGACGGTAAGTCCTACGCGGTCTCCGGCGGTCTGCACGGTGTCGGTGTCTCCGTCGTCAACGCGCTGTCCACGGCGCTGGACGTGGAGATCCGCACGGACGGGCACGTGTGGCGGCAACACTACGAGATGACCGCTCCCACCGGCGACATCGTCAAGGGTGAGGCGACCGAAGAGACCGGTACCCAGCTCACCTTCTGGGCCGACGGCTCCATCTTCGAGACCACCGTCTACTCGTTCGAGACGCTCTCCCGTCGACTGCAGGAGATGGCCTTCCTCAACAAGGGGCTCGCCATCACCATCCGGGACGAGCGCCCCGAGTTCACCGACGACGGTCCCCTGGTGCAGACCTACCACTACGAGCAGGGCCTGGCCGACTTCGTCGACTACATCAACGCCAAGAAGGAACCGGCGCACGCGTCGATCATCTCCTTCGAGGAGGACGGCGATGGCATCTCCGTCGAGATCGCCATGCAGTGGAACCAGTCCTACACCTCGTCGGTGCACACCTTCGCCAACACCATCAACACGACCGAGGGCGGCACCCACGAAGAGGGTTTCCGATCCGCGCTCACGACTCTGGTCAACCGGTACGCCCGGGACCAGAAGCTGCTGCGGGAGAAGGAGGACAACCTCACCGGCGACGACATCCGCGAGGGTCTGACCGCGATCATCTCGGTCAAGCTCGCCGACCCGCAGTTCGAGGGTCAGACCAAGACGAAGCTCGGTAACACCGAAGCCAAGTCCTTCGTCCAGAAGGTCACCAACGAGCACCTGCGCGACTGGTTCGAGCGCAACCCCGGTGAGGCCAAGGACATCGTGTCCAAGGCCAGCCAGGCCGCGCGCGCCCGTGTGGCCGCCCGCCAGGCCCGCGACCTCACCCGCCGCAAGACCCTCCTGGAGACCACCTCCCTGCCGGGCAAGTTGTCGGACTGCCAGTCCACCAACCCGGAGGAGTGCGAGCTCTACATCGTCGAGGGTGACTCCGCCGGTGGTTCCGCCAAGGGTGGTCGCAACCCGCACAACCAGGCCATCCTGCCCATTCGAGGCAAGATCCTGAACGTGGAGAAGTCCCGGATCGACCGGATCCTCAAGAACCAGGAGGTCCAGGCGATCATCACCGCCCTGGGCACCGGTATCCACGAGGACTTCGATCAGGAGAAGCTCCGCTACCACAAGATCGTCCTCATGGCCGACGCCGACGTCGACGGTCAGCACATCCGCACCCTGCTGCTGACGTTGCTGTTCCGCTTCATGAAGCCGCTGGTCGAGGCCGGCAACGTCTACCTGGCCGCGCCCCCGCTCTACAAGATCAAGTGGGACCAGAAGGGCTCGGACGCCAGTTACGCCTTCTCCGACGCCGAACGCGACCGCGTCATCGAGGAGGGCATCGCCGCCGGCAAGAGGGACCCGCGACCGCGCGACATGGTGCAGCGCTTCAAGGGTCTGGGCGAGATGAACGCCAACGAGCTGTGGGACACCACGATGGACCCCGACCGCCGAGTCCTGCTCCAGGTCACCCTGGAGGACGCGGCCCAGGCCGACGAGATGTTCAGCGTGCTGATGGGCGAAGACGTCGAGTCCCGGCGTTCCTTCATCCAGCGCAATGCCAAGGACGTCCGTTTCCTGGACATCTAGGTCCTCTCCGTTCCACTCGCTTCAGCAAGCTTAGAAGGGATCGACATCCGTGACGGATGCGAATAACCCCGACGCCCCTGAGGGCGGCTCCTCGATGGAGTCCCCGCAACGTGTGACGGACCGGGTCGAGCCCGTCGACATCCAGGTCGAGATGCAGCGCAGCTACCTCGACTACGCGATGTCCGTCATCGTCGGCCGCGCCCT
>NZ_DYZD01000148.1 GCF_020741345.1 Nocardiopsis listeri
CACCGAGGAAGGTCTCGACGACTTCTTCCAGGACGCCTCCTACGGTGTCGACGAGGGTGAGGTCGACCGCGAGTATCGGCCACGCGAGGACGTCACGATCGTCCGTGACGCGGCGCACGGCATTCCGCACATCACCGGCACCACCCGAGAGGGCACCATGTTCGGTGCCGGGTACGCGGCCGGTGAGGACCGTCTCTTCCTCATGGACATCCTGCGCCGGGTCGGCCGCGGTGAGCTCACCTCCTTCGCCGGCGGCGCGGAGGGCAACCGGGGTCTCGAACAGGACCTGTGGGCCACCGCCCCCTACACCGAGGAGGACAAGCAGGCCCAGATCGACCGGATCGCGAGCGAGGGCGGCGAACGCGGCGAGCAGGCCCTCGCCGACGTCGACTCCTACCTGGAGGGCGTCAACGCCTACATCGAAGAGGCCGACAGCGGGCGCTACTTCCCCGGCGAGTACGTGCTGACCGGGCACAAGGACGCCATCACCAACTCCGGTGAGATCGAACCCTTCACCACCACGGACGTCGTGGGCATCGCCGCGATGGTCGGCGGCATCTTCGGCGGCGGTGGCGGCGGTGAGGTCCAGTCCGCGATCGTCCTGGCCAACTTCCAGGATCGCTATGGCGCCGAGGAGGGCCTGGAGCTCTGGCGGGCGTGGCGGATGGAGAACGACCCCGAGGCCACCGTGACCGTCGACGGCGAGTTCCCCTACTCCCAGACCCCCGACGACCCGGTCGGCCAGGTCGTCCCCGACCCGGGTTCGGTAGAGCCCTACGACATCGTCCACGACGAGTACGGTTCGGCGGCCCCCGACGCCGCATCCCAGGCCTCCGCCACCGAGGCCCCGGACGCCCCAGGGCCCGACGCGCCCACGGTGGAGGAACTCACCGAGGGCCAACAGGCCGAACTGGAGGAGATGGTCGAGGAGGGCGACATGTCCGCGGCCGAGGGCATCTTCGACGACGGAGTTCTCCCCGAGGGCTTCATGGACCCTCGTGGCATGTCCAACGCCCTGCTGGTGTCCGGCGAGCACACCGAGAGCGGTAACCCCGTCGCGGTGATGGGCCCGCAGACCGGGTACTTCTCCCCGCAGCTGCTCATGCTCCAGGAACTCCAGGGACCGGGTATCAGCGCCCGCGGCGCCTCCTTCGCCGGCGTGAGCTTCTACGTCCAGATGGGGCGCGGGGTCGACTACGCCTGGAGCGCCACCTCGGCGGGCCAGGACATCACCGACACCTTCGCCGTGGACCTGTGCGAGACCGACGGCTCCGAGCCCACCACCGCCTCGCGTTCCTACGTGAACTCCTCCGGCGACTGCGTGGACTTCGAGGCCCTGAGCGTCAGCAACGACTGGACGCCCACCATCGCCGACGGCACCGAGGAGGGCGGATACACGCTCACCTCGCTGCGTTCCGAACACGGCCTGGTGAGCTCCTTCGCCACCGTCGACGGAGAGCCGGTGGCCTTCACCGAGCTGCGGTCCACCTACATGCGCGAGGTCGACTCCATCCTCGGATTCCAAAAGTTCAACGACCCCGACCTGATCACCTCGGCGGAGACCTTCACCGAGGCCGCCTACGACATCGCCTACGCGTTCAACTGGCACTACGTGGACGACCAGGACATCGCGTTCATCAACTCCGGCGACAACCCGGTCCGGACCGAGGGCACCGACCCCAACCTGCCCATCGACGCCTATTCCGACGCCGGCTGGTCCGGTTGGGACCCGGCCACCAACGGGGCCGACTACCACCCACAGTCCGACCACCCGCAGCAGATCAACCCGGACTACATCGTCAACTGGAACAACAAGCCGGCCCAGGGCTACACGTCGGACTGGTCGACCGGTTCGGTGCACCGCAACGACCTGCTGGACGGTCGCGTCTTCGGGCTCATCGAGGACGGACACCGCTTCACCACGGCCTCCCTCGCCGGCACGATGATGGAGGCCGGGGTCGCCGACCTGCGCGCCGAACAGGTCCTTCCGCTGCTGCTGGAGGTCATCGACACCGCGGAGGTGGACGACCCCGAACTCACCGAGACGGTCGAGTCCCTGCGCGCCTGGGCGGACTCGGGTGCTCTGCGCCGCGAGCCCCAACGCGATGCCGGGTACTACGAGCACGCCGACGCCATCCGGGTGCTGGACGCCTGGTGGCCGATCCTGGTGCGGGCCCAGTTCGAACCCGGTCTGGGGGAGGGCCTGTACGAGGAGCTGACCCGCGCCGTCCAGGTCGACGAGTCGCCCTCCGGATCCATCGGCGGCGGCGAACCGGGCGGCGTCGACCAGGGCCAGCCGCACCGCGGTTCGGCGTTCCAGTACGGCTGGTGGTCCTACGTGCACAAGGACCTGCGCACCGCCTTGGACCAGGAGGTCGACGGCGCGCTCGGCGACCAGGCCTACTGCGGCGAGGGTGACCTGGGCGACTGCCGAACGGTGCTGCTGGACAGCCTCGCCGAGGCTGTGGGAACCCCGGCGGAGGAGGTCTACCCCGGGGACGAGCACTGCTCGGCCGGCGACCAGCTGTGCGCCGACACCGTGATCCACCAGTCGGTGGGCGGAATCGACATGTGGCCGATCGCCTGGCAGAACCGGCCCACCTACCAGCTGGTCTACGAGTTCTCCGGCGGTAGGTGACGCCCACCGCCCGCAGATGAGGGACGAGAGCGGCCCGTGGCATCCCGCCACGGGCCGCGATCCTGTATCCATTGCCGGATTCTTGTGGTTCGCCGGTGTTGTGCGGGTAGCTTAAGGACTACCCGAAACCACAGCGGGAGGGCCGACAGGAACATGCCTGCTTGGCTGATCTGGATCATCCTCGCGGCCGCCCTCGGGGCCGCCGAGTTCTTCACCCTGACCTTCGTCCTGGGGTTGCTGGCCACCGCCGCACTGGTCGCCGGCCTCCTGGGGGCCCTGGGACTACCGGTGGTCGTGCAGATCATCGGGTTCGCCGCCGCCTCCGCCGCCGGGGTCTGGCTGGTCAAACCGATCATGGACCGGCAGATCGCCCGCGGCCCGGACGTCCGTTCCGGCACGGCCGCCCTGGTGGGGCGCTCCGCCCTGGTCCTGGAACCGGTCGACGCCGACCACGGACTCGTCAAACTCAGCGGGGAGGAGTGGTCGGCGCGATCCATCGACGAGGACCTCGTCATCCCGGTGGGCGCGCACGTGGACGTCGTGGAGATCGACGGGGCGACCGCCCTGGTCTATCCGCGTGAGGCGTTGCCCGAACCCATGGAGCCGAACGGCCCCGACCAGACCCGGCCGGGACAGGACCGCCCGGAAGCGGACTGAACCCGGCCGCCACGACCATCCGAAACCGAGCCGCACAGCCACCAATCGACCTAGGTACAGGTGCAGAAGATGGATCCTGCGATACCGCTCATCATCATCGCCGTTCTCCTGGTCGCCATCGCCTTGTCGGCGATCCGAATCGTGCCCCAGGCCCGCGCCTACAACATCGAGCGCTTCGGCCGCTACATCCGTACCCTCGACCCCGGACTGAACTTCATCATTCCGGGAGTGGACCGGGTCAACTCCAAGTTCGACCTGCGCGAACAGGTCTTCAGCTCGCGTCCCCAACCCGTGATCACCGAGGACAACCTGGTGGTCAACATAGACACCGTCCTCTACTACCAGGTGACCCAGCCCAAGGCGGCCGCCTACGAGGTCGCCAACTACATCCAGGCCATAGACCAACTCACCGTCACCACACTGCGTAACGTCATCGGCTCCATGGACCTGGAACGCACATTGACCTCCCGCGAGGAGATCAACACCCGGCTGCGCGGGGTCCTCGACGAGACCACCGGCAAGTGGGGCATCCGCATCAACCGGGTCGAGATCAAGGCGATCGACCCGCCGCCCACCATCAAGGAGGCGATGGAGAAGCAGATGCGGGCCGACCGCGACAAGCGCGCGGCCATCCTGCACGCCGAGGGTGAACGCCAGTCCCGCATCCTCAAGGCGGAGGGCGCCCGCCAGCAGGCCATCCTGGAGGCCCAGGGCGACCAGCAGGCGGCGATCCTGCGCGCCGACGGTGAGGCCAAGGCGATCGAGCAGGTCTTCCAGGCGGTGCACGCCAACGACGCCGACGCCAAGCTGCTCGCCTACAAGTACCTGGAGACCCTGCCGAGCCTGGCCCAGGGCGAGGGGAACACGTTCTGGGTGATCCCCGGCGAGTTCACCGAGGCGGTCAAGAACGTCACGCACGCCTTCGCCGGCGACGCCGCCAAGACGACCCCCTCCACCGAGAAGGGACAGGAGGAGGAGAAGGACACGGGGCCCGCGCAGATCACCGGCCCGGACCCGGCGCGGTCCGCCTCCTCACAGGCGGCGGCGCAGGCCGCGGAGGCCGCCGAGAAGGCGGTCGCCGACGCCCGGGACGACGTTCGCCGGGCCGGGGCCAACATGGGTTCGACCCCCTCCCCGCGCAAGCAGGAGTGAGGCCGATCAGAGCGAGATGGCGACGATGGCGGTGGCCGCCCCGACAACGGGCGGTCACCGCCATCGCGTGTGTCCTCAGACCAGGAGCAGCTTGCCGGTGGTGGCGCGCGAGGTGAGGTCCTCGTGCGCCCGGCCCGCCTCCTCCAACGGGTAGCGACCGCCGACGCGCACGTCCAGGCGGCCCTGCTCGACCAGCTCGAACAGGTCGCGTGCCCGACCCAGCAGTTCCTCGCGGTCGGTGACGAAGTGCGCGAGGGAGGGACGGCTGAGATAGACCGAACCGGCGCTGTTGAGCCGCTGCGGGTCCACCGGTTCCACCAGGCCGCTGGACTGCCCGAACAGGGCCAGGACTCCGCGCGGGCGCAGCGAGGCCAGGCTCGCGTCGAAGGTGTCCTTGCCGACGCCGTCGTAGACCGCCGAGACACCTTCGCCTCCGGTGAGGTCACGGACGGCTTCGGCCACCGGGGTCTTGGTGTAGCGGATGATCTCGTCGGCTCCGGCGGCGCGGGCGACGGCCTCCTTCTCCTCCGTGGAGACGGTGCCGATCACCCGGGCGCCCCGGGCCTTGGCCAGCTGGGTGATGAGCAGCCCGGTGCCGCCCGCTGCGGCGTGCACCAGGATGGTCTGGCCCTCGGCCACCGGGTGCACCGAACAGGTGAGGTAGTGGGCGGTCATGCCCTGGAGCAGCAGCGCGGCGGCCTGCTCGTCGGAGACCCCGTCGGGGACGGGGACCGCCAGGCCGGCGTCGACGGTGGCGCGGTCGGCGTACCCGCCGGAGGCCATCGCCCAGCCCACGCGTTGTCCCACCTTCAGATCGGTGACGCCCTCACCGACCGCCGCGATCGTGCCCGAGGCCTCCATGCCCGGAACGAACGGCAGGTCCACCTTGTAGACGCCGCTGCGCTGGTAGACGTCGATGAAGTTGACGCCTCGGGCGGCCACGTCCAGGAGGACCTGACCCGGGCCGGGGGTCGGGTCGTCGATCTCCTGTGGGCGCAGGACCTCGGGTCCGCCGAACTCCTCTATCACGATGGCGCGCATGTCGTCTCGTCCTCCCTGTCGCGGTGACCGTGGCCCCGACGCTAACGCGCCCGCCGCCGGGATGGAACGTCGACCTGGGATCCGGGTGGGACGGAGGACGGATTCCCTACTCGGTGTCGATGCGGTACAGCGCGAAGTCGGTGTAGGCCACGGTGATCGGGTCGTTGCCGGAGGCGGCCCGTTGGATCAGACCGATCAGGCGTCGCTCGTCGTCGTCCAGGTCGGAGTTGTCGGGCAGCGGTTGGTCGTCCACGGTGCTCAGCGCGAGCTCGTCGTTGATCCACAGGCGCAGGTCCATGTACGGGTCATCGCCCTCCTCGGCCACGTATTCGCAGGAGAACTTGAGGTTGTTGGTGACCAGGTCGGTCAGGTTCGCCTCGTAGGGAAGCCCGGAGACCTCGCTCTCCTCGTCGAACAGGTCGTAGGTTCGGAAACCCTCGATCTCGGTGCTGGAGGCGAGCGCGGTACTGCCGCTCTCCTCGGTCACCCGACGGATCTGCGCCTCGCCGCCGTCCAGGCGGACCTGCGCCTCGTACATGCTGCCCTCCTCATCCTCCTGCCCCCAGCAGTAGGCGCCCGTGGTCGCCTCACCCGGGCCCGCGAGGGGCGCCATGGTGGAGCTGATGAGGACCTGTGGGGGCGTCTCCCCGCCGGAGGGGACGACCGCGCCCTGACCGTCCTCGAACGACGAGTCGAGCGAGAGCACCATGGCGTTCTGCTCGTCCCAGTACCCGACGGAGTTCAGCCCGGAGAAGTCGGGGTCGAACTTGTTGGCGCTCGGCCAATCGGGGTCCGTGGCGAAGTCGGTCGTGTAGATGCTCGTGGTGTTCTCCGGAGGGGACTCCGAACCGGAGAACAGCACGACGCCACCGACCGTGGCGATCAGGGCCAGCGCGGCCACACCACCGCCGATGAGCATGAGCTTGCGGCGGCCGCCGCCGGAGGCGCCGTTCGCCGGTCGCCCGGGGGCGTTCGGTCCGCTGGGAACACCGGGTCCGCCCGGGCCGCCGTGCATCCCGTACGCGGGCTGTGCGTAGCCGCCGTTGGGCCACTGCCGGCCCTGTCCGGGGGCCGGAGCGTGCCCGCCATAGGGCCCCTGGCCGTGTTGGGGACCCGACTGCGGGTGGGCGCCGTGCATCCCCGTCGGAGCCTGCGGGCCCTGCTGGTGGGCCTGTCGCTGTGGGAAGGCCTGGGCCCCGGACGGCCCCTGGAACCCGGGTCGTCCTTGGGGGCCCGGCCCGGCCTGGTGCATCTGTTGGGTGTTCGGCGAGGCCGGCTGCGCCATGGTGGGCGGCACGGCCGGAGCGGGGGTCCGCCTCTGGTCGCCGGGGACCGCGGCCGTAGGCTGCGGACCGGACTCCTCCGGCGGCGGGGTGCCCGCCACCGGAGCACTGCTGGGCGGGGCCCAGGAGGTGCTGATGGTCCGTCGTATCTCCGACTCCTCCGGGTCCTCCTGACCGGTCAGCCTGGCCAGCAGTTGCTGGGAGGAAGGGCGGTTGGCGGGGTTCTTGTCCAGTGCCGCCCCGACCAGTTCCAGCAGGCTCGGGTCCAACCCGTCCAGCTTGGGAGCGGCAGAGGAGATGTTGTGCAGCACCGCGGGCACCGTCGCCGCGTCGAAGGGCGCCTCGCCGATGCCGGCGAACGCCACCAGGCAGCCCCAGGCGAAGATGTCCGCGGCCGGAGTGGCCTGCTCGCCCAGGATCAGCTCCGGCGCCATGTAGGAAGGCGTGCCCATGAGCTGGCTGGAGCGGGTGATGCCGCCGCCGGCGTCGTCCAGGGCGCGGGCGATGCCGAAGTCGATCACCTTCGGGCCGACCGTGGACAGAAGAACGTTGG
>NZ_DYZD01000149.1 GCF_020741345.1 Nocardiopsis listeri
GCCAGGACGAGAACTCAGGCCTGTGGATAACTCACCACTCACCCGAGGTTCCGGGAATGGGGGAGGGGCCTCCACTCGCTGTGGAGGCCCCTCTGGCCGCACGCTTGCTGCGTGCGTTGGTCGGTGCGGCGACCGACTCACCGGTACGGCCGCTCGGGTCAGAAGCCGTAGTTGTGCATGGAACCGCCCGGGTAGATGGTGCCGACGCCGTCACGGTAGGCGTAGCCACCGTAGGCCGCGCCCTCGACGAAGGTCCAGCCGCCCAGGGTCAGGCCGTTCAGGGCGACGTACCAACCGGCGGCGTTCGGGTCGGTGTAGCCGCGCAGCGCGAAGTGGATGTGGGCCCCGGTGGTCGAGCCCCCGGCGCAGAGGCTGTTGCCCTGGGTTCCCAGGTAGTAGCCGTTGCCGACGTCGTTACCGGGCAGCCACTGGTAGTCCTCCAGGTGGTAGTAGTCCGTGGAGTAGCCGTTGTCGTGGATGACACGGGTCCAGCCCTCGCACAGCGAGTAGGCGTAGCCGCCTCGGGCCGCACGGGCCTGGCCGTTGCCTCCCGCGAAGTCAACGGAGCTGTACGGCGGGCCCGAGCTGAACCCGTGCGGTCCGCTGGTCATCACCATCGACGTGCCGACCGAGAACGGGAGTCCGACTCCGGTGTAGGCCATGGGGGAGAGCTGGTCGGGGTCGGTGGACGCGGAGACCGTCTCGCGCTGGTCGGTGTCCATGAGCGAGGACTCGGCGAGGATCTCGGAGAACTCCTCGGTACCCTCCAAACCCACCGTCCAGGCGGCGCCGTCGAGCTCCGCGGCGAACAGCCAGGCGTAGGGGTCCTCCTCGGCGCCCATGGGGGCGGTCACGATGGCGACACCGAACGCGGCGCCGTCGATGGCCTCCCGGATGTCGACGCGGACGTCGCGCTCCTGTTCGGCCAGGGTGGACAGCCCGGTGTCGCGTTCGGTGAGGACGTCGTCGATGACGGCGTCGGCCAGGTCGGTCTGGGCGGACTCGGAGGTGGTGCTCAGGGTGCGGGGCAGGTCCAGGGTCTCGGCGTGTTCGACGATGATCTCGACGTTGTCCGCCGTGCTGTGGGACGGGGCGGACGGCTGGGCCGCGACCGGGGTGGAGGCTCCCGCGAGCAGGGCGGCGGACATGGCGACCGTGAGCGCGCCTACGGGCAGGAATCGGGGAGCGGGGGTGGGCAGTGCCAACGCTTCTCCTGGGGGAGTCGAGTAGCGAACGGGGTATGACACCACAACCTTGATGTGGTTACCGCAGAGTAAGCACGCCCCAACCCCGGATCAAGGGGGGCAACGAAAATTTCATACGCGATTACGATTTTCGAGGTTCAAAAGTTTCTTCTTCCGTTCGAGTCCTCCCGCGTATCCCGTCAGTGAACCGTTCGCGCCGATCACCCGGTGGCAGGGAACGATGATGCTGATCGGGTTGCGTCCGTTCGCCGCCCCCACGGCGCGCGACGCGGTGGGCCGCCCCAGCTCCTCGGCCAGCTCGCCGTACCCGGCGGTCTCTCCGTAGGGGATGGTGGTCAGCGCCCGCCACACCCGCAGTTGCCAGGGGGTGCCCGCGGGGGCCAACGGCAGGTCGAACTCGCGCAGCTCCCCCGCGAAGTAGGCGATCAGCTGCCGCTTCACTTCGGTGAAGGGCGCCTCGTCGGACAGCCACCTCTCGCCGACGTGGTGCGGGGCCCCGTCCTTGGGCGGGGTCGAAACCCCCGCCAGGGCCTCCCCGTCGCCGAACAGCAGGAGTTCGCCCAACGGTGAGTCCATCGTCGTGTACCTGGTCGATCCCGGTATCGGTTCACGGAACCGCACCGAGGTCGTCCTGGGCGGAGCCGCCGGTTCGGTGGCCTCGGGCAGGTCGAGCGGTAGCGCGTCCTGGTCGGTGTAGGTCATCGTCCTCGCCTCTCTCGGTGTTCGTCGTGGGCCGAAGAGGCCCAAAGCAGGTGGGTCGCGTAGGAACGCCAGGGGCTCCAGGCCAGTGCCCCGCGTGCCGCCGCCGCGGGGGTGGCCGGCAACGCCGACCTCTCCAGGGCCTTCCTGACCCCCAGGTCCGTCTCAAGGAACACGTCCGGGTCGCCCAGACCACGCATACGCACGTAACGGGCGGTCCACGGGCCGATGCCGCGCAACCCCACCAGCCTCCGTTCCGCCTCGTCCCGGTCACAGCCGGGTCCGAGGTCGACTCGGCCGTCGGCAAGCGCCGCGGCCACCTCCACCAGCGCGCGGCCGCGGGCCACCGGGATCGACATCTCGGTCGGGTCCGCCGCGGCGAGCGCGTCGGGCGTCGGGAACGTGTGGGTGAGGGCGCCTTCGGGCCGCCCCAAGGGCTCTCCGAACCGTTCGACCAGCCGTCCCGCCAGGGTACGCGCGGCCTTCACCGACACCTGTTGGCCGAGGACCGCTCGCACAGTGAGTTCGGCGGGGTCCACGTGGCCGGGGGCGCGCACGCCGGGCCGCGCGCGCAGCACCGGTCCCAGCAGGGGGTCGGGCCCGAGGATCTCGGCGACGGCTTCGGGGTCGGCGTCCAGGTCGAGCAGGCTCCGGCAGCGCCGGACCGCCCCGGCCAGGTCACGCGGTTCGGTCAGGCGCAACCGGCACAGCACGTGCCCGCCCGTCGTCCTCGATCCGCTCGCCGGTGACAGTTCCACGATCCCGGGTCCGTTCGCCAGCCTGAGGGTGCGCCGGTACACCCCGTCGATGTATTCCTCGACCCCGGGCACCGCGCGTTCCCCGAGGAAGGGGAGCATCCCGGACAGGTCGATCCGCCCCCGATAGGGAAGTCGCAGCGTGATGGTGCCCGAGCCGGTCGCGAGGGTGCCACCGTGGGCGTCCTCGCGCATCCGGCCGGGGGAGCGGTCGTAGATCGCCCGCATGGTCTCGTTGAACTGGCGGACGCTGGCGAAACCCGCGGCGAACGCGGTGTCGGCCATGGGCAGGTCGGTGGTCTCCACCAGGATCCGGGCGGTGTGCGCCCGCTCGGTGCGGGCCAACGCCAGCGGCCCCGCGCCGACCTCGGTGGTGAGCAACCGGTTGAGCTGGCGTTCGCTGTACCCCAGCGAATCGGCCACGGCGCTCACCCCGCCGCGGTCGACGGCCCCGTCGTTGATGAGACGCATTGCCCGACCGACCACGTCGGCCCGTACGTTCCATTCGGCGGAACCGGGCACGGTGTCGGGGCGGCAACGTTTGCAGGCGCGGTAACCCGATTCCTGGGCGGCCGCGGCGGAACGGTAGAAGCGGACGTTCTCCCGGCGGGGGGTGACCGCCGGGCAACTCGGCCGGCAGTAGATGCCGGTGGTCCGCACGGCGGTGTAGAAGACCCCGTCGAAGCGGGAGTCCCTGCTGCGGACCGCTCTGTAGCGCTGGTCGTCGTCCATCACCTCTCCATGTTCACCGACCGGGGCCCGCGGGGCCGGCGGTTTTCGGACATGGAGGTGACGGGGCTATTCCTCCTCGTCCTCGTTGTCGACCAGGTACTGGACGTAGACCGGGCGCAGGGCCTCCTGGAGTTCCGGGTCGTCCTCCGCGGACAGCGCCTCGAAGAACAGACCGGAGGCCTGGGCGACGCTCGCCTGACTGGACTCCATGTGTCCGGCGGCGGCCTCGCCCGCGGGGATGAGGCCGAGCAGTTTCCAGAAGAAGCGCAGGTCCCACCGTTTCCGCGCCAGTTCCACAGCGCGTTCACGCAGGTCATCGGTGCTGATGTGCTCGAAGCCGGTGGCGTTGTCTCCCATGGTCGGAAGATACCCGAGACCGGGCCGGGCATCCCCGGGTGAGCTGCGTTACTCTTCACACGAGTTCATCATCTCCTCCTCGGCGTCCGGGGAGACCCCCAAAAGGGGTGCCGGGCGGGCGGGGAAACGTCGTGAGGGGTACGCCATGGCCGAGTCCGCCGCGCGGGTCGTCGTCGCCAAGCCGGGTCTGGACGGACACGACCGGGGGGTCAAGATCGTCGCCCGGGTGCTGAGGGACGCCGGAGTGGAGGTCATCTACATGGGCCTGCGCCAGACCCCGGAGATGATCGTGGCCGCCGCGCTCCAGGAGGACGCGGACGCCATCGGTCTGTCGGTGCTCTCGGGCGCGCACATGACGATGTTCGGTCGGGTCATGGAGCTCCTGCGGGAGAACGACGCCACCGACATCCGGGTGTTCGGCGGTGGCATCATCCCCGATTCCGACGTCGCGGAGTTGGAGTCGATGGGGGTCGCCCGGATCTTCACGCCGGGCGCGCCGACGGCCGAGATCGCCGATTGGGTGCGGGAGAACATCCGCCCGGCGCACGCCGCCTGACCCACCCCCGAGCCGTGATGTTCCTCGCATCGCAGACCCGGAGAACGGTGTTAGCCGCCGTGTCTCTGGTCACATATTTTCCCACGTGAGAACCGTGGTACTACCGCGCGAGCGGCTTTCGGGGGCCGTTCCGAGGGGGCAACTCGGCCCCGGTGGCCGATGACCGGATCACGGGCGACTAAGCTTTGCGCATGTCGCGGGTGGCAACGCCGCGGCGATCTCGATCTCTGTAGGCGGCTCAGCCCCCATCGGGGTTTGCGTCGTGTGACACCAGTGCGTCACCGCCGATCCGGACACGCCACCCCCGGTACAAACTTGAGCCAGCGATTTACAAGGACGGACCCTCGTGGACCTGTTCGAATACCAGGCGAAGGATCTCTTCGCAGAGTACGGAGTTCCCGTACCCCAGGGAAAGGTGGCGAGCACGGCCGCTGAGGCACGTGCCATCGCTGATGAGTTCGCCGCCGCGGGCAAGCCCCGTGTCGTCGTGAAGGCCCAGGTCAAGACCGGTGGCCGCGGTAAGGCCGGCGGCGTGAAGGTCGCCGACGGCCCCGAGGACGCTCAGGCCAAGGCCGAGCAGATCCTCGGCATGGACATCAAGGGCCACACGGTCCACCGTGTCCTGGTCGAAGAGGCGAGTGACATCGCCGAGGAGTACTACTTCTCCTTCCTCCTGGACCGCGCCAACCGTGACTTCCTCTCCATCTGCTCCGCCGAGGGCGGCATGGAGATCGAAGAGGTCGCCGAGACCAACCCCGACGCCGTCGCGAAGATCTCGATCAACGCCCTCAAGGGCGCTCCGGCGGATGTCGCCGCCGAGATCGTCAAGGCGGGCAAGCTGCCCGAGGCCGCCGCCGCGGGTGCCGCCGAGGTCGTCACCAAGCTTTGGGACGCCTTCGTCGGCAAGGACGCCACCCTCGTGGAGGTGAACCCGCTCATCCTGACCAAGGACGGCCGGGTCGTCGCCCTCGACGGCAAGGTGACCCTGGACGAGAACGCCGAGTTCCGCCAGGACCTGGAGAGCTTGACCTTCGCCGAGGAGGGTGACCCGCTCGAGGTCGCCGCCAAGGCCAAGGGCCTCAACTACGTCAAGCTCGAGGGCGAGGTCGGCATCATCGGAAACGGTGCCGGTCTGGTCATGTCGACGCTGGACGTGGTCGCCTACGCCGGTGAGAGCCACGGTGGCGTCAAGCCCGCCAACTTCCTCGACATCGGTGGTGGCGCCTCGGCCGAGGTCATGGCCAACGGCCTGGAGATCATCCTGGGCGACCCCGCGGTCAAGAGCGTGTTCGTCAACGTCTTCGGTGGCATCACCGCCTGTGACGCCGTCGCGAACGGCATCGTGCAGGCGCTGGAGCTGCTGGAGGGCCGCGGCGACGACGTGTCCAAGCCGCTGGTGGTGCGCCTGGACGGCAACAACGCCGAACTGGGCCGACAGATCCTGGACGAGCGTGCCCACCCGGCCGTTCGTCGGGTCGACACGATGGACGGCGCCGCCGCGCAGGCCGCCGAGCTCGCGGCGAAGTAGGGGACGAATTTCACCATGGCTATCTTCCTGACCAAGGACAGCAAGGTGCTGGTCCAGGGCATGACCGGCTCTGAGGGCACCAAGCACACCCGTCGGATGCTCGCTTCGGGCACCAACATCGTCGGTGGCGTGAACCCGCGCAAGGCCGGCCAGAAGGTCGACTTCGACGGCACCGAGGTGCC
This sequence comes from Nocardiopsis listeri, assembly GCF_020741345.1. Classification (GTDB taxonomy): domain Bacteria; phylum Actinomycetota; class Actinomycetes; order Streptosporangiales; family Streptosporangiaceae; genus Nocardiopsis; species Nocardiopsis listeri_A. The sequence goes on from NZ_DYZD01000149.1 coordinate 6,015, forward strand.
GGTCTTCGGCTCCGTGGCCGAGGGCATGGAGGCCACCGGCGCCGACGTCACCGTGATCTTCGTTCCGCCGAAGTTCACCAAGGACGCCGTCGTCGAGGCCATCGACGCCGAGATCGGTCTGGCCGTCGTGATCACCGAGGGCATCCCGGTCCACGACACCGCCGCCTTCTGGGCGCACGCGGGTGCCAAGGGCAACAAGACCCGCGTCATCGGCCCGAACTGCCCCGGTCTGATCACCCCGGGTCAGTCCAACGCCGGCATCATCCCGGCCGACATCACCAAGCCGGGTCGCATCGGCCTGGTGTCGAAGTCGGGCACGCTCACCTACCAGATGATGTACGAGCTGCGCGACATCGGTTTCTCGACCGCCGTCGGCATCGGTGGCGACCCGATCATCGGCACCACGCACATCGACGCCCTGGCGGCCTTCGAGGCCGACCCGGACACCGACGTGATCGTGATGATCGGTGAGATCGGTGGCGACGCCGAGGAGCGTGCCGCCGCCTACATCAAGGAGAACGTGACCAAGCCGGTCATCGGCTACGTCGCGGGCTTCACCGCCCCGGAGGGCAAGACCATGGGCCACGCCGGCGCCATCGTCTCCGGCTCCTCCGGTA
>NZ_DYZD01000150.1 GCF_020741345.1 Nocardiopsis listeri
TGGCTGAACTCGTGTTCGAGACGCTTTCCGACCGGCTGACATCGGTCTTCTCCTCGCTGCGCGGCAAGGGGCGCCTCTCCGAAGAGGACATCAACGCGACCGCGCGCGAGATCCGTCTCGCGCTGCTCGAAGCGGACGTCGCACTACCGGTGGTCCGCGAGTTCATCGCGCGGATCAAGGAGCGCGCCCGCGGCGAAGAGGTCTCCAAGGCCCTCAACCCCGCCCAACAGGTCATCAAGATCGTCAACGAGGAACTGGTCGAGATCCTCGGTGGCCAGACGCGGCAGATCCGCTTCGCGAAGACGCCCCCCACCGTGATCATGCTCGCGGGTCTGCAGGGCGCCGGTAAGACCACCCTGGCGGGCAAGCTCGCCAAGTGGCTGTCGGACGACCGCAACACTCCGCTGCTGGTGGCCGCGGACCTCCAGCGGCCCAACGCCGTCACGCAGCTGCAGGTGGTCGGTGAGCGCGCGGGCACCCAGGTGTTCGCCCCCGAACCCGGCAACGGCGTGGGCGATCCGGTGCGGGTCGCGCGCGAGTCGATCGAGCACGCGCGGCGCAACAACCACAACGTCGTCATCATCGACACCGCCGGCCGCCTCGGTGTGGACACCGAGATGATGCGGCAGGCGGCGGACATCCGTGACGCGGTCGAGCCCGACGAGATCATCTTCGTCGTCGACGCGATGATCGGTCAGGACGCGGTCAACACCGCGCAGTCCTTCCTCGACGGTGTCGGCTACGACGCGGTCGCGCTCACCAAGCTCGACGGTGACGCCCGCGGTGGTGCGGCCCTGTCCATCCGGCACCTCACCGGCCGCCCGATCATGTTCGCCTCCACCGGTGAGAAGCTCGAGGACTTCGACCTCTTCCACCCGGACCGGATGGCCTCGCGCATCCTGGACATGGGCGACGTCCTCACCCTCATCGAACAGGCACAGCGCACGTTCGACGAGGCCGAGGTCGAGAAGATGGCCTCGACCATGGCCTCGGACGAGGACTTCACGCTCGACGACTTCCTCGAGCAGATGAAGATGGTCCGCAAGCTCGGACCCATCGGCAACCTGCTCGGGATGATGCCCGGCATGGGCCAGATGCGCGAACAGATCGACAACATCGACGACAAGTCCCTGGACCGCATCCAGGCGATCATCCAGTCGATGACCCCCGCCGAGCGCGCCAACCCCAAGATGATCAACGGGTCGCGCCGACTGCGCATCGCCAACGGCTCGGGTACCCAGGTCGGCGACGTCAACGGCATGGTCACCCGTTTCTTCGAGGCGCAGAAGATGATGCGCAAGATGAAGAACGGCGGCGGCATGCCGGGGATGCCCGGGATGCCGGGCATGCCGGGTGGCGGCGGCAAGAAGGCCAAGAAGGGCAAGAAGCCGAAGAAGGGCAAGCAGCGCAGCGGCAACCCGATGAAGGCCCGTCAGCAGGAGGCCGAGCGCGCCGCCGAGCGGCAGCGCCGGCAGGAGGAGGGGCCGCAGACCCCGCAGCTGCCTCCGGGCCTTGGCGGTGGCGGCGGTGGGCAGCAGCCCAGCCTCCCGCCCGCCTTCGGCGGACCGAACATGCCGGACCTGTCGGGCTTCAAGTTCGGAAAGAACGACGACAAGTGAGCGGTGGCGCGGCCGTTCCCCACGAAGGGGAGTGGCCGCGCCTTCGAATGTGATCGGACTCGTCCGGTGTCCTGGCCAAGGAACCCGCCGGCGTCTGGCACAATGAGGAGTCGACTAACGGTGGCGGGCCGGCCCTCTAACTAGCCTGCCGCTCATGTCCTGCCTCGACGGGTTCCACAACCCCACGTGGGTCGCCGGTCAGGCGCTAACACCGTTTTCGGGAGAAGACCACTCCAGTGGCTGTCAAACTGAAGCTCAAGCGTATGGGCAAGATCCGTACGCCGCAGTACCGCGTCATCGTCGCCGACGCCCGCAACAAGCGTGACGGCAAGGCGATCGAGGAGATCGGCAAGTACCACCCCAAGGAGCACCCGAGCCTCATCGAGGTCGACTCCGAGCGGGTCCAGTACTGGCTGTCCGTCGGCGCTCAGCCGTCCGACGCGGTGAAGGTCCTCCTTCGCAAGACCGGTGACTGGCAGAAGTTCAAGGGCCTGCAGGCCCCGGCTCCGCTCCAGGTCGCCGAGGCCAAGGACCCGGAGGCCAAGGAGGCCGCCTTCCAGGCCGCGCTGAAGGAGCTCGTGCTCCCCGGCCAGGAGAAGAAGACCAAGAAGGCCGAGAAGAAGGCGGAGAAGCCGGCCGAGAAGCCGGCTGAGGACGCCGAGGCCGAGAAGAAGTCCGAGGGCGAGGCCTGATCGTGCTGGAAGAGGCGCTTGAGCACCTCGTGAAGGGGATCGTTGCGAACTCCGAGGACGTCCAGGTGAGAGCCAAACGGCTCCGCAAGGGCAAGGTCCTGGAGGTTCGGGTCCACCCTGACGACTTGGGCAAGGTGATCGGCCGCAACGGCCGCACCGCCAAGGCACTGCGTACCATCATCGGCGCGCTCGCCGGTGGTCGTTACGTGCGTGTGGACCTGCTGGACCTGCACGAAGTGCGCTGACGCGCCTCCCGGGGCACCGGCCAAAAGGTCGGTGCCCCGCACCCGTGCCCGGGCACCCCTGTGGGGCGCCCGGGCACGGTTTTCCCCGAGGTCTTCCGAGGCGCCGACGAGGCGCTCGGTCGAGCTCCGGGGCCGGTATCGATCGAAGGAAAAAGGACTCATGCGACTCGTGGTGGGCCGGATCGGCCGCGCGCACGGTATCCGCGGCGACGTGGCCGTCGACGTTCGCACCGACGACCCCGAGGCCCGGTTCGTCGAGGGCGCCGTCCTCAACACCGACCCGGCGTCGGTGGGGCCGCTCACCATCGCCTCGATCCGTCGACACGGCGGCAAGCTGCTCGTCCGGTTCAAGGGCAAGTCCGACCGCGACGCCGCCGAGGCGCTGCGCGGCACCGCGCTGCTGGTGGACTCCGAGGACATCGCGCCCCTGGACGACCCGGACGAGTTCCACGACCACGAACTCATCGGCCTGACCGCGGTCACCACCGACGGCACGACCGTCGGCGAGGTCGACGACATCCTCCACCACGCCCAGGACGTTCTGGTGATCACCGCCGAGGCCGGCCACGAGGTCCTCGTGCCGTTCGTCGCCGCGCTCGTCCCCGAGGTCGACGTGGCCGCGGGGCGGATCACCCTGGACCCGCCGCCCGGACTGCTCGACCTCCACACCAACGACTGAGCGGCCCGCGCCGCCCCGTCGCCGAGCGAACGAGACCGAGTACGCCGTGCGCATCGACATCATCAGCATCTTCCCCGACTACTTCGCCCCCCTGGACCTGTCCCTGATCGGCAAGGCCCGTACCGCGGGCCTTCTCGACGTGCGCGTCCACGACCTGCGCTCCTGGACCCACGACCGGCACAACACCGTCGACGACACCCCCTATGGGGGCGGCCCCGGCATGGTGATGAAGCCCGAACCGTGGGGGGAGGCGCTCGACGAGGTCATCGCGGACCGGCCGGCCAGGCTGATCCTGCCCACCCCCAGCGGACGCCCCTTCACCCAGGCCGACGCCGAACGTCTGGCCGGTGAGGAGAACCTGGTGTTCGGCTGCGGCCGATACGAGGGAATCGACTCCCGGGTGGCGGTGGACGCGGCGGGTCGGATGCCGGTCGAGGAGATCAGCATCGGCGACTACGTCCTCAACGGGGGCGAGTCCGCGACGCTGGTCATCGTGGAGGCGATCACCCGGCTGTTGCCCGGAGTGCTGGGCAACCGAGAGTCCCACGTGCAGGACTCCTTCGCCTCGGGCGGAATGGAACACCTGGTCGAGGGGCCGGTGTACACCAAGCCGTCCGTCTGGCGCGACCAGGAGGTCCCGCCGGTACTGCTGTCGGGAAACCACGGGGCGGTGGACCGTTGGCGCCGTGACCAGGCGCTGCGCAAGACCAGGCGCAACCGTCCGGACCTGATCGCCGCCACCCCGGACGAGAGTCTGGACGAGCGCGACCGCGAGGTGCTCGCCGAGGAGACCACGCAGGACTGAGCGGGGCATCGCCGAGGCCACATCGCCGATGGTTCGAGTGGCCGTGGGGGATATGGCAAACTGGGAGGGTTCCCCCTCGGTGACCCCAAGGCATCCGCATGCCGGCGGTACGACGTCGGCCTCTGTGTCGGTCACCGGGTGGTTCCACAGTTCAGACCCAATAGGGCCTCGCCCGCGAACCCCCTCCTCGGAACAGCCGAGGGGCAGGACGCGGCGCGCTATCGATGAGGATTCGCGAGATGCACACCGCCATTCAGGAGCTTGAGAAGGCTCAGCTTCGTACCGACGTCCCGGAGTTCCGTCCGGGTGACACCCTCAACGTCCACGTTCGCGTGACGGAGGGCAACCGCACCCGTGTCCAGGTCTTCAAGGGCGTCGTGATCCGCCGACAGGGCGCGGGCAGCCGCGAGACCTTCACCATTCGCAAGGTGAGCTACGGCGTGGGCGTGGAGCGTACCTTCCCGATCCACACCCCGGCCATCGAGAAGTACGAGGTCGCCGCCCGCGGTCGCGTGCGTCGCGCCAAGCTGTACTACCTGCGCGACCTGCGCGGCAAGGCCGCTCGTATCCGCGAGCGTCGCGAGCCCGCCGCCAAGTAGTCCCACTTCTCGTAACCGCATCCGGCCGGAACCGTGCCGCCCAGGTGGGAGGCAGGATAGGCTTTCGGCCGATGGACGAAGACGAGAAGGGCCTCGGTACGGACGGGGTCCAAGACGAGGATTCCGCCCGGCCCGGCCCGGAGGAGCAAGACTCCGCCACTGGCTCCCAGACCCACGATGGTCTGGGAGCCAGTGGTGTCTCCGCAGCCGAGGACCAGGAGTCGGAGGAGAGGGCGGAAGCGGCGATGAGCAAGTCCCAGAGCAGTGCCAAGAAGGGGTCGTTCTGGAAGGAACTGCCCATCCTGATCGTGATCGCGCTGGTGCTCGCGTTCGTGATCAGAACCTGGTTGATGCAGGCGTTCTACATCCCCTCCACCTCGATGGAGAACACACTGCTCGTCGGTGACCGTGTCCTCGTCAACAAGGTCGTCTACCAGGTCCGGGACATCGAGCGCGGTGAGGTCGTCGTCTTCAACGGCGACGGGTCGTGGGACGATCCGAACACCGTGCAGATCCCCGAGCCCACCAACCCGGTCAGCGGCGCGTTCACCTGGGTGCAGCAGCAGTTCGGCGCCGCGCCCTCCGGTAAGGAGTACATCAAGCGGGTCATCGGTCTGCCGGGGGACACGGTGGAGTGCTGTGACGAGCAGAACCGTCTGCTGGTCAACGGTGAGCCCCTCGACGAGGAGGCCTACCTCTACCCGGGCAGCGTGGAGAGCCACACCGAGTTCGGGCCCATCGAGGTTCCCGAGGACCACCTGTGGCTGATGGGCGACCACCGTGCCATCTCGCACGATTCGCGCGCCAACCAGAACAACCCCGGTGGCGGCGCCGTCCCGATCGACCACGTGGTGGGGCGGGCGTTCGTCATCATCTGGCCGTTCGGCCAGGCCGGTGCGCTGAGTGTTCCGGCGACCTTCGAGGAACTCGACTCCGAGTAGGGTCGGGCCCACCTGCCCCATGTTCGAGGACCTTCGGACGGGGTCGGGTGACCGAACGGTCGAAGGAAATCCGTTCGACGGTGCGCGAAAACGCGTTCCGTGACGCATGATGGATCTGGGATCGTATCGGCGTTCTCCGCATGCGTGGTCCGCCTCCCCGACGGGAACAAGTCGGTCGGAGGCGGTGTCCACGGTCGGAGAACCGGCACATCACTACCGGAGAGTGCTGACGAAAGCGAGCGAGCGGATGAGTTCTGAGGACCTGGAGAAGTACGAGGCCGAGATGGAGCTGCAGCTCTACCGGGAGTACCGCGACGTGGTGGGCCTCTTCGGCTACGTGGTCGAGACCGAACGTCGCTTCTACCTCACCAACCACGTGGACCTGCAGCCCCGTTCCACGGAGAACGGGGAGATGTACTTCGAGGTCGTGATGGAGGATGCCTGGGTCTGGGACATGTACCGTCCGGCCCGGTTCGTCCGCAACGTGCGCGTGGTGACGTTCAAGGACGTCAACGTCGAGGAGATCACCAAGTCCGACTTGGAGATGCCACCGACCGAGGGGCCGCCTCCCGGCGAGTGATCCCGGAGTTATCCACAGGCGGGAGATTCCCCCTGGTGCGACGCGAAGCGATCACCGACCGTGGTAACGGGAGGTGGTCGCTTTGCGACGACGGTGGGCCGAGTACCGGCACACACTGGGGCGGAGCGGTGAGGAGCTCGCCGCCCGGTACCTGGAGCGGGCCGGGATGCTCGTCCTGGCCCGCAACTGGCGGGATCCGAACGGCGCCGGGGAGATCGACATCGTGGCCCGGGACGGGCCCGTACTGGTGGTCGCCGAGGTCAAGACCCGCGGTTCACTCCACCACGGTCACCCGCTGGAGGCCATCGACGAACGCAAACGCCGCCGGTTGCGGGCGTTGGGTCGTTCCTGGGCCCTGACGCACCGCCGTCGCCCCGCTCCACTCAGGGTCGACGGCGTGTGCGTCCTGTTCGACCGGGGCCGGGTGCTCCTGTCGCACGAGCGGGGGCTGCGCTGATGACGCTCTCCCGCACCCACTGCGTCACCCTGCTGGGCGTGCAGGGGCACATCGTCGAGGTGGAGGTCCACCTGGGTGGCGGCGACCCCGGGGTGACCCTGGTCGGCCTGCCCGACGCGGCGTTGCGCGAGGCCAGGGACCGCATCCGCGCCGCCGTCGCCAACAGCTCCGAGAACTGGCCCAGCGGCCAGATCACCATCAGTCTGTCCCCGGCCAGCCTGCCCAAGTCCGGCAGCCTGTTCGACCTGGCCATCGCCGGCGCGGTGCTGTCCGCCGCCGGCGAGGTGCCGGTCGACCGGCTCGAAGACACCGTGTTCATCGCCGAACTCGGCCTGGACGGACGCGCCCGGCCGGTCCGCGGGGTTCTGCCCGCGGTGGTCTCCGCCGCCGGACAGGGTTTCACCCGGTTCGTGGTGGCCACCGGCAACGCCGCGGAGGCCCGGTTGGTCCCCGGCGTGGAGGTGATCGCCGCCGCCGACCTCGCCGGGGTGTGTTCCTGGTTGCGCGGCGAGGCTCTGGAGACACCCGAAGAACCGGCGGAGACCGGGCCCCACACCGAGGACCACGGCCCGGACCTGGCCGACGTGCTGGGCCAGCCGGTGGCCCGCCGGGCGGTGGAGATCGCCGCCGCGGGCGGGCACAACATGATGATGCTCGGACCACCCGGAACGGGAAAGAGCCTGCTGGCCGAACGGCTGCCCACGGTGCTGCCCCCGCTCGACCAGAACGAGGCGCTGGAGGCCACCGCCATCCATTCGGTGGCCGGCCTGCTCCCGCCCGGCGCGCCGTTGGTCACCCGGGCGCCCTTCGCGGCGCCGCACCACACCTCCAGCCGTGCGGCCATCATCGGTGGTGGCAACGGCAACCCGGGGCCGGGCTGGGTGTCCAAGGCCCACCGGGGCATCCTGTTCGTCGACGAGGCACCACAGTTCGGCCGCGGAGTGCTGGACTCCCTGCGCGAACCCCTCGAACGAGGCGAGGTGGTCATCGCCCGGGCCTCCGCCACCGTCGCCTTCCCGGCCCGCTTCCAGCTGGTCATGGCGGCCAACCCCTGCCCCTGCGCCAAACCGGGCAACCTGTGCACCTGTCCGGCGGGTGAGCGCAGGAGGTACTTCTCCCGGGTTTCCGGCCCCCTGCTGGACCGGGTCGACCTGAAGGTGGAACTCCAACCGGTGACCCGCGCCGAACTGCTGGCGGATCGGGCCTTCGCCGAGTCCTCCGAGGTGGTGGCCGAACGGGTCGCCTCGGCCCGCGCACGTGCCCGCGCCCGCCTGGCCGACACCCCGTGGAGCACCAACGCGGCGATCCCGGGAGCCCGACTGCGGCGCGACTTCCCGCCGGGCCCCAACGCCCTGCGGGTGTTGGGCCTGGCCATGGACCGCGGACAGATCAGCGCCCGAGGCGTCGATCGCGCGCTCCGAGTCGCCTGGACCCTCGCCGACCTGGCCGACCGCGACCGACCGGGGGAGGAGGAGACCGCCTACGCGTACGCCCTCTGGGCCGGCCGCGCCTGGTGACGGTCCCGGTAACGGACGGCCGAAGCGAAGACCGACACGCCCCGGGACCCGTTTGATCCGGTCTGGTGGCGCACGGAAACCCGCCGAGGGAGCGGGCCTGGAGGGGGAGGGGCGGTTCGTGCCCTTGAGACGGGACGGTGCCCGCGAAGGAAGCGACGAGTGCCGATGAGCGGCGGCGGAGGAAACGGATGTGGGACGAGGCGGCGGCTCGGGCGCGGGCCGCTCTGACGGCGGTGGCGCGACCCGGTGACCTCTGGCTGGCGCGGTTGCTGGCGGAACACGGGGCGGAGCGGGTGTGGGCGGGGTTGGCGGCCGGGGCGCCGCCGCCGGGATGGGACGGCGAACCACCGCCCCGATGGGCGATCTGGGCACGGCGGGCGGTCCGAGTGGACGTCGACCGACTGCTCTCGGAGTCGGCGGAGGCCGGGGTACGGTTCGTCGCTCCCGGCGACCCCGAATGGCCGGGGAGGCTGGACAACCTGCCCGGGGACCGGGACTGCTACGGACTCTGGGTCCGCGGCCACGGGGACCTTCGCAACCTGTGCCTGCGATCGGTCGCGATCGTCGGCGCGAGGGCGGCCAGTCCCTACGGGGAGCACGTGGCCTCCGAACTCTCCTACGGGCTGGCCGAACGCGGCTTCACCGTGGTCTCCGGAGGCGCCTATGGCATCGACGGGACCGCGCACCGGTCCGCGCTGCCGGTCGGTCACACCGTCGCGGTGCTGGCCGGAGGCCTGGACGTGGACTACCCGCGCGGGCACGCCGGCCTGTTCGCGGACGTGACCCGGACCGGGGCACTGGTGAGCGAACGTCCGGTCGGTCGCTCACCGCGCGCTCAGGACTTCCTGATCCGCAACCGGCTCATCGCGGCGCTCACCCCGGGAACCGTGGTGGTGGAGGCGGGCCGGCGCAGTGGGGCGCTCAACACCGCCACGCACGCCAACGGTCTGCACCGGGCCCTCATGGCGGTACCGGGCCCGATCACGTCGGCGACCTCGGTGGGCTGCCACCGGCTCCTGAAGGAGGGACGGGCCACCTGTGTCACCGGGGTCGGTGACGTGGTGGAACAGATCGTTCCCGTGGGGGAGACCTCCCTGCCGGGTCCGGCGGACCTCGACCCGGAGACGGCCCGGGTGCTCGCGGCGGTGGACCGGCGTGGAATGGGCACCGCCGAGGTCGCCAGGCGTTGCGGGGAGGGCCTGGAAGGGGCGATGCGCTCCCTGGGGATGCTCGCCGCCGCGGGGATGGTCGAACGCTGCCCCGACGGCTGGCGCCTGCCCACCGGAAAGGAGGGCGGATGAGCCTATCGGGGCTCGGGGCGATGCCCCTCAGGTGCGGTCGTGCGCGCCCGCCGCCCGGCCGGTCGCCCCGACCCGGGGCCGCGCCACGACCGAACCCCGTCCGGGTGGGTACTCCGGCACCCGCCCGGGTACGGTTTCGACATGGCAAAACCGTACAGCGACGCCCTCCTGGCCGACGGGCCACTGCTGTTCGTCTCCGGACAGGTCCCGGAGGCGCCCGACGGCGAGATCGCTCTCGACATCACCGGGCAGACTCGGCAGATCTTCCGGAACCTCACCGAGATCCTCGACCGGCACGGGGCGGGACCGGGCGACCTGGTCAAGCTGACGTACTACCTGCGTCACATCACCGACCTCGAAGATTTCCGTTCCGCGCTGCTGGAGTGCCTGCCCGACGGTCACCTGCCCGCGGCGACCCTGGTGGAGGTGAGCGGGCTGGTCCACCCCCGCTACCTGGTGGAGATCGACGCCGTCGCCTGCCTGCCCCGGGACCGCGCTTGACCGGTCCCGAGGCACTGGAAGGATTGGCCGGGCACCTGACCGGAGAACTGGGGCGCTCACCCCACACGGTTCGCGGCTACCTGTCCGACCTGCGCTCTCTCCTCTCCCACCTGGACGAGCACGACGCCGACCCGGCCGACCTCGACGTCCCGCTGATCCGGTCCTGGCTGTCCAAGGCACGAGAGAGGGGTTCCGGCCGCTCCACCATCGCCCGTCGGGTGGCGGCGGTGCGCGCCCTCACCCGGTACCTGCACCGGGAGGGGGTCCTGGCGGTGGATCCCGGGCCCCGGCTCTCCACCCCCGCCCAACAGCGTCACCTGCCGACGGTCCTGGACGAGGAGCAGGCGCGCTCCGCGCTGTCCGGGCCCGCCCCGAAGACCCCCGTGGAGCTGCGTCGACACGCGGTCGTCGAACTGCTCTACGCCACCGGGATCCGGGTCGCCGAACTGTGCGCCCTGGATCGGGCCGACCTCGATCGCACCCGCGACACCGTCCGGGTGCTGGGCAAGGGCGACAAGGAACGGACCGTCCCGGTCGGCCGTCCCGCCCTGGACGCCGTCGACGCCTGGACCTCCCGTGGTCGACCCGACCTCACCGGACCCCACAGCGCCGACGCGCTCTTCCTCGGCGCTCGCGGTGGCCGTCTGGGCGTACGTCAGGCCCGAGAGGACGTGTACGCACACCTGCGCGCGGCCGGAATCGAGGCAGGCCCGCATGGTCTGCGGCACAGCGCCGCCACCCACCTGCTCAACGGCGGCGCCGACCTGCGCAGCGTGCAGGAGTTCCTGGGGCACGCCAGCCCGCGCAGCACCCAGATCTACACGCACGTCTCGGTGGATCGCCTGCGTGACGCCTACCGGCGGGCCCACCCGCGCGCCTGACCCCGCGGTCGGCCCCGAGTCCACCCCGGCCTCGTTCGGACACGCTCCGGGCCGGCGTCGCCGGCACGGGCAGGAGGCGGACCTCACCGCGCCCCAGCAGGGAGAGCGGGTCCAGGTAGGCGCGGCCGCGTAGCAGGCCCCAGTGCAGGCAGGTCCGTTCCGCGCAGTGACGTGGTTGGGCCGCCACCACGCCGATCGGCTCGGCGCCGACCGGATCGCCGCGGGAGACGGAGGCCTCCACCGGCGAATAGGTGGTGTGCGTCTCTCCGTGGGTCACGCTCACCACCCCCACCCCGGCGACACCGCCGGCGAACCGTACCCGGCCAGGCCCCGCCGGGTACACGCTCTGCCCCGGTTCGGCGGCCAGGTCCACACCCAGGTGCCCCGGAAGCCAACGCTCCTCGGGCGGATCGAAGCCGCGCAGCACCTCCACCGGAGGATCCAACGGCCACCGCCATGGGCCCTGAACAGAGGCGACGGCCGGTGTGGTTCGGATCGGGAAAACGGGGAACAGCAGGAGCGTGAGGAACAGCGGGAGTGCCCAGAGCCGGGGGTCTGTCATGTTTCCAGGGTGCGTGCCGCGGACGCGTTCCGCCAGAGCCGATCCGAGCCTGTGGACAACCTTCTCCACGTCGATGACGTCCCTGGACACGGAGCCGTCCCGGGGTGTGCTCGGCGGAGGATAGAATCGTTTTCGGCCCACCAGGGTCGAACCACAATTCGCACGCCCACCTGCCTCCCTCGGGAGGGCCTGTGCCCACGGTCCACGCCGCCTCGCGCGGTGTGGTGGTGCGGGCGGGGCGTCAGGTACAACCGACGGCGGAACCCGCGTTCCGCCACCGCAAGGAGGACCAGGTCATGGCCACAGTCGTGACAATTCGCCAGCTCCTGGAGAGCGGCGTCCACTTCGGGCACCAGACCCGTCGCTGGAACCCCAAGATGAAGCGCTTCATCTTCACCGAGCGCAACGGCATCTACATCATCGACCTCCAGAAGTCGCTGGCGTACATCGACCGCGCCTACGAGTTCGTCAAGCAGACGGTCGCCCACGGTGGCACCATCCTGTTCGTCGGTACCAAGAAGCAGGCGCAGGAGGCCATCGACGAGCAGGCTCGCCGTGTCGGCATGCCCTTCGTCAACCAGCGCTGGCTGGGCGGCATGCTCACCAACTTCTCCACCGTCCACAAGCGGCTTCAGCGCCTCAAGGAGCTGGAGGAGATCGACTTCGACGACGTCGCCGGCTCCACGCTCACCAAGAAGGAGCTGCTGAACCTTCGCCGTGAGAAGGACAAGCTCGAGCGCACCCTCGGTGGTATCCGCGACATGTCCCGCGTGCCCAGCGCCGTGTGGATCGTGGACACCAAGAAGGAGCACATCGCGATCAGCGAGGCTCGCAAGCTGAACATCCC
>NZ_DYZD01000151.1 GCF_020741345.1 Nocardiopsis listeri
TCCGCGAGCAGGTGCGTGGCGGTGAGCTGGTCGTGCACCGAACCGGCCAGGTCGAAGCGTTGGCGCACCTGCATCAATCGGGTCACCATCGGCGGGGTGGCGCGCACCCAGCCCACCCTCAGTCCGCCCCAGAACAGCTTGGCCACCGACCCCACCGTCAGCACCCGCCCGTCGGTGTCGTGGGAGGCCACCGGGGCGGGCAGGTCGCCCGAGTCGATGGCCAGTTCCGCCGCGGACTCGTCGACGATGAGGTGGGTGTTGGCACGGCGCGCCTCCCGGACCAGGACGCTTCGTTCGTCGTCGTCCATGAGCGCGCCGGTGGGGTTGTGGAAGTCGGCCACCGTGTACGCCACGGCCGGTTTCCACTGGCGGAACGCGTCCACCAGATACTCCATGTCCCACCCCTGCGGGGTCACCCCGGTGGTGCGGATGCGCGCCCCGTTGCGGCGCGCGGCGTCCGGCCCGTGCGGGTAGGTGGGCGACTCCAGCAGCACCTGGTCGCCCTCCTGGACCAGGAGGTCCATGGCCAGGGTGATGCCCTGTTGCGCACCGTTGGTGACGAAGATCTGTTCGGGTGTGGTGGGCAGCCCGCGCTCGACGTAGCGTCGGGCGATGGCGTGGCGTAGTTCGGGCAGCCCATAGGGGTAGTAGCCCATGCCGGCGACGTGCGCGGCGAGCTGTTCGGAGGCGTGGAAGGATGCCTCGCGCAGTCCTTCCACGGCGGGCGGGGCGGCCACCCCGAGGTCGATGTGCTCGGTGGCCGGCGCGAACGGGGAGGGTTCGCGGGTTCCGGAGTCGGGCAGGACCGTCCAACTCCCGGCGCCCTGCCTGCTGTCGAGGTAGCTGTTGTCGCGCAGCCAGGCGTAGGCGGCGGTGACGGTGTTGCGGCTCAGCCCCAGGGCGGTGGCCAGGTCGCGTTCGGCGGGCAGGCGGGTGTGAGTGGGCACACGACCGTCCAGGACCAGGCCGCTGATGGCGTGGGCGATGGCAAGGTAGTAGGGGCGTTCGACGGGCGCCTCGCCGATGAGACGGGCGAGCAGACGCCCGTTGATCCTGCGGGTTCCGCCTCCTGTTCCGGGACGGTCACTGCGCGGTTTTGCCAAGGGGGTCCACCTCGGTGGGTCTGATTCAGACCACTTGTCCTGATTGGCTCTTCATTTCCGGGATTTCTTGGTCCACGATACCGATGTGGCTCCCCCAGGTCGGTTGTCATCCAATGACAGGATGACCCGTCTGAGATGACTTCGAAAGGAAGGCCGTGTCCAGTACGGTCCGCACCCTGGTGTCCAGGGTCCTGATCACCCCCGCGCTGCCGCGACCGCGTCTGCGCCGTCTGACCCAGCTCTACCTGGGTCTGTACCTGTTCGGACTCAGCGGCGCCATGCTGATCCGCTCCGACCTCGGCGCGACGCCCTGGGACGTGCTGCACCAGGGTCTGTCCCTGCAGACGGGGCTGACGATCGGCACCTGGAGCGTGATCATCGGCGCACTGCTGATGCTGCTGTGGATCCCGCTGCGCCAGAAGGCCGGGATCGGCACGCTGAGCAACGTTGTCGTGATCGGACTCTCGACGGACCTGTCCCTGTGGCTGCTGCCCACCACCGACCTCATGTTCTGGCGGGTGTCGCTGTTGGTGGGTGGCGTGCTGGTGTGCGCGGTGGGGACCGGCTGCTACATCGGGGTCGGGCTGGGGCCCGGACCTCGGGACGGACTCATGACCGGGCTGGCCGCGCGCGGACTCTCGGTTCGACTCGCCCGCACGCTCATCGAACTGACCGTGGCGCTGGCCGGTTTCCTGCTGGGCGGCACGGTGGGGATCGGCACCGTGGTGTTCATGGTGGCCATCGGCCCCCTGGCGCAGGTGTTCCTGCCGATGATGCGAATGCCGGAGCCGGCCTCCCCCGGCGAAGGGAATCCGGAGCAGGCGCATCGATGATCACCACGACATAACTTCTCTAGGGAAAAACTCCCCATTTCATCCCATACTTCCACGCACTGGCATATGCACGTGCACTCATGGGTGGCAACGGCCGCATGGAGCGTGGAGGATGGGGATCGCGGTAAACGGCGAGGGCCGAGTTCGGCACTTTCTCCCACCGTTCTTTTCGGCCGCCCTCACCTGGGCACATAACCGGGTAAGGCAGCGACGGACGACCGGGGGGACAGTGGTCCGAACGGCGCCCCGACCTGTGGAGAGGTCGGGCGACAAAACCCCGAGGGGGCGTGCGCACGGACGCGCGCGCAGCGGTTCGCGACGGCGCGAGACCCCTTGTTCGGTCGGGGGCATCGGCGCCTACCGCGTACTCGTGACGACGTGATGGGGGTGTGCCGCGTGCCCGGCCGGATTGAAGACTACGCAATGATCGGCGACATGCAGACAGCCGTGCTGGTCGGTCGCGACGGTTCCATGGACTGGGCGTGTCTGCCCGACTTCGACTCCGCCGCCTGCTTCGCGGCCCTGCTGGGCGACGAACAGAACGGCCTGTGGAGCCTGCGCCCCGCCGGCGGCACCGCCCGTGCCGACCGGCGCCGCTACCGGGGCCAGACCCTCATCCTCGAACAGGAATGGGACACCGACACCGGCACGGTGCGGGTCATCGACTTCATGCCACCGCGCGGCGGCGCCCCGCACATCGTGCGGATCGTGGAGGGTGTGCGCGGCACCGTGAAGATGAGCACGGAGCTGCGCATCCGCTTCGACTACGGGCACGTCGTCCCCTGGGTGCACCGGACCGGCGCCGAACTGGTCGCCATCGCCGGACCCGACGCCGTCTGGCTCAGCAGCCCCGTCCACCTCAAGGGGCACAACTTCACCCACGACGCCACCTTCACCGTCAACGAGGGCCAGCGGATCCCCTTCGTGATGACCTGGCACCCCTCCCAGATCGAGGAGTCCGACCACCTGGACGCCGAGAAGGCGCTCTCGCGCACCGAGCGCTTCTGGGAACAGTGGGTCAGCCAGTGCAGGTACGAAGGCCCCTACCGGGAGGCCGTGGTGCGCTCCCTCATCGTGCTCAAGGCCCTCACCTACCAGCCCACGGGCGGCATCGTCGCCGCTCCCACCTCCTCCCTGCCCGAGGACATCGGAGGGGTCCGCAACTGGGACTACCGGTACTGCTGGCTGCGCGACGCCACCATCACGCTGGAAGCCCTCATCCGCTCCGGTTACAAGGACGAGGCGCAGGCCTGGCGCGAGTGGCTGGTCCGTGCGGTCGCGGGCGAACCCCAGCTGATGCAGATCATGTACGGCATCCGAGGTGAACGACGGCTCACCGAGTGGGAGGCCGACTGGCTGCCCGGCTACGAGGGTTCCAGCCCGGTACGGATCGGCAACGCCGCCGTGGGCCAGTACCAGCTCGACGTGTACGGCGAGGTCATGGACGTGCTGCACCTGGCCAGACGATCCGGGATCCGTGGCGGCGACCACCTGTGGGGGTTGCAAAGGTCCCTGGTCAACTACCTGGAGTGGTGCTGGGAGGAACCCGACGAGGGCCTGTGGGAGGTACGCGGGCCGCGGCAGCACTTCGTGCACTCCAAGGTGATGGCATGGGTGGCGGCCGACCGCGCCGTGCGCAGCATCGAGGAGTTCGGCAAGGAGGGTCCCATCGAACGGTGGACGGCCCTGCGCGACACCATCCACGCCGAGGTGTGCGAATACGGCTACGACCCGCAGCGCAACACCTTCACCCAGTACTACGGCAGCAAAGAGCTGGACGCCGCCCTGCTGCTCATCCCCGAGGTCGGGTTCCTGCCCTACGACGACCCCCGGGTCATCGGCACCATCGACGCGGTCCGCAAGGACCTGATGGTGGACGGGTTCGTGCTGCGCTACCGCACCGACCTGGAGGACTCCGCCGACCAACTGCCCGGTGACGAGGGCGCCTTCCTGGCGTGCAGCTTCTGGATGGCCAACGCGCTGCTGTCCATCGGTCGCCAGGAGGAGGCCAAGCAGTTGTTCGAACGGTTGCTGTCATTGCGCAACGACGTGGGTCTGCTGGCCGAGGAATGGGACCCGCGGGCGGGGCGGCAGGTCGGCAACTTCCCGCAGGCCTTCAGCCACGTGCCACTGGTGACCACGGCGCTGAACCTGGAGGACCGCCAGGGCGGCTGGCGCGCGGAGTAGTGGTCGTGGAGGATCGGGACGCCCTCGTACGCTCGGCGTACGGGGGCGTTCGTCGTGGGTTCGACCTGGGGGATCGGGCTCGACGCTGCGGCGCTCCATCCCTCACGGGGACTCCAGCGGACCCGGGTGCCCGCGGGCACTCCGAACACCGTGTCGGGAGCGGTTGTACGCTTACGCCCCGTAGGCCATCGTGACCGCCATCGGTCAGGGGCGAGGGTTTTTCAGTCCGATCGCAGGGGGTCACGCGTGCCGGAGGAGAGGGTCCTGGGCGGCCGATACCGCCTTCTGTCCAAGCTGGGCGCGGGCGGGATGGGCCAGGTCTGGCAGGCCGTGGACGAGCTGTTGGACCGGCCGGTGGCGGTGAAGCTGATCCAACCCGGACGCGCGGACTCCGACGAGGTCGCGGCCCGGTTCCGTCGCGAGGCACGGCTGACCGCGCGATTGGCGGGGCACCCCAACGTGGTGATCC